>CAMWPZ010000010.1 GCA_947176305.1 uncultured Clostridia bacterium
CACCCCCTCCCATGCCCAAGCCATTAAAATGCGGAAGTTTGCGGAGGGCGGCAATTTTTTTATAAATAAATTACAATACCTTTGATAAGAAGTCTTTAAGTCTGTCGCTTTCGGGTGCGCCGAAAATTTTATCGGGTGCGCCCTGCTCGGTTATCTTTCCGCCGTCCATAAACAGCACGCGCGTCGCAACTTCGCGGGCGAAGTTCATTTCGTGGGTAACGATTACCATAGTCATTCCCTCGCTTGCAACCTCTTTAATGAGCGCTAAAACTTCGCCTACCATTTCGGGGTCGAGCGCGGAAGTCGGCTCGTCAAACAGCATAACCTTGGGATTCATCGCAAGCGCGCGGACGATTGCAATTCTCTGCTTTTGTCCGCCCGAAAGAGTGGAGGGGTAAACGTCGGCTTTGTCGGCAAGCCCTATGCGCTCTAAAAGGCGCATTGCGTTCGCCTTGGCTTCGGCTTTGATTTCCTTTGCCGACTTTGAAATTTCTTCAAGCGGCGCTTTTTTATCCTTGCTTTTGAAAAGGTTTAAAAGCTTGGTTTTAAAGTTTTTCAGCTTTATCCTGCGTAAATCGTGCATACCGACGTACACGGGCGCAAGGGTGATGTTTTTCAGCACGCTCATATTGTTGAACAGGTTGAAGTGCTGGAACACCATGCCCATTCTGCGGCGCTGTAAATTTATGTCCACTTTAAGGTTGCAGAGGTTATTTCCCTCGAAGAAGATATATCCGTCCGTCGGGTCTTCCAAAACGTTCAGACAGCGCAAAAACGTGCTTTTGCCGCTTCCCGAAGGTCCGATAATCGCAATCTTTTCGCCCTCGTAAATCTTTTCGCTTATGTCGTTTAAAACTTTCAGCTCGCCGAAGCATTTTGTCAGATGCTGAACTTCGAGCAAAGCCTTTTCGTCGTAAGGCTCGACGGGGGTCTTTTGCGATTTAATGAATTTTTCTTTCTTAGCGTTTTTCACTCTTTCTCAACCTCCTTTCAATAAGCTTGATTGCAAGAGTAAGCGCGTACACGATTAAAAGGTAGAACGCCGCGGAAACGAGCATAGGCGCAAGGTAAGTTGCAAGCTCGTTCGGGGCGCCTAAAAGCTTGGAAACGTAAGTCAGGTCGTAAACCGTTCCGACCATACTCACTATCGAAGTTTCCTTGATAAGCGCTATAAGCTCGTTGCCGACGCTGGGGATAACGTTTTTCATACCCTGAGGTATTACAATTCTCATCATCGTGAAACCGCTTGAAACGCCCAGCGCGCGCCCTGCTTCGGTTTGTCCTTTATCAACGGAAAGAATACCCGCCCTTATGTTTTCGGAAACGTATGCGCCGCTGTTTATGCCGAACGCGATAATAGCGGTTATGGCAAGGGGGAAGCCGCGTATTGCGAATACCGCGAAAGCCATAATGAAAAGCTGCAGCGCCATAGGCGTACCGCGGATAATGGTGGTGTAGGCTTCGCAGATAATTTTAGGCACAGTCCACGCTTTGCTTTTGGGCTGTATTTTTACAAGTGCAACGAGAGTGCCGAGAAAAATACCTATTAATGCGGCGCAAATCGAAATGTAAACGGTGTTCCCGAGTCCGCGCCACACGTACTTCATATATTTCTGCGTGGAAAATATTTTGCCTATCTGCGTAAACACGTTAGCTAAAATATAATTTTGCATATATTAACCTTCAAAAAATTCGGGAACCGCGGCAAAAGCGGTCCCCGCAAAATTGATTTTTAAATTTTACGCTATACCGAGGTATTTGGAAACGAGTGCGTTAATTCCTTCTTCGCCAAGGTCTGCCAGAACTTCGTTGATAGCGTTCAGAAGCTCGGTGTTGCCCTTGGTTACGGCGATTGCGTATTCTTCGGAAGTCGGCTCGTCAGCTTCGCCGTTTTCGCCTGCGTAGTAAAGTGCAACGCAGCTATAACCCGTAGAGTTCTGTACAACGTACTGTGCGGGAAGCTTATCGATAACGACCACGTCAACCGCGTTCGAAGCTATTGCCTGAACGGCTACCATAACGTCGTCGTAAGGAGTGCAGTCCGAGTTAGTGTCTTTAAGTACGCCGCCGTCGATTTCGTCGCTGACGTAAATGTCACCCGTGGTGTTGCGCTGTACGCCGATGTTCTTCCCTGCAAGCTCGTTCCATAAAACGTAGCTCGTGTCACCGTCTTTCTTTATCTGGTCGGCGGTAAATGCGCCGTTTTTATAAACTACGTACTGAACGGAAACGAAGTAGGGGTTGGAGAAGTCTACAAGCTCTTTCCTTTCGTCGGTAATGGTTAAACCTGCCGCGCCGCAGTCATACTGCTTGCCGGAGGATACGTTATCGATAATGTATTCGAACTGCATGTTCTCGAAAACAACGTCTTTGCCGAGCTTTTCGCCGACTTTGTTCATGATTTCAACGTCAACGCCGATGATTTTTCCGCTGTCCAAATCTTCGTATTCGAAGGGAGCGAAGGGAACGTTGGTTGCAACGTAAATCTTGTCCGAGTTATTGCATCCGGTAAATGCAAGTGTTGAAGCCGCCGCGATAGCCGCAGCCGTTAAGCCTAAAAGTAACTTTTTCATTTTTAAAACCTCTTTGTTTTTATTTACAGCGTTTATCATATCACTATACTTTCAAACTGTAAAGCGATTTTATGTATAAAATTTATAAATATTCAAAATTTTGTATATTTAAACATTAAATGAACAATTTGCACAAAATGTTTTAAAGTTCGTCCGCTTGCAAAATTTTTTGCGCGGTGATAAAATAAATTCATTATGAAAAAGACTATTATAACTATCTGTTTAGCCGTTCTTATCGGCATGCTTGCAATAACCGCGATATTAACCTTTGCGATTAAATGTAAAAATAACGGTAATTCCTCAGAAGAAGAAACGGGAGGCGAGCTTCCGCCGACGACCGAGTGGACGCGGCAGGAAATTTCCTACACGGAAACAACGGAAAAAATCAACAACCCCGACCAAGGCTTTTACCGCCCGATTTACGTGAAAATGACAGCGGACGGCGCAACGTGGAATAAGAACATAATCACTCAGTCAACCCAACTCTACCACCTGCGCACGGACATAAGCGCGTTTTCAACCAACGGCGGCGGTGCGGACGGTGAACTTACGGAAGAAGCCTTAAAGGGCTTAAACGGCGTTTTAGCGGCGCTTAAAGCGAACGGAAAGAACGCCGTGGTGCGTTTTGCGTACGACGCAGGTTACGGCGGCAAAAAAGATGCAGAGCCTTCTTTAAGCCTTATTCAAAGGCATATCGAGCAGGTCTGTGTAGTGTTAAATAATTATGAAAGCACCGTGACCGCGATAGAGGCGGGGCTTGTAGGCCCTTGGGGTGAAATGCACTCCAGCGCGATTGCAAATAAAGATACCTTTAACGCTATTATCGACCGCTTTTTAAATATGACGGACGATATACCCGTGCTTGTAAGAACGCCCAAAATGATTTACGATTATCTCGGCGTGAATGTCAACACCGCGCAGGACGTTGAAATAACAAAGGACGATTTGACTTACAGATTGGGGCTTTTCAACGACGGTTATCTCGGCTCGGGCAATGACCTCGGCACGTATTCCAACAGAGAGCTGGACGTTGAATTTTTATGCGGACAGACCGACCACCTGCCATACGGCGGCGAAGTGGTAATTCCAAACAGTACTTTTCACGATATAGATAAGTGCCTGCCAGAAATGTTCAAGCTGCATTTAAGCTATTTAAATATTGAGTGGAACGGTCAGGTCATAGAAAAATGGAAGAACAGCACCTACACCAAGGAGTGCGGAAACGAAAGTCTGTACTACGGCAAAACGGCGTTCAATTACATAGAAAACAGAATGGGCTACCGCTTCGTGGTAACCGACAGCGAGTTTTATAATTCGGACAATCTGAATATAAAGCTGAAAGTCGAAAACCGCGGCTTCGGCAATATGAACAAATCAAAGCACGCAAAGCTTTTGTTCGTCAGGGACGGAGAGGTTGCCGCCGAAAAGTCGGTCGCGGACTTTATCGGTCAGGGCGAGCTTAATTATTCGATTGAAATCGATTTGACGGAAGGGGAGTACGAGGTGTACCTCTGTATTTACGGCGAGGAGCTTGAAGAAAACATAAACTACGCCGTGCAGTTTGCAAACGAAAATATCTGGAACGCGGACTTAAAGGCAAACAAAATCGGCAAGGTTAAAATATAATCCATATAATATAAAGGCGCGGCTAAAGCCGCGCTTTTCTCTTGTTTTAGTTGCAGTGTAGGCAAAAGCTCCACAGGGCGAACGTGAAACGAAGCGCGATAATTGTAGTGAGCTACACTTGCGCTATGCGACAAGCGTTACCGCCAACCGCTTGAATTTTGATATCATATATGCTATAATTACCGTACGATTAAAAATGATTTAAGGAATAAAAACATGAATTCTTTTGAATTAGAAAACTTGATTAGAAAAATAGTGGGCTTACGTTTAACCGTCATCGGATACGCTTGCAATATGCCCATGTTTAATTTCGGGAATAGTGACGTGAGTTATTCATTACATGCGCAGTGCCTTACAAGAATAATTAAAAATGACGATATTCTTGTTACAACGTACGATTATCAATCATGGGACGGCGAACATGATGAGAAAAATGATTTTATGTACAATCTCAAAAAATTTAAGCCTGAAATAGAGGGCGGCTTAGTCGTTTCAGTCGAAGTAAATGCGTTATTTGATGCAACAATTACTTTAGACAACGGTGTAGTTATTCAAATCATAATTGATAATAGTTATTCACATTACGATGAGGCAGCAGAACAATATAGATTTTTTGAATGCGGATCAGATGATGAAGACGAATCGGGAATTTTACCGCCGCATTACGTGGTTTATAGTAAACGTATAGAAATCCAAGGTTGACCGTTTTAAAAAATCTATTAAATTTCAATTTATAATAGTTTAAAAGGCTCTTGCCCATTTGGGCAAGAGCCTTTCGTTTAAAACAGAAACGCTTAAAATTTTATATTTATTCCGCTTTGGGTGCTTCCTCGGTTTTCGCGCCTTCTTCGGCGGGAGCTTGGGGAGTTGCGGGGGTAATTCCCACGACGTCGTCAACGGGAACTGCAAAGGCAATGCCGTGACCTTCCGTTTTTAACCCTGCGTGTTGGTAAACCGCGTGCAGAACGTCGTCCTTTATCTTTTCGGGGACGAGTATCATTACGATTTCCTTATCGGGCTGAATATAAATCTGGAAGAACTGCTCGGCTTCCTTGTTCGCCGTGCCTCTTGCGTGAATAACCGTGCCGCCGCGCGCGCCTACTTCCTTAGCCGCGTCCATTACGGTTTCGGAAAACCCTGCGTTTACTATGCACATAATCATTTCGTATTTATCCATTTTGCTTCTCCTTGACCGCCGTTTTATTGTTGCTTAAAAATCTGTAAATGAGCGTTCCGATAACGCTTGATAGTGGAACGGTCCACGCAACGCCCTTGCCGTCCTTAATGGTGTTGAACTTTTCCTCCAACACGCTTAAAGCGTCGGGCACCTTGTTTTCCTGTATCACGCTTAAAATTACCGCCTTGTCGGTGTCGGCAAGACCGAGTAAGCTAAGCGTTTTTGCGTTTGCGGTACCCTGCGCCATAAGCACAGTTTGCAGGTTTACTTCGAACGCCTGTAAAACGTCCGTAAAGTAATCGGCTTTCGGTCTTGAAACTATTGTTACCAAAAGCTTAAGCCTGTTCGAAGTAACCGCGTTGGGGTTTGCCGCAATCTTTTTGGAAATCTTTTCCTTGACGTTTTTCTTCGCCGCGGCAACTTTTTGCTTTACGGCTTTTCTGTCCTCTGCAATTTTTTGTTTAACGGCTTTTTTATCCGCCATAATTAACTCCTACTTGAAATAAATAATCTGCTCGTCGTCGGCGGAAAGTATGCGCTTCATTATAATCTGCTGACGCACCTTTGCCGACATTACCGCTTTGAAACCAAGCGCCTGAATAGTGATAAGGGGGGTCATTGCAACCATTGCGACTACGCCGTAGGCAAGGCTGTAAATACTGTCGTTGCCCCAAACCGAGCCGCACGCGCCGATTACAAGCGGAAGGATAAAGCTCGAAGTCAACGGACCGCTGGCAACTCCGCCCGAGTCGAACGCGATACCCGTATAAATTTTAGGCACGAAGAACGACAAGCCGAGGGAGATAAGATAGCCGGGAATAAGATAATAAAGAATAGAGAATTTGAAAATCATCCTTATAAGCGAAAGCCCTATAGAAATTCCCACCGCTATCGAAAGCGCGACGAGCATTTCGATTTTCTTAACTCCGCCGCCGGTAATTTCTTCGACCTGCTTGTTCAGAACGTGAACGGCAGGCTCGGCAAGTACGACTACCATACCGAGAACGAAACCGAATACCACAAGCAGTGCTTCGTTATACTCGGCAATCTGTTTGCCTATCTTATAGCCTATCGGCATAAAGCCGACTTCCACGGCAACAAGGAAAATCACAAGTCCCAGGAAGGTATATAAAATTCCTATTGCTATCTGGATAAGCTTCTTTTTGGGAAGCTTTAACACGGTGAACTGTAAAATAAGGAAGAATACGACGATTAACCCGAGTGCGAGTAAAACGTCCTTAATCTTTCCGCCGATGAGAAGTCCGAGGTGAGAGCCGAGATAATTTTCTATTGCGTAGATATCGGTGTTGTATGCTTCAAGACTGCCCTGCGTCGTCATCGACAGCATCATAACCGCGATAATGGGACCTACCGAGCAAAGCGCAATCAGACCGAAGCTGTTTTCGTTTGCGTGCCGTCCGCCTATCGTTGACGAAATACCCACGCCGAGCGCCATAATAAACGGAACGGTTATGGGACCCGTCGTAACTCCGCCTGAGTCGAACGAAAGGGGCAAAAGTCCGTATTTGCCGCTTTCAGCCAACATTGCGCAGAAGGCAAACAGCATCATATAGAAGAACATCAAAAGCATTGATAAGTCTTTTTTGAATACTATCTTCAAAACCGCAAGGACGAGGAAGATACCCACGCCGAGGCCGACGGTTATTATAAGTATCCATTTGCTTACGTCGCCCTTGCCCGGCATTATGTCCTTAACCTGATTTGCAAGTACGGACAAATCGGGCTCGGCAATAGTTATTAAAAGTCCCATAACGAAGCATACGGCAATAAGCACGAATACTTTTTTGGACTTTGTAAGACCCGAGCCGACGTGACCGCCCATAGGCGTCATTGCAAGGTCGGCACCGAGGTTGAAAAGACCTATTCCCAAAATCAGCAGTACCGCAGATACGACGAAAGCCACCGTTTCGGTCGTGGTCAGATTAACGAGCGGTGTAAACGAAATTATAAGCACAATCGCCGTAACCGGTAAAACCGATATAAGCGATTCCTTAAGTTTTAAAAACAAAGCTTTTGCCATAAGCTTCTCCGAATATTAGTATACTTCAATATTATATCACAATTTTAATAGTATTGCAATACATTATTTAATATTCAAAGGGTATTATTTTTTTAAACCGTCCTTATTAAATCGTTTGACAAAGAAAAAGTTATTTAATATAATAATTAAGCTGTTTAAAACAGCGGTTTAGCTTATATGCACCGTTAGCTTTGGCTGGATAGAGTCGTTGGTCTTATGAAGTGCATAACAAAGGCTTTTGCCTTTTGTTAAAAATTTAATAAGCAATTTACGCACCGTTAGCTCAACTGGATAGAGCGTTGGTCTACGGAACCAAAGGCTAGGGATTCGAATTCCTTACGGTGCACCATTCCGAACGTAAGTCGAACACCCCGACTTGCGTTCTTTTTTTATGTCTGAAAAAATATCAAAACTGCAAAAATCTTGCACTAATTTTATTTTCCAAATATTGCCATATACCTGCAAATTTGCTATAATATGAAAAAAACAGGTATGTTTATGAATGTAAATGAAATTGCAGAATTAGAAAAAGGTATTCAAGATATTAAAGACGTACTTAATGAAAAGCCGTTTAATCAGTATAAGGCTATGCAAATTATAGAAAAACATAAGAGCAAAGACGAAAAAGTTGCAGTAGTGAACTCGCCATTAAATCCGAATTTTGTGCCGTATCAATACGCAACAGACGAAATGTTAAAGAACAATTTAAACAGTCTTATGGAATATCTTACCTATAAATTGCTAATTGAAACAGGCAAAGGTTAATTTTACGAGGCATTTTTATGACAGAATTAGAACAAAAGAAAGCAGCCAAAGAGTTTGCAGAGTATTGGAAAAATAAAGGCTATGAAAAGGGCGAAAGTCAATCATTTTGGCGTTCGCTTTTGAGCAATGTTTTCGGCGTAGAAAAACCCGAACAGATAATAGAATTTGAAAAGCCTGTAAAAGACGAAAAGACGGATAAAACCCACTTTATAGACGGCTATATCGGCTCTACAAAGGTGCTTATTGAACAAAAAAGTGCGGATATTGATTTAAAGAAAGGTTATAGACAGTCTAACGGCGAAGTTTATACCCCCTATGAGCAAGCTAAACAATACGCAAATAGTCTGCCTTATAAAGAATATCCACGCTATATTTTAACCTGCAACTTTAAAGAGATTTTAATTTATGATATGAATAATCGCAACGGTGAGCCTGAAAGCATAATGCTTAAAGATTTGCCGAATGAAATATCACGTTTGAAATTTATAGTTGATACAGGAAGCGAGCTTATAAAAAAGGAAATGGAAATTTCCTTGAAAGCAGGTGAAATTGTCGGCGAGCTTTACAACGAAATACTTAAACAATACGATAACCCCGAAAGCGAAAGCACATTAAAAAGTCTTAATATGCTTTGCGTTCGGCTTGTATTCTGTTTATATGCCGAAGATAGCGGTTTGTTTGGCGAACATTTAAAATTCCATAATTACCTTAAAGCAGTTGCCGATAAGGACATTGACGACGTAAGGGAAGCTCTGATAAAACTTTTCAACGTGCTTAATACCCCTATTGAACGCCGTGATAAATATATGAAGAAAGATTTAGCTTCTTTCCCCTATGTGAACGGCGGACTTTTTGCCGAAGAAGATATTGAAATTCCAAACTTTAATGAAAAAATAGTCAACCTGCTTTTAAAGAACGCAAGCGAAGATTTTGATTGGAAAGACATAAGCCCTACAATTTTCGGCGCAGTATTTGAAAGCACTTTAAACCCTGAAACAAGGCGTTCAGGCGGTATGCACTATACTTCTATTGAAAATATCCATAAGGTTATTGACCCGCTGTTCTTGGACGAGCTTAAAGCGGAATTACAGGATATAAAGTCCATACAAGTTGACCGCACACGGAATAAACGGCTTGAAGATTTTAGAAATAAACTCGCTTCACTTACTTTCTTTGACCCAGCTTGCGGTTCAGGTAATTTCTTAACTGAAACATATCTCTCTTTGCGCCGTCTTGAAAATGAAGCTTTGCAATTACAACTTGGCGGACAAATACGCCTTGAAACAGGCGGTATTATTAAAGTTTCAATAGGGCAATTTTACGGAATTGAAATAAATGACTTTGCCGTAACTGTTGCTAAAACTGCACTTTGGATAGCCGAAAGCCAAATGATGAAAGAAACGGAAGAAATTGTACGTATTGCTCTCGATTTCCTGCCGCTCAAATCTTATACAAATATAACGGAAGGCAACGCCTTACGCCTTAATTGGGAAGAAGTTGCGCCTAAACACAAGTTAAACTACATTATGGGTAATCCGCCGTTTGTTGGCGCAAGGCTTATGAGCGCAGAACAAAAGGAAGATTTAAATGCAGTTTTTGGAAGTAGTTGGAAAAATGCAGGTAATCTTGACTACGTTGCGTGTTGGTATAAAAAATGCACTGATTTAATTAAGAGTACTTCTATCCGTTGTGCGCTTGTTTCTACTAATTCAGTTTCACAGGGCGAAAGCGTTGCGAACTTATGGAAGCCGTTATTTGAAAACGGTGTACATATTGATTTTGCCCACCGTACTTTTCGTTGGGATAGCGAAGCAAGCATTAAAGCACACGTTCATTGTGTTATTATAGGTTTCAGCGTTGCACCTAATACTAAACCAAAAATAATTTATTCGTCAGACCGTCCGCAGGTTGTAGAAAACATAAACGGTTATTTGGTGAATGCTGATAATGCTTTCGTTGAAAGCCGAGCAAACACCTTATGCAAAATTCCTAAACTTGGGATAGGTAATCAACCTATTGATGGTGGTTATTATCTGTTTACCGAAGAAGAAATGAAAGAATTTTTAAAGAAAGAGCCACAAGCGGGAAAATGGTTTAGACCTTGGCTTGGTGCAGACGAGTTTATTAATAGATATTTTCGTTATTGCTTATGGCTTGGCGAATGTCCGCCTAATGAATTACGCAAAATGCCTGAATGCTTAAAAAGAGTACAGGCTGTAAGAGATTTTAGGCTAAAAAGTAAGCGTACTTCAACATTGAAACTTGCTGATAAGCCTACTCGATTTCAAGTTGAGAACTTTCCCAAAGGTAAATATATTGTAATTCCTGAAATAAGCTCTGAAAAAAGAAAATATATACCTATGGGATTTATGACGCCTGATATTCTATGTAGTAATCGTGTAAAGATAAGCGAGAATGCAACACTTTATCATTTTGGCGTTCTTACTTCAAATGTGCATATGGCTTGGGTAAATGCTGTGTGTGGTAGATTAGAAACAAGGTATTGTTATTCTATAAATGTTGTCTATAATAATTTCCCTTGGTGCAACCCTACTGCTGAACAGAAAGCGAAAATAGAGCAAACGGCACAGGCAATTTTAGACGCCCGTGCATTATACCCCGACTGTTCACTTGCTGATTTATATGACGAAGCAACAATGCCATATGAATTACGTATTGCACATAGAAACAACGATAAAGCTGTTATGGAAGCTTACGGTTTTTGGGGCAAGCTTAACACTGAAAGCGAGTGCGTAGCTGAACTAATGAAAATGTACAAGGAATTGACGAAGTAAAATTTAAAGGAAAGACAAATGAAAATAGTATATTTAATTGGAAACGGTTTTGATATTAATTTAGGGCTTAAAACAAGATTTAGACATTTTTATGATTATTATCTTGAACAAAATAGTCCTACCGAAACAATAAAAGAATTTAAAGAAGCGTTAGCGAAAAATAAGGATATAGAGCAATGGGCTGATTTAGAGTTGGTATTAGGCGAATATGCAGAGCATTTTTCCAAAGCAACGGCTCTGGATTTTAGAGATTTATTAATTGATATTCAAGACAATTTAGCAAGGTATATTAATTTGCAAAAAACTGAATTCAATTTATCCGAAGAAGATAGAAATAAAATAAATGAAGATTTGTTTTTTCCAAATAAATATTTAAATGAAAGAGAAAAAAGAGATTTTTATGAATTTAAAAAGAGATATGATTTAGGTAATTATGTAGCTGATATTATTACTTTTAACTATACCGATACATTTGAAAAAATTTATGAATATGAAAATGAGAAAAAGCAGATTGGTACTCATACATATAGTAATAGTAGATTTGCAAATACACTTAATTCAGTAGAGCATATACACGGGACAACAGAAAGTAATATGATTTTAGGAGTAAATGATATTTTACAGCTAAATAATGAGGAATTAAGAAAGGATAAAAGAATTTTAAGATGTATCGTGAAGCCAGAAATGAATAAAAATGCTGGAACATTGCGTGATGATAGATGTCTTAGACTAATTGCAGAAGCTGATTTAATTTGTATTTTTGGTATGTCATTGGGTGAAACTGATACAGTATGGTGGCAGGCTATTAATAACAGACTTGTAAATAGCAGCGCTACTTTAATTGTATTTTCAGTGAATGCAGGAACACCAGCAAGAAGGGATTTTTTAAAAGAAGATGATAAAGACGAAATAAAAGATACTTTATTATCATATAATAATTTTTCTAACGAACAAGAAGCGGATATTTTAAAGAGAATTTTTGTTGGATTAAATACAAATATGTTTGGAATATCAACTATACAACAGAAAAAAGACGTTGCATAACTTTGGCACTGTGGCGGGTGCTTGATATAACGAGCGGCGCACTTCGTGCGCCGTCAAGCACCCGCCACAAAAGAAAAAAACCTAATAAAAAAGTAAGATAAAAACGCCGCAGGGACGGCGTTCGCCGCTAAACCGCTTGGCGATTCGCCGTTCCCCTTGCGGCGGCTTATTTTTTAACCTTATGCTTTTTTAGCATAGGGTTATTTTTTTTATTTTGAAAGGCTTTTGCCCTTGACCGAAAACCGCCGTTTATGCCCGAAAATGTGTGGCAATGTTGGTTTTCTGCCCTGCAAATGTTTGGTTCCTGCACAGAAAAACATACGACTTTTCGCAAATTTTTGTCCTTAAAGATATGTAAGGAAAAATTTTTTACTGATATTTATCTTCCAAAGGTTGTAATTTGAAATTTTTTGTCCTGAAAGATATGAAAAGTTTTTTAATGTGGCAATTACCCTGCCACATTGAGTGTTATAAACATACCACACAAGCAACCGAAGCAATGCGTGATTATGGCGGTGTAAAGTCGTTTTTTTGCGTAGCAAATGCGTGGTATTTGCGGTGCTATGGCGGTGGTATCCGTGTTTTTAAATGTTTATAATGAAAACCGCAAAAAAATTAAGGAGGTGCCAAAAGTGCTGAAAACAGAATTAGAAATTGAAACGATAGGCGAGCCTAACGTTGCAGCGTTGCCCGAAGCTGAACAGCAGACATTTTTTGAAACGCTTTTGGCACGCATTAAAGAATTAAAAGAGCAAAAAGAGAAATAAGGAGTTTTATTTATGCCCTACAGAGAAACAAAAGTCTATTTTGACGGAAGTCATTACATAGCAATACCGCCTGAAAACTTTCCAAGCGGTAAGCGAAAACGGCGCAAGTCAAAACCCAAACCCACCACTAAACCAAAGACGGACGGAACACCGCCACCTACACCGAAAGATAAATTTGAAACGGCGTATTCAGAAAGCCAAGCATTACCCAAGCGAGAGCGGAAAAAGTATATCAAAGAAAAGTTGCAGGGCGAATTTCAAACTGCCGAGCAATTAAAGGAATTTGTATCGCAGAATATTGAGCGAAAGAAAATCAACGCTTATAAGCGCAATACAAGGCTATGGCGAAAGATTTACACGCAAGCCGAATGGCACTATTTTGTAACTTTTACATACGATAACGCCCTACACACGGAAGAAACCTTTAAAAAGAAATTGCGAAATACTTTAAAACACGCCGTAAGCCGTAACGGTTGGAAATATATCGGCGTTTGGGAACGTGCGCCCGAAACAGACAGATTACATTTTCACGGAATTTTTTACATACCACAAATGATAGGCAAAATTGTGGAAGTTAAAGATTACAGCACGAAAAGCCACCGTATGCAGGTAACTTATCAAAACAGACACTTTTTAAAAGAGTTCGGGCGTAACGATTTCAAGCCTATTGAAATACCGCTTGATATAACGCAGTCCGTAAAATATCTACTCAAATACATAGAGAAGTCGGGCGAGAAATTAGTTTACGGCGGTAAACTACCCACTTATACAAGGTCGGACATTCTTGATGATGATGTTGCTTGCCCATACGGCGTGGACGATAGAAAACTACTTTTATTTGACAGTTTTCGTTGCATAGTTGACGGCGAAATTTTAGGGCAGGTAAGCCCCGAAATATTAGCCGAAATGCCAAAGTGTAACTGACTGTAAATATTTTGTCTATCGTCCGGCGGAGCGTAAACGAAAACGCACTTTCCGTCAAGGGTAAAGTGCATTGCCGTTCGGCAACCCTTGACCGGTAAGCGAACAGAAAGAGATTAAGCAAGTTGCCATTGCGTTTCCGTTTATTCGCCCCTTGTCGAAAGACAAAATAAAATTTAAGGAGTTTTAAGAACTATGAAAACAGCAGTTATCTATGCAAGATACTCTTGCGATAACCAAACAGAACAGTCCATAGACGGACAACTTCGGGTATGTGAAGAATACGCACAGCGGAACAATATTCTCATACTCAACACCTACATTGACAGAGCTATGACGGGTACTAACGATAACAGACCAGACTTTCAAAAAATGCTTAAAGACAGCAACCGTAAAGAATGGGATTATGTGCTTGTATATAAGTTAGACCGTTTTAGCCGTAATAAGTACGAAACAGCAATACATAAAAAGACTTTAAGAGATAACGGTGTTAAGGTGCTTTCCGCTATGGAAAACATACCCGACACACCCGAAGGAATTATACTTGAAAGTTTACTTGAAGGTATGAACCAATACTATTCAGCCGAGCTTGCACAAAAGGTTAGTCGTGGAATGAAAGAAACACGGCGCAAAGGCTTCTATCAAGGCGGTGCGGTATTGTACGGTTACAAAATTGACGGACGGAAAATCGTAGTTGACGAGAACGATGCCGAAGTAGTCCGCTATATGTACAAGCAATATGCAAACGGCGTATTTGTAAGAGATATAATCAAAGACTTAACCGACAAAGGAATTTTATATAAAGGCAAGCCGTTTGTTAAAAACAGCGTTTACAATATTTTGCGTAATGAAAAGTATTCGGGCGTATATAAACACGGCGAAGAAGTAATTGACAATATGTATCCGCAAATCGTTCCTACCGACATATACGAAAAAGTCCGTGCGAAAGTTACTAATAATAAGTACGGCAAAAAGAGCGTACACATTGATTTTCTATTACGGCAAAAATTGATATGCGGAAATTGCGGACAGCCTATGCACGGCGAAAGCGGTACAACCAAGAACGGCACGAAAATTTATTACTACAAATGCAACGGACGAAAAAAGCGCATAAATGATTGCAACAAAGGTATGATACGCAAGGAAGTCATTGAAGATATTGTTATCAATACCGCCGTTGAAGAATTAAGCAACCCCGATAATATGACCTATATTGTAAAGGGACTTTTGCGAATACAAGAAATGCAGTTAAAAGAAAATTCCGTTTTAAAGGTTTTAACAAGACAGCAAAAGCAGGTTGAAACGGCTATAAACAATATGGTTAATGCCGTTGAGCGTGGTATTATAACTAATGCAACAAGTAAGCGTTTAAAAGAGCTTGAACAGCAACAAGAACTATTAGAAAGACAGATACTCATAGAGCGCAGTAAACAAGCCGTACAGTTTAAAGAAAGCGACATCAGAGAGTTTTACGAGCAAATGTTACACGAGCCGAAAACGCTTATTACCTACCTTATAAAGCAAGTAGTTTTATATGACGATAAAATTAAAATACAATTTAATAGCCCCATTAGAATTAGTCCCGACGACGAACAGTCGGGGCTAATTTTTTATTCGGAAACTATTGAAATGATAACTTACAAATGGGCGAATACTAAACCTTATACGCAGAGAACAGAACTTGTATTGTATATATAAAGCCGTAGAACAACGGCTATTTATTCCACAGTGCTATTGACTGAAACTTTTCTTGCGGTGTGTATATAGGCAAATAAGGGCGAAACACAGCAACCCACCTAAAAGCGTTTAGGTGGGTTTTGGTTTGCCTTTGGCGCACGAGCCTAACACACCGCAATTTCAGTCAATAGCCTTTTGCGGCATAAACCGCCGTTTAAAAGATTACCAAAGTATAAAAAAACCTAACCCGAACAATAGGTGTTCGACTTAGGTTTTGAATGGTGCACCACAAAGCGCCCGAAGGCAAAAGCCTTCGGGCGCTTTGTGGTCTATTGTAAATGTGAGAATCCCTACGATTCGCGCGAGCGAAGCGATGCTTTGGGCGCACGCCCAAAATTCCTTACGGTGCTACCTGCCGCAACCTAATTCTAATACTGAATAGGGTTGTGTTTTTTTATTTTGAAAACATAAAATTTATAATTCAAAGCAAAGTTATTTTACAGCGATATGTTGAAAAACAGCATAATATTTGTTATAATAAAGTTACTATGGCAAGGAAAATCACAGAGGCTTTATCAAGCGTTGACCGTCTTATGCAAGAATGGGACTGGGAAAAAAACACATTAAACCCTTCTTCTTTGGGTTCACAAAGCAATCAAAGGGCTTGGTGGAAATGCAAATACGGACATTCTTGGGAGGCAAAGATAAATAACCGTTATAACGGCAGAGGCTGTCCTATTTGTAGATGTAGATTACAAACATCATTTCCAGAGCAAGCAGTATTCTTTTATGTTAAAGCAATTTATGCAGACGCTATCAATGGCTATACGGAAATATTCAAGAACTCAATGGAAATTGATATTTATATTCCAAGCATAAAAGTTGGCATTGAGTATGACGGAAAAGCGTGGCATACAGATAAAACAATTAGCAAAGAAAAGAGAAAATATGAAATATGCCGAAATAATGACATCTATTTAATACGCATAGTTGAAAATTTAGGTCAAAACGAAAATACTTCTAATGAAAAAGTATTTATTCAAGATGCCAATAGTTATGAAAGCCTAAACTACTCTATCATTGAAACGCTTAATATACTTGAACGCTATTCAAAAGCGCAAAGATACTGTTCTGATTATTCTAATTTAGTCAATACAGAGAAAGACAAAAATGCAATATTAGAGCAATATTTAATTGAGTTTGAAAAAAATTCTCTTGCTAATACATATCCCCAAATTGCAAGTGAATGGAATACTGATAAAAATGGCGCACTTACACCTAATATGTTTTTACCACATTCAAGTGTAAAAATTTGGTGGAAATGCGATAAAGGACACGAGTGGCTTGCCCAAATCAACTCACGAGCAAGTGGCAGAAGTTGCCCCTACTGTTCGGGGAATTATGTATTAACTGGATACAATGATTTAGCTACTGTTTATCCGGAAATTGCAAAAGAATGGCACAACAATAAAAATGGGCAATTAAAACCTAATGAAGTAACTTTTGGTAGCGGTAAAAAGGTTTGGTGGGTTTGCAAAAACGGACACGAATGGCTTACGGCGATTAACAATCGTACAAGCAATAATCGAGGTTGCCCATATTGTACTGGTGGTAAAACTCTTATAGGCGTAAATGATTTATGTACGCTAAACCCCACTCTCGCAAAAGAATGGCACCCAACAAAGAATGGAAATCTTTTGCCTCAAAATTTTAAGACAAATAGCAATATAAAAGTTTGGTGGTTATGCCCTAAATGTGGGTATGAATATCAAGCTATAATTGCAAATAGGACAAAAGGAACTGGTTGCAAAAATTGTAGCAATCAAATTTTACATTCGGGTGTAAACGATTTGGCAACCATTTATCCCAATATAGCAAAGCAATGGGATTATGATAAAAATGGCGGTTTAACCCATACACAGGTTTTTCCGAGCAGTAACAAAAAAGTTTGGTGGAAATGCGAAAAAGGGCACACTTGGCAAACTGCACCTAATTCTCGGGCACGAGGAACAAATTGCCCATATTGTGCAGGTAATAATATTTGGGTTGGGTTCAACGACCTTGCGACAACGCATAGTGAATTATCAGTCGAATGGAATTACGAAAAAAATGGCGGTTTAACACCACAAAATGTATCCGCTGGAAGCGGTAAAAAGGTTTGGTGGAAATGCCAAAAATGCGGTAACGAATATCAATCTATTATTAGTAATCGGGTTAAAGGATATGGCTGTAAGTGTTCTGGGAAATGGGCACAAAAAAGAAATAAAAAATAACTTTGGCACTGTGGCGGGTGCTTGAATAAACGAGCGCGCGGCTACACCGCGCGTTCAAGCACCTATTACAAACTGACGAACTAAACCCCGCCCGAAGGTAAAAGCCTTCGGGCGGGGCTTTTTACGCTTTTTCCCTTTATATTGTGAAAAAATTTAAAAATCTGTGTTTTTATAACATAAAGTACAATTTTTTTGTTTGCTAATACAGGAAAAATATGGTACAATAGCTATGTATGCAGGAAATATTAAAATCAATTAACGAAGCCGAGCAAAAAGCGGCTGAAATAAAGACGGCGGCACAGCAAAAAGCGGCTGAAATTGCGGGTAACGCGGAAGAACGTTCCGCGGAAATTGCAAAACTTTCCGAAGCCGAGCGCAAAGCTTACCGCGAAAAGGCGATAAAGGAAGCCGAAGAAGCGGCGCAAAAGCATTACGAAGAAGAAATTACCGTAAAGAGGGCGGAGGCGGCAAAGTACGCCGCAACCTGCCTTAAATCTACTGACAATATCGTCAGCGAAATAGTGCGGAGGATTGTGCGTGGCAGTTGTTGAAATGGGCAAGCTCAATTTGGTCGCTATGTCCTACGAAAAAGACAGGGTGTTGAACGCCCTGCAACGTACGGGCGCGACTGAAATCAAGCTGCACTCTCAAACTGAATACGCTTCGCCGATGACTGCGGACAGCGAAAGCCTGAAAGAATATCTTTCGGGCTTAGAGGACGCGCTTTCCAAAATTTCAGAAAGCGTGAATAAGTATATTTCGCAGAATAAAATAAAGTCCGATTTACAGAAGGACGGATTTGAAATTACCTATTCCGAATTTATCGGCGCGAAGGATTTGAAGGCGGAAGCCGACGAAACGGTTAAAGAAGTCAACCGTATTTTGGACGAGCAGAAAAAGTATTCCGCCGAGCTTGCAAAAATAAAGCGCACGCTTGCGGAAGCCGAAATTTACTCGTCCGTAAAGCAGCCGTTAAAGGTTGAAAACACGGCGCACGCACGCTTTAAAATGGGTACTATCCCCGCGGCGGCGAAGGACAAATTTATTCAGGCGATAGGTGAATTGCCCCTTGCCTCGTACTCGTTTGTATCGAGCGGCGACGAAAGCGAGCTTATTATGGTCGCCGCGCACAAATCGGAAGTTGAAAAGACCGACGCGGTTTTACAGAGCTTCGGCTTTGCCAAATGCCCCTTTGACGACGGGCGCACGGGCGAGGAAATTTACAATTCTTTAAAACGGCGCGAGCAAGAGCTGGAAAAAGAGCTTAACGAAAATTCCGACCTCTACGCGTTCAAGGACCGTATCCGAAACCTTAGAATTTACTGCGACTTCGTCGCGTTCGAATTAGAGAAAGCCGAGCTTGCAGAAAAGCTGCTTGCAACGCAGACGACGTTCCTTTTAGAAGCGTACGTTCCCGTAGAGGCGGAGGAGGGCGTAAGGCAAGCTTTGACGGAGGTTTCGCCTGCAATTTATTTCGAGTTTTCAAAGCCTTCCGCGGACGAAGTGCCGCCGACCCTTTTAAAGAACAATAAGGTAGTCAAAAACTTCGAAGCCGTAACGAATATGTATTCCGCTCCGAACTCGCGCGAGCTTGACCCGAACACGGTAATGGCGTTTTTCTACAGCCTTTTCTTAGGCTTCATAATGGCGGATATCGGCTACGGCATAATGATGATTTTGGGCGGTTGCTTCTTATGGCTCAAAAACAGCCGCCGCGACAATATGATAGGAAGATTAGGCGGCGTGTTCGCGATAGGCGGTATATTCACCGTAATCTGGGGCGTGCTTTTCAATTCCTTCTTTGGGTTCTCGATTCTGCCGTTCAAGGTAATGCCCGACTTGCAGGGCGCGAATATGAGCTGGTCGCTTTCTGGAATAAACGTTCCCGCACTGTTGATTATAAGTATGCTTATCGGCGTCGGGCAGATTTTCGCGGGCTATGTTTGCCTTGCCGTTCAGTGCTGGCGTAGAGGTAAAATTGCAGACGGCATTTTCGACGGTATCGTCTGGGCGGTGTTCTCCGTCGGCGTAGAGCTTGCCATTGCAGGCTTTGTGGAACAGTTCCACGTTCCCATACTTGCGACGGTCGGCGGAATTATCGCGGGCGCAAGCCTTCTGGTTGCGATATTCACCGCGGGCAGGCACGAAAAGCTTTTGGGTAAGTTTACGAAGGGCTTCGGCTCGGCGTACGGCGTAATCAACTACGCTTCGGATATTTTAAGCTATGCAAGGCTCTACGGCCTGATGCTTGCGGGCGCGGTAATCGCGGATATTATAACTTCGAATTCGGTATCCTTGATAAGCAGCGGCAACGTCGCGTTCATAATTCTGGGTATCGCCATAATGGTTATAGGCCACGTATTCAACCTTGCGATAGGACTTCTCGGCGCGTACATTCACGACGCAAGACTTCAGTACGTCGAGTTCTACGGCAGGTTCTTCGAGGGCGAAGGTCAACTCTTCACCCCGTTAGGTTCGAAACATAAACACGTTTACGTGTTGAATAATTAGAAAACGTTTAGGAGGTATATATGTTTTCTTCACTTTTAGCGGAGGGAGAACAGGTTGTTCAGCAGGTCGGTGAAAAGGCGACGCAAATCGGTTACACCGGTTTCACGGTCGCTATGATCGGCGTTGCAATCTGCGTAATCCTCTGCGGAATAGGTTCGGCAATCGGACTTTTCAAAACGGGTACCGCGGCGGCGGGCGTATTGGGCGAAGCACCCGATAAGTTCGGTAAAGTTCTCGTACTCGTGCTGCTTCCCGCAACGCAGGGTATTTACGGCTTTATTATCGGCATCATAGCTTCCGGCTCGGTCAATGCGGATTTAACCCTTTCGCAGGGCTGGGCAATGCTCGGTGCGGTAATGCCTATGGCAATCGCCGGTCTTATTACGGGTATTTTCCAAGGTAAATCGGCAGTCAACTGTATCTATGCAGTCGGCAAGCAGGACTCGCTCGGCGGTAAGCTTATTATCTACCCCGCAATGATTGAGTTCTATGCAATTCTGGGACTTATCATTTCGATAATGTTAATTCCCCTCGTATAAAGATTATGAGCGAACAGGCAATAGTCGAAAGAATAATTTCAGACGCCGAACAAGAGGCGCAGGCAATAATTAAGGAAGCCGAGGAACGGGCGAATAAAACCGTTGCTGAAGCTAACGCCCGCGCCGAAAGAAACAGACAGGGCACGGAAGCGGAAGTTAAAGCCAAGGCGGAAAGTATTTTTGACGGAAAGGCCGCCGCCGCAAGGCTTGACGGCGCGAAAATTCTGCTTGGAGAAAAGCGCGGAGTTATCGACGAAGTGTACGCCAGAGCTTTGGACAAGCTTCTGAATTTAAACGAAAAGGATACTCTGTTTCTTTGCAAGCGTCTTTTGGACGAACACGCGGAAGAGGGCGACGAATTGGTGTTTGCGGATAATTTCCGTTATGCACAGGCGGTTTCCGCCCTTCCCGTGGTCAAGGAAAAAAAGTTAAAGGTTTCATCTAAGCACGCCAAGCTTGACGGCGGGTTTATGCTTCGCGGAAAAAATTCCGACAAAAACCTTTCCTACGGCGCGATACTCGCTTTGGACAGGGAAGAAAAGCAGTCGGAAATAGCTTCCGTTATATTTAATAAGGATATTAATGGCTAAGGACTTATTGTATACAAACGGCGTAATTGCCGCCAGAGAAAAATATCTTTTAAACGATAAGATATTCAAACTCTGCGATTCGGGCGCGGAGGAAGCTTTGCGCGCCGTTTCGGAGAGCGGCTTCGGCAAAGGCGTGGAGGTTGCGTCCGTTTACGAATACGAAAAACTCGTTTCCGCGGACGAGGCGGCTATCGACGGATTTATACGCGAATACGCTCCCTCGCGTGCGGAAGCGGCTTATCTTTTGTCCCCGCGCGATTTCCACAACGCAAAGGCGGCAGTCAAGGCGAAGTATTTAAATTTAAGTACGGAAAATATGCTCGCCCCTGCGGGACTTATCCCCGCAGAGGAAGTAGTGAACAGCGTAAATTCGGGCGATTTAAAGCCGCTCGGCGAAGTTCTGGGCGAAGCCGTAAAGCAGTCGGCGGCGCTGTTTTCGGAAGAAAACGAAAGCCAAGCTTCGGGCGCGGAAATAGGTATTATATTCGAAAAAGCGCTGTATAAGCATCTGCACGAGGCTTGCGCAAGGAACGGGCTTTTAAAAAAGCTTTTGGCGACCAAAGCGGATATGACGAATATCTTAACCGTGCTTCGTTCGGATAAAGAGGAGTACGCCGCAAAGTCCTACGTTACGGGCGGCAAGATTTCTGAAAAGCAGCTCGCTTCGCTCTTCGACGAAGACAGTGAAAGGGCTTTAAAAGTATTCAAAGCCACGCCGTATTACGAATTCGTGAAAAAGTGTATTGCGGATAAGGCGGCAGGACTTCCGCTGACTACGGCGGAACGCATTTGCGAAAGCTATGAAACGGAATACTTCACCGCAAAGAAGTACGAGCTTCAGAAAAACCAGCCGTTTTTATATTATGTATTTCGCCGCCGTGCCGAAAACGCGAATGTAAGAATACTTTTCGTGTGCCTTCTTGCAGGTATGAACGAAAGCGAAATAAAACGCCGTTTGCGCGCGATACAATAGGTGTGTTATGATAGGTAAAATAGCAATCATAGGCGACGGCGACAGCATTATGGTTTTCAGGGCCGCAGGCGTTGCAACCTTTTCCGCGGAAAACGAGGGCAAGGCGCGCGAGGTTTTAAGGAAAATCGCCAAAGATTATCAGATAATTTTTCTCACCGAGGAGCTTGCCAAACCCTTGACCGAATTTTTGAAAAGGTTTGACGAGGAGCCTTATCCCGTGATTTTGAGTATACCGTCCAAAAACGGCAGCACGGGACACGGCACCGAGCTTTTGAAAAGCGCAATGGAACGCGCCCTCGGCGTAGACATTTTGTTTAATAACTGAAATAAACTCGTAAAAATACGCGCAAGCGAATTTTTACGAAAAGGAATTTGTATGGGTAAAACAGTAAAAATTTCCGGTCCTTTAATAATCGCGGAGGGCATGGCGGACTGCAAAATGTACGACGTCGTGCACGTTTCCGAAAAGGAGCTTATCGGCGAAGTTATCGAACTGCGCGGCGATAAGGCTTCTATTCAGGTCTATGAGGAAACGTCGGGTTTAGGCCCCGGTGAGGAAGTCACCTCAACGGGCGAGCCGCTTTCCGTTGAGCTTGCCCCCGGACTTTTGTCGGGCATATTCGACGGAATTCAGCGTCCGCTTACCACGCTTTTCTTCAAATACGGCTCGCGTATTTCAAGGGGCGTTTCGGTAAACAATCTTGACCGCGAAAAGAAGTGGAAATTTTCACCCCGCGTCAAGGCGGGCGACGAAGTTTCGGAAGGCGACGTTTTAGGCGTCGTTCAGGAAACGGAAATCGTAGAACACAGAATTTTAGTCCCCAACGGCATAAGGGGAAAAGTCGTTTCCGTGGAGAAAGGGGATTTCACCATAGAAGATACCATTGCGGTTATCAGGACGGCTTCGGGAGTTAAGCCCGTAAGCATGCTCAGGAAATGGCCCGTAAGGCGCGGCAGACCGTACAAGGAAAAACTTTCGCCCGATAAGCCCATGGTTACGGGTCAAAGGGTAATCGACACCCTGTTCCCCGTTGCCCGCGGCGGCGTTGCCGCCGTTCCCGGTCCTTTCGGAAGTGGTAAAACCGTCGTTCAGCACCAGCTTGCAAAGTGGGCGGATGCGGATATTATCGTATATGTCGGCTGCGGCGAACGTGGAAACGAAATGACCGACGTTCTCAACGAATTCCCCGAGCTTATCGATCCGAAAACGGGCGAGCCGTTAATGAAGAGAACGATACTTATAGCCAACACTTCGGATATGCCCGTTGCCGCGCGTGAAGCTTCAATTTATACCGGTATAACCATTGCGGAATACTTCCGCGATATGGGCTACAACGTTGCAATTATGGCGGACTCGACTTCGCGCTGGGCGGAGGCCTTGCGTGAAATGAGCGGTCGACTTGAAGAAATGCCCGGCGACGAGGGGTATCCGGCGTACCTTGCAAGCCGCCTTGCGGAATTCTACGAGCGCGCGGGTATGGTTAAGCTTTTAGGCTCTACGCCCCGCACAGGCTCTGTTACCGCGATAGGCGCGGTTTCTCCTCCCGGCGGCGACTTGTCCGAGCCCGTTTCGCAGGCAACGCTTAGAATAGTCAAAGTGTTCTGGGGACTTTCGGCTTCGCTTGCGTACAAGCGCCATTTCCCCGCAATCGACTGGCTTATAAGCTATTCGCTCTACGCGGACAAAATGCGCGACTGGTACAACGAGAACGTAAGCGTGGAATACGCGCAGTACCGCCAGTTCATAATGACGGTGTTGCAGGAAGAAGCCGAGCTCAACGAAATAGTGAGGCTCGTCGGTATGGACGCGCTTTCGTCGAAGGACAGGCTGACGATGGAAACCGCGAAGATTATCCGCGAGGACTATCTGCACCAGAACGCATTTGACGAGATAGACACGTATACGTCTATGAAAAAGCAGTTTTTAATGCTTAAACTCATTTACGAATTCGATACGCGCGCAAGGGAAGCGGTTGCGTCCTTCGCGTCGATTAACGATATACTTGCAAGTAAGAGCAAGGAAAGGTTGGGACGTGCCAAATATATCAAGGAAGAAAACCTTTCCGAATTCGACGAAATTTTAAAGTCTATGGGCACGGAATTCAAAGCTATCTGTCAGGGAGGAGAGGACGATGTTTAAGGAATACAAGACAATCCGCGAAGTCGTCGGACCCCTTATGGTGGTAGACGGAGTAGAGGGCGTAACCTATAACGAGCTCGTGGATATTATCTGCCACGACGGCAGTATACGCCGCGGCAAGGTACTTGAAATCAACCGCGACAAAGCGGTGGTACAGCTTTTTGAAAACTCGCAGGGTCTGCAGATTTCGGACGCAAAGGCGCGCTTCACGGGCCACAGCCAACAGCTTGCCTGCTCGCGCGATATGCTCGGCAGAGTGTTTGACGGTATGGGCAACCCCCGCGACGGCGGCGCGCCCGTTATTCCCGAAAAAGTTCTGGATATCAACGGCGAGCCTATAAACCCTGCGGCGCGCGACTATCCCGACGAATTTATCCAGACGGGTATTTCCGCAATAGACGGACTTAATACCTTGGTCAGGGGGCAGAAGCTTCCCGTGTTCTCTATGAGCGGACTCCCGCATGCCGAGCTTGCGGCGCAGATAGCAAGGCAGGCAAAGGTGCGCGGCACGGACAGCAAGTTCGCGGTTGTGTTTGCCGCAATAGGTATAACGTTCGAGGAAGCGCAGTACTTTGTAGACGACTTCAAAAAGACGGGCGCAATAGAAAGAACGGTGCTTTTCACCAACCTTGCAAACGACCCCGCGGTAGAACGTATTTCAACCCCGCGTATGGCTTTGACCTGTGCGGAATACCTCGCGTTTACCTGCGGTATGCACGTTCTGGTTATATTGACCGACATTACCAACTACGCCGAAGCACTGCGTGAAGTTTCAGCGGCTAGGCGCGAAATCCCCGGCAGGCGCGGATACCCCGGATATCTTTACACCGACCTTGCAACCATGTATGAGCGCGCGGGCAGAATCCGCGGTTGCGAAGGCTCGATAACGCAGATACCCATTTTAACCATGCCCGAGGACGATAAAACCCATCCCATACCCGACCTGACGGGCTACATCACAGAGGGGCAGATAATGCTTTCGCGCGATTTGTATAAAAAGGGTATAAATCCGCCCATCGACGTTCTGCCTTCTTTGTCCCGTCTTAAAGATAAGGGTATAGGCAAGGACAAAACGCGCGAGGACCACGCAGACACTATGAACCAGCTTTTCGCCGCGTATGCAAGCGGAAAGGAGAGTAAGGAGCTTGCCGCAATTTTGGGCGAAGCCGCGCTTTCCGATACCGATAAGCTGTACGCGAAGTTTGCGGAAAACTTTGAAAAGACGTATATCAATCAGGGCTTCGACGCGAACAGACCCGTTGAAGAAACGCTCGATATCGGTTGGGAGCTTATGAAAATTCTTCCCGTATCAGAGCTGAAACGAATAAGACAGGCATATATCGACAAATATTTAAAATAATCCGAGGTTATCTCATTGGCACGGCTTAACGTAAACCCCACGCGTATGGAGCTTAAAAAGCTTAAAGCGCGGCTTACAACTGCGGTACGCGGTCACAAACTTTTAAAGGATAAATCCGATGAAATGGTGCGCCGCTTCTCGCTTATAATAAAAGAAAACAAACGCCTCAGGGACGAAGTGGAAAAAGAACTTTCCGAAACTTTAAGGCAGTTTTCCGTTGCGCGTTCGGTTACGCCCGCATACCGCGCCGAAACGGCTTTCGCTATGCCGTCGGTTGCTGTCAAAGCCGACTGCGGCGTTAAAAGCGTAATGGGGGTGGAAGTCCCCAAAATTCAGCTCGTTGACGAAAAACTTTCAGACGGACTTCCCTATGCATATCCCGAAATTACAAGCGAAGCGGACTATTCGGTAACGAAAGCTGCGGCACTGCTTCCCAAAATGCTTGCCCTTGCGGAAACCGAAAAAACGGTACGTATGCTTGCGGAAGAAATCGAGCGGAACAAACGCCGCGTAAACGCACTTGAATACGTAATGATACCTCAGCTTGAAGAAACGATAAAGTATATCAAGAGCAAGCTTGACGAAAACGAGCGCGCCGCGGTAATAAGATTAATGAAGGTAAAAAACAGAGCCGAAGTTTAATTCGGTAAAAATAAAAAAGCCGAACTATCCGTTCGGCTTTTTTTATTTAAAAAATTTTAATTTCTGTTTCGTAATTTTTATCGATTAAAATATAGTTTAAGTTATATTCTTTGCAAAGCTGTAAATTACGTGTATTGTCGTCTATTAACTCTGCTTTTGTAATATCGTCGCACAGCCTTTGCTCGATTACGTTTTCGAATTTCAATATATCCGTAAAATCGTTTTCGATATAATTTTCCGTCATTACAAGGCAATAGTATTTGATTGCGTTTAGATATTCTTTGCTGAAATCTTTTTGCCAGTCGAAGGGGATATAACACCCTTCGATAATAAGATTTTGCTTATTTTCTATTGCGGTTTTAATTATCTCTTTTACGATTGACCAAAGATAAGTAGTAAGCTTTTCGTCGTCGTAAACGGTAAGGGAAGTTTGCCCGCTTCTTATAATGAGAGTTATAAACAACTGACGATGCGGCCG
>CAMWPZ010000011.1 GCA_947176305.1 uncultured Clostridia bacterium
TGGTGCGCCTGGAGAGATTCGAACCCCCGACACACGGCTTAGAAGGCCGTTGCTCTATCCTACTGAGCTACAGGCGCGTAATGCAAAAAACTGTGCTGCTGCCGGTCTAAAAAGCTTTGGAGCGGGTGATGGGAATCGGACCCACGCAACCAGCTTGGAAGGCTAGTGTTCTACCATTGAACTACACCCGCATTGTTCGTATGCCAACAAACGCACGAGCGTTTGCCTTATCGCACAACTCAATGCTAAAAAATTATATCAAATCAATTTTTGACTGTCAACTTATTTTAAAGCGTATAATATAATTTTGGTAAAAATTTAAAACGCCCGAAATTCAGTGTAAAAGCGCGGATTATCGTGTTTTTTAAAACGTGAGTTTTCGTTCGTTTAATTAAGCTTGCAAATTAATTGGAATTTATTTCGTACTTGACAGCAAATAAAAACGAAGTTAAAATAGAGCTATGAAGAGAAGAATTATATGTATCATTATATCGATAATAACAGTTTTTGCGGGTATAGTTTCTTTTGGGGCGTGTAATAGTGAAGAAACGAAATACGAAGTAAAATATGAAACCGACGGTAACGGCACGATACACGGCGAAGCTACACAAACTTTGAAATCAGGCGAAAAGACTTCAACGGTTACGCCTGTTCCGAACGAGGGATATGAGTTTTTGAAGTGGTCGGACGACAGCACGCAAGCAAAGCGTTCGGATACGGTCAAAGACAGTGATTTAAAATTTACAGCATACTTTGAAAAATGTACTTATAACGTAAGCTACACGTCAAATGACGGAGGAACGATTGAAGGAGATGCGGAACAGACAGTTAAACACGGTGAAAGCGCAACAACAGTTACAGCAATGCCGTATGCAGGTTACGGTTTTGCAAGATGGTCGGATAACCTTAGCACAGATCCCGTGAGAACTGACACGAATATTACGCGCCATATGATGGCGAGGGCGATATTCGAAAGGACGTCTTACGATAAAAAGGCTGTAACGTATCTGACGGACGGTAACGGCACGATAGAAGGTCAGGCGAGTCAACAAGTTTTAATTGGCGAAAACGCGACGACAGTTAAGGCAATAGCGAACGACGGCTATGAGTTTTTAAAGTGGTCGGACGGTGTAACAACGGCGGAAAGACAAGAGCTACGCGTTGCAGAAAATAAAACCCTAACCGCACAATTCAGGTGCATATACGCAACCTATAAGCTCAACTACAGATTAGGCGAAGCTGACACGGATATAACCGAATTTACTTTCTATGATAACGACTTTGAAGTTGTTGAGTTTCCCGTACCCACGAGAGAATTGTTTACGTTCGAAGGTTGGTATATAGGCGATAAGCAGGTAACCGACGAAAATGGTACAATGGTAGCGGGCAAGGAAATTTTGCAGCGAGCAGAAAAAGAAATATACGCGAAGTGGACAGCAAACGAAAATTACACTTATAAAATGCTTATAGTTTATGTTACAGAGGTTGACGCTCTTATTCCTGTAAGAGATGGAAGCAGAAAAATACAAGTTAATTATGAGATGTCTGATATTGAGAAGCAGGTATGTCATGCAATAACAAAACAGATGAAGACGTATTTAGATGATATGTTTGATGGCTTAGTAAATTTTGATGTAGATGAGTATTTTACTGAAAACGCTATAACATCTGAATATGTATCAAATGGAAGTATTGGTTCATCGCAATTCACTCATTATATAATGCCATACAAAATACCTGAAATAAATAATTTACTTGAAGATTATCAAACGGTTTTGACTTCGTTTAGTTTTAATGATTATGATTATGAGTTGCACAATTCAAGCGGTTTAGCACAAGCAAAATATGGAGCAATTCACTTTGATACGCTTTTTTCAGATTTAATTGTACAAAACGAGCCTATTGAAAAATTATTGGATTTAACGCATTGGGGTTGGGATAGAATAGTTAGTACTTATATTCATGAAATGGCTCATACTATCGAAATGAATATAAATGCTTATAACTTTCATTCAGTTTTAAAGCATTATCAAGAAAATGGAATATTTGATAACATTGAAATAAGTAAACTATATTTCAATAAAAAAGCAATTATTGACGGAAAAGAGGTTGGCATACCAATTGAGTTTTGGTCAGGAAAAATAAGTTCTTCAGATTAAGAACCTGACAAGATAAAAAAGAGGCAGAAGTAATTCTGCCTTTTTTTGTTTTTTAAAAAGCGGGGTGCGCCGAAATTCGGCGCACCCTATTTAACGTTTTATTTTTGCATATTGTTTGCGGAAGCCGATTCGTCGTCGGTGGGTAAGCCGCTCTTTTTGCGTTTGCCCGTGGTCGCGACGTAGGTCAAATATCCTGCGGCGACGAGGACGAGAATTACTACCATAAGTATGAGTATCACGTTTCTCACGTCGTTCTTTTCGCTGTAAGCGGGGTCGGGGAATTCGTTGGGCGGTTTGTTGTCCTCGATAATATATTCGGTGAGGAAACCGTAAGTGACGTAGCCCGTATGGGTGTTTCCCTCGGCGTCCGTATATTCAACCTCGTAGAACGCGGAGCCTAAAACCTCGTGCTCGATTTTGCCGTTGATTTTGACTATCGTACCCGTCGCGGGGAACAGCACGCTCGTTCCGACGATAACGAAGGGGGAGGCGTAAATTCTGTTGCCCGTGACCGTTGCGTTTTCAAATTCGGGCGCGGTGGTGTATCTTTCCTGCGTTTCCGCCGTTGCGGTCTTTAAGGTTATGTAGCTCTTTTCGCCGATTGCGACTATTGCCGAGTTGCCCGTGTAGCAAAGAAGAAGCGCGGTGGTGTCTTGCTTTATTGGTGCGGTTTCGCCCGAAGCGAGGTACTGACCTTCAAGCTGTGATAAATCGACCTCGGTCATATACGAGCCTGCTTTTATGGTAACAAATTTCAGTTCGTACCCGTCAACCAAATCGGTGCGGGTTTGTCCGACTTCGATTTTGAGGGTGGAGGAGTAGTCCACGTATTCGTATTCGAGTTTTTCTTCCTCCGCGCCGTTGAACTTGTACAGCGAGTTTTCTTTAATCGCGTAAACCGTGTTGTCAAAGCATTTGAGATTTTTGTACTCGCCGACGAACGTCGTAACCTTGTCCTCGTTTTTGAAGTCGGCAACTTTCAGCGTCGCGTCCGAAAGGTTGTATGTGTAGCCGTCTACGCTTATAGTTGTCTGCGCGTCGGGTATTTTATGCTTGGATTCGGCTTTGTCGGGGAGGGAGTAAACGCTTTCACCGATAGAGTAATAGAATTTCTCTCCGTCGGTATCGAGTGCGGAAACCGTTTCGGTGAACGGGTACAGGTTAAGCGAAGTTCCGTCGTAAACCTTGATAACGTCGTTTTCCTTTTCGCGCTCGATAAAAGCGTAATTGTCGCCTGCCACGGCGTAGTCGGTCAGGTTTTCAAAGACGAGGGGTTTTATAAATTCCCCGTCCTCGGGATAGACCGTAGCGCCGCCCTCGGCGTGCGCCGTCAGACCTCCGCTCAGAAGCGAGCCTGCCGCAAGCAATAAAGTTGTAATTAATGCCAAGCGTTTCACGATGCAATTATACCATACCTTTTAATTATTTGTAAACTGTTTGTTTTGCCTTTTTTGTTACGGGGCGGCGCACCGTGCTTATTTTGAGCGCGGCGCACCGCCTTTAAACGTGCCGAAAGCAAAACACATAAATTTCTCTTAAAAAATTTTATTTAATTTTTATTTTGTACGTTTCCTGTCATATTTAGCGGTTATAATAAAAACGAAAATAAACAAACGTTTGTATAATGGGAGTTAGTTTTGAAGGTCAAAAAAATTCTGCGCTTCTATTTCTCGGCAGAGAGCTTAGAGCGCGCGTTCGACAATTTAATAACGAGGTACGCTTTGGCCTCAGCCGAGCGCGGCGGCGAGGAGAGCGCGGAACGAATTTTGCGCGTGCTTGGTGAAAAGGACGAGCTGGCAAAACTGTGGCGCTATATAGATACGGTAGTGCCCACCTTGCCGCCCGCCGAGCAGAGCGCATTAAAGGAGTACGCCGCACTGCGCTGCGGAATTAAGAGGATAAGCGACGAGAAGCGCAAGCTTTTAAGGCGGTCGGTGATTAAGTTCACCCGAAGAGCAAGAAGGCTTGAAAGTTTTATAGAGGGGTTGAGGCTGGTTGCAAAATATTATTGCCTTATATCGCCCTCGCCGTAACGGCTATTTATCCATTTTGACGTACTTGTATTTTTTGCCCGTGAAGTAGAGTATGGCGAGCGCGGCAACGGCAAGCGCGGACAGAACGAGCGCGATTATAAGCTTGGTGTTTCCGCCGCCCGTAGTGCTTGCGGGCGCTTCCGGCTCGCTCGGCGCGGGGATTTCGTTTAAAGGGTAATCGTCGTTCGCGCCCGAAATATAGCCGAAGGAATTGTCGTACATAACATACGAATACGCGGACGCGCCCGAATAGTAAGTGCCGTAAAAGGCGGCGGTGACGTTCAGCTCGTTCAGAACGGGCAGAGAGCCGATATTTTCTCCCGTCTTGTAGGTGACGGTCACGGGCATATTCAGGTAAGGGTTGGCGGGCGGGGTTTCCAAGGGCGTTAAGTTGGTTTTCCGGCAGTAGCCGACAAGGGCGCGGTAAAGCCCCGCGTCCTCAGCGTACTTGACGGTATACCAGTCGCCTTCGGTTGAAAGTATCTGTACGCAATAGGTGTAGGGTATGGCAAACAGCGCGGTGTTCAGATCTTTTTTGGTACAGAAGTAAACGTCCCTCGCGTCGGCGCGGGCGTAGGTTAAGGTTGTGGGTGATGTCGGGGCTTCCGCACGCGCGGTAAGGGGTACGGAAATACTTGAAATTATCGCCGCCAGAATACAGCACAAAAAGATTTTCGCTTTCATGTTCCAAAATTATAAAACCCGCGCAAATAAAAAATTAAGTTTATTTTGTCATAAAAGTTATGAAAAAGGAAGATATTTTACTGCGGCTTGCCGAGCTTGGCTGCGAGCTGAAAAAACGCCGCGAAGCCGACGTACTGTCGCAGTACAACAAGGTAAAAAGGCATAAAAAGCAGATTGCCTTCCATAAATGCAAAAAGCGCAACCGCTGGGTGTTCGGCGGCAACCGCTCGGGCAAGACCGAGTGCGGCGCGGTGGAGTGCCTTTGGATATTAAGGGGGATACACCCCTACCGCAAGAACAGAAAGGACGTTTTCGGCTGGGCGGTTTCGCTTTCCACGCAGGTACAGCGCGACGTGGCGCAGGCGAAAATTCTGCACTATCTGCCCAAGAGCTGGATAGAGGATATAACCATGCTTTCGGGCAGGCGCGACAGCCCCTCGGGCGGGGTTATCGACCAGATTAAAATCAAGAACGTTTTCGGCGGAATTTCCACGCTCGGCTTTAAAAGCTGCGACCAAGGCAGGGAAAAGTTCCAGGGTAGCTCTCTCGATTTCGTGTGGTTCGACGAAGAGCCGCCGCGCGATATCTACGAGGAGTGCTTAATGCGCGTTATGGATAAGCGCGGGGATATATTCGGCACTATGACCCCGTTAAAGGGCAAGACCTTTATATATAACGAAATATTTTTAAACCGCAAGAAGAACCCCGAAATCTGGCACGAGTTTATGAACTGGGCGGACAATCCCTATCTGTCCAAAAAGGAAATAAAGCTTCTGGAAAGCGCGCTTGACAGCTCGGCACTCGACAGCCGAAAGTTCGGTAAATTTTCAGAGGGCGCGGGGCTTGTATATCCCGAGTTCGACGAGAGCGTGCACGTTATAGATCCCTTTGCAGTACCGCCCGAGTGGCAGGACAATATTTCCATAGACCCGGGACTTAATAACCCCCTTTCCGCGCACTGGTACTGCGTGGACTGGGACGGGAATATCTACGTGGTTGCCGAACACTTCGCTGCGGGCAAGGACATTGATTTTCACGCGGACGCCATTAAAGAGATAAGCCGCAAGATAGGCTGGCGCACGGACGCGAGGGGGAGAATACGCGCGCTTATCGACAGCGCGGCAAACCAGAGAACGCTTGCCTCGTCCAAGAGCGTGACCGAGCTTTTTTACGAGCGCGGAATACTCGCCGATACCAACGTCAACAAGGAAGTGTTTTCAGGGATAGAGCGCGTGAAGTCGTACTTGAAGGGCGGCGGCGCAAAGCTTTATATTTTTTCGAACTGCGTGAATATGATAGACGAGTTCAAGACGTATTCGTGGGCGGACGGAGATACTCCTGTCAAGCGCGACGACCACTGTATGGACGAGCTTCGCTATTATATAACTTCGCGCCCGCGCCCTGCGGAAAGGGTATTCGAGAAGCAGCCCGTCGCGGCGGATAAGCTGCGGCGCGTGCGGCGTAAGGGGCGGCGCTTCGAAAGCTGAGGGAGGATATATGGAGGAGGAAATTAAAACGGCGCTGAAAAAATGCGCGGTGGGCTTCGGCACGAGCGAGGTCGTGGAGGAATTTTCCGTCGAGGACGGGGAGTTGAAGCTCATAAAAAAGAAGGTCACGAGGCGCGACGTTCCGCCCGACATAAAGGCGGTAAAGCTTTTGATGGACGGAGGAACGGAAAGCCTTTCCGACGAGGAGCTGGAAGCGGAAATGCAACGGCTTACTAAATTATTGGAGGATGAGAATTTTGAGTGAAGAAAAAATTACGGAAGATACTGTCGACGAGCTTGCGAAGGAAGTCACGGAAGATTTTCTGAAGCGGCAGAACGAGCGCAGGTTTTTAGAACGCGGCTGGCAGCTTGATATGAACTTCGTCAGCGGCAACCAGTACTGCGACGTGAACTCATCGGGCGAGATTTACGAGGAGGATAAAAAATACTTCTGGCAGTCGCGCAGAGTGTTCAACCACGTTGCGCCCGCGGTGGATATGCGCTGTTCGAAGCTTGGAAGAATACGCCCCGCGCTTACGGTGAGGGCGGCTTCCGAGGAGGAAAAGGACAAGCACTCCGCATCGCTTGCCTCGGCTATACTTTCGTCGGTTTTCGACGAAGAGGATTTGGACGGGGTAATAACCGACGCGACGGTCTGGTCGGAAACGTGCGGCACGGCCTTTTATAAGGTGACGTGGGACGGACTTGCGGGCGGCACGGTAGGCAAAGACGCGGACGGAAGAAAATTGAGGCAGGGCGGAGTTAAGGTTTCCGCGGTTTCGCCGTTTGAAATTTACCCTTACACGTTATCCGAGGAAAAGCTTGCAAACCAGCCTAGCATAATCCACGCAAAGGCTATGCCCGTGCAGGACATATATGCGCTGTACGGCGTAAAGCTTGCGGGCAGGGATATAGACGAGTTTTCGCTCGTTCCCTATTCGGCGGCGGCACACTCCCGCAGGGCGGAAACGGAAATCAAAGCCGTGCGCAGGGGGTACGAGCTTGTAATAGAAAGGTACTGCCGCGCAACCGACGAATTTCCCGAAGGCAGGCTGACCGTGGTTGCGGGCGGCAAGCTTCTGTATGACGGTGCGCTTCCCTATATAAACGGCGACGACGGCGAACGCGGATACCCTTTTATAAAGCAGACTTCCTTACAGCTTGCGGGCAGCTTTTTCGGGGTGAGCGTGGTGGACAGGCTTATTCCCTTACAGCGCGCATATAACGCGGTCAAAAACCGCAAGCACGAATTTTTAAACCGCATATCCATGGGTACGGTCGCGGTCGAGGACGGTTCGGTCGACGTAGACGAATTTATCGAGGACGGACTTATCCCCGGAAAAGTTGTCGTTTACCGTCAGGGCAGTAAGCCGCCCGAAATGCTGCAATTCGGAAGCGTGCCTTCGAGCTTTTCCGACGAGGAAGAAAACCTTTTATCGGAGTTTGCAAAGGTTTCGGGCACGGGCGAAATTGCCGAGAACGCGGACAGCTACGCGGGCGTTACTTCCGCCACGGGCTTGCAGCTTATAATCGATCAGGACGAGGCGCGGCTTGAAAACAGCTATCAGCAGATAAAGCGCGCGATAAAGCTTATCGGCAGGCACATACTCCGCCTTTACAGGCAGTTTGCAACCGACGTGCGGCTTTTGAAATACGCGGGCGAAAACAACGTTTTAAGCGTGTACTACTTTAAGGGAAGCGACATATCCTCGGACGACGTCGTTCTGGAAACCGACAGCGAGGCGAATATGAGCCCCTCGCAGCGCAGGGCTACCGTTTACGAAATGCTGGACAGGGGACTGTTCGCGGACGAAAACGGAAATTTAAGCCCCGCCGCAAAGAACAAAATTTTAGAGCTTTTAGGCTACAAGGGCTTTGCAGGCGCGCGCGACTTGGGTGAGTTGAACCGCGCCCGCGCAGGCGAGGAAAACCTGAAAATGAAGAGCGGCGAATCAGAGGTTAAAACCTACGACGACCACGCGGTGCATATTACCGAGCATACGGCGTTTTTGCTTACCGAAAACTTGACTGCGGAAGCCGAAGCGCGCATATGCGCACATATTGATATGCACAAACAAAGCCTTGCACAAAGCTCGGCGCAAAACTAAAAAAATAAAGGAGAGAAAAATATATGGACAATCTTAATGAGAAAATTACGGATACGGCAGACACCGCGGAGGCGGAAAAGGAAGAGGCTGCGGCTGTTCCCAAAAAGTTCAAGGACGTTAAGACCCTCGTCAAAGCTTACGAAGATTTAGAGGCAGAGTTCACGAGAAGAAGCACCCGTCTTAAAGAACTCGAAAAAGAGAACAAGGCGCAAACTCCGTCCGACGGGGCGGAGAGCGCGCCCTCTCAGTTAAGCGAGGACGAATTACTGAACGCGGCGCTATCGAGCGAGCGCGTGAGGGAAGCGGTGATAAAGCAATACCTCGGCTCCGTTTCCAGACAGGGGGCGGTACCCCTTTTATCGGGCGGCGGCGGTGTTGCCGCTCCGCGCCTTGCACCCAAAACCGTAAAGGACGCGGGAAGGCTGGCGCAGGAATTTTTAAATAAATAAAAAGGAGAAACGAATTTGATAACTGTACAGAACGCCGACGCGGCGTTAAAGGAATACTATCTCGACGCCATCTCGGCGCAACTTAACGAGGGGATATCCCCCTTCTATACGGCGATTGAAAAGAACGCCGACAACGTTACGGGCAAGGACGTAAACGTTTCCGTAATAAAGGGCTTTGCGGGCAATATGTGCGCGGGCGCGGAGGACGGCGATTTACCCGACCCCTATAAGAACAGATACGCGAATTTCGTGCTGCCCCTTAAAAACCTTTACGGTACTATTGAAATAAGCGACAAGGCTTTAAGGGCTTCGCGCGATACTTCGGGCGCGTTCGTAAATCTTCTGAACGCGGAAATGGAAGGACTCGTTGCAAGCGCAAAGCAGAACTTCAAGCGTATGCTCTTTTCCGACGGTACGGGCAAGCTCGGCACGATTACCGCAAAAAACTCTTCAAGGGAATACACGGTCAGCGGCGTAAAGGATTACTTCGTCGGGCTTAACGTTGACTGCTACAGCAGCTCGGGTACGATTGTCGCGGGCGCGACCAACGTCTTTATAGAAAAGGTTGACGTAACGAGAGGCACGTTAACCTTCAACAAGGCAATAACCGACACCATAGTAAACGGCGCGGTTTATATCCACGGCTCGAAGGATAACGAGCTTACGGGCCTCGGCGCGATTTTCGACGGCTCTATGCTCTACGGCTACGACCCCGAGGAGGAAGATTTTTTAAGACCTTACAAGGTTGACTGCAAGAATACGCTTACCGAGGAAATGCTCGGCGAGATGCTCGATAACTTGGAAGAGCGTTTCAACAGCAAGATCGATATAATTCTCTGCTCGTACGCGACGAGAAGGAAGATTGCTTCCTTAATCGACGCAAACAGAAGAATTGTAAACACCATCGACGCGCGCACGGGCTACGGCGCGGTTACGGTCAACGACGTTCCCGTATACGCGGACAAGTTCTGCCCCGACGACAAAATTTACTTTCTGAACACTTCCGACTTTACGCTCGCACAGCTTTGCGACTGGGAATGGCTCGAGGACGAGGACGGCAAAATTTTAAAGCAGATTCAGGGCAAGGCGGCTTATTCCGCAACGCTCGTAAAATACGCCGAGCTTGTTTGTAAAAGGCCCTGCGGTCAGGGAATGCTTTACAACTTCAACGCGGCTGCAAGCACGGGCGAATAAAAATTAAGGTACGGGCGGGAGGGAGGCAAAAGGAGCGAATATGCTTATTAAAGACGTTATAATTTCCGTTTTGAGAATTCTCGGCAGGAACGAGCTTGCTTCCGCGGTTGCGGATAACGCTACACTTACGGCGGAGGAAAAGGAAACGGTGACCACGCTTTTATACTGCTTCAACGCGGTCGAAAGCGAAATGGCCGTGAACTATCTTCCGCTTACCGAAAAGAAGGAGCTGGAATCGGCGACGGGCAAATATTTTCTGTTTCTTTTAGACCATACGCCGACGAGGATTATCCGCGTAACGGCTGGCGGCAAGGAGGTCGATTACGAGCTTTTTCCCGAATTCATAATTACGGAATCCAAAGCCGTGGTTATAGAGTACGAGTACGCTCCGGCAAAGAAGACGATAAACGACAGCTCGGAATACGGCAAGAATATCGGCGAAAGGGCGTTCGCGTGCGGAGTTGCGGCGGAGTACTGCCTTATCAACGGCGAAACGGACGCGGCTGATTTATGGGAAGCCAAGTACAGAAAAGCCGTGGATAAAATTCAGGCCGAAGCCGCGCAGAGCGGCAAGAAGACGACGGGCGGATATATTCCGCCGCGGAGGTGGGTATGACGGCGGTTAAAAGCAAGTTTAAATCCGCCGACGTATTCGCCGCCGACGGCGCGGTGTATATAAGCTGCCGTAAAGATAATGAGGGTATAGCGCCCGCGCTTTCCGCCGAGGAGATTACGGGCGCGCCGCCCTCGGGCGTCGTTCGCGCCGACTTTATAAAGGGCGCGGGCGTGTGCTTTCTGTATACCGCGACCGAGCTTTACTATACTACGAATTTGCGAATGTATACGAAGCTTTTTACTTACACCGGTCAGCCGTTCACCGTATGGCAGATGGTTGACGGAGTGCCGAACGCGGTGGCGGTAACCAAGGGCAACACGGCTTTTTCCGACGGCACTAAATTTTCCGACTATATGACGAATATAAACCTTTACTGCGGCGTGGTGCATTGCGGCAGGCTGTTTGCCGCCCAAGCCGACAACCGCCAGAAGCTCGTCTGGTCGGGTACGGGCGGCGTGCGCGACTGGGAGCAGGGTATGGGCGCGGGAGGCTATCTCTACCTCGACCCCGACCGCGGCGATATGCTGGACATTCTGGAGTTCGGCGAAAAGCTCGTCCTTATACGAGAGTACGGACTGACCGTCGTAAATATGTTCGGCTCGCCCGAAAATTTCAGCGTTTCTATGACGGACACCGATACCGACCTGATAGTAAAAAACACGGCGTGCGTCGTGGGCGGAAAGCTTTACTTTTTCACAAAGTCGGGGCTTTGCAGCTTCGATGGCTCGCGCGTTCACTTAGTTGAACACGCGCACGCAAGCGGGCTGACCGCAGTCGGCGGCGCGGTGGAATTCGACGGTAAATACTTTGCGGTATGTCAAAGCGGCTTGCTCGGCAAAAAGGCAATTCTCTGCTACGATACGGAAAACGGGTGCAGTTACTTTATCGACCTGCAGGCGGAAGCCTTATGCTCGTCGGACGGCGTTTACGCGTTCGCGGCGGGCAAGCTTTACAAGCTTAAAGAAGGCGGCGGCTGGACTTATACGAGCGGCAGGATAGACTTCGGCACGGCTAAGAAAAAGACGGTGACCGAAATCAGCGCACAGGGCGCGGACGGTATCGAACTTATATGCGGAACTTTAAGCCGCGTGTTCAAGGACTTTAAGGGTGCGGTCCGTCCGCGTATGCGCGGAGCGTGTTTTACCGTAAAGCTTACGGGTACGGGCGCGGTTAAAAAGGTGACGGCGACGGCGGAGGTGACCATTGGAATTTGATATAATCAACATAACACAGGACGAGCTGGAAAAGCTGACCGTCGTTGCGTACAAGATGCTGAGAACGGCTCAGCAGAAAAAGGACGAGCTTGTCAGAAAAGCCGACGAGGAGCTTAAAAGCTTCAAAAGAATCGTGCTGACGAACGGTATGAAAAATTCTTCCCTGCTCGACGCGCGGAGTGCGGAAATTCAGACCGAACTCAACAGGGAGGTTGCGCTGCTTGCCGATAATCTTTTATACAATATGAGCCTGAACGAGCCGACCAACGGCGACGATTTGGGCGGAAGCGGCGGCGAGGAGGGCGCGGGATATATAGTGGACTACACTCTGCCGTATAACCAGCGCTACGCGATAGTGCGCGATTATTACTTCTCGATAGCCGATCCGCAGGAGCGTATGAGCTTATACGTTGCGGACGAGACTGCAAAAAAATACCTCGACAGATATTACGGAACGCTGTACGACGTTTTATATTCTTACAGCAAGTAAGCGCGGTTTGTCGGGTGAAAATTATAAGGGGCGCGGGCGGCAATCGCCGTCCGCGCCTTCCGTATTTTAATTGACAATATTCCGCCGTTGCGTTATAATTTTTTTATGAAGACGGCGAACGAATGGCGCGATTACAAAATAATAGCCACGGGCAGCGGAATGAAGCTTGAGGACTGGAAAGGCATTAAGCTTCTGCGCCCCGACCCTCAGGTAATCTGGAAAGGCGGCGATTTATACGCGGCAAGCGGTATTCACGCCGTTTATAAACGCAGTGATAAAGGCGGTGGCGGTTGGGATATAAGAAAGCCCTTCCCGCCCGAGTGGACCGTAAGTTACCGCGATCTGACCTTCAAGGTCAAACCCATGGGCTTCAAGCATACGGGGCTTTTCCCCGAACAGGCGGTCAACTGGGACGCGATGCGTGAGATGATTTCTTCGGCAAAGCAGAAGGACAGCACGCGCGAAATTAAAATTTTAAACCTGTTTGCGTACACCGGCGGAGCTTCGGTTGCTTGTGCAAAGGCGGGCGCGTTCGTCACTCACGTCGACGCGGCTAAGGGCATGGTTGAGCGTGCGGGTGAAAACGCAAGGCTTTCGGGTATTGAGGGCGGCATACGCTACATAGTGGACGACTGTATGAAGTTCGTCGCACGCGAAATCCGCCGCGGCAATTTATACGACGGAATTATAATGGACCCGCCCAGCTACGGCAGAGGACCGAACGGCGAGATGTGGAAAATCGAAGAAAACCTTTTCGACTTCGTTTCAAGCTGTGCAAAGCTACTTTGCAAAAACCCGCTGTTCTTTCTTATCAACAGTTACACCACGGGCTTGCAGCCTGCCGTGCTTAAAAATATTTTAACGCTGACTTTAAAGGACTTTGACGGCGAGGTCGAAGCCTACGAGGTCGGAATACCCACCGAGGAAGGAATTGCCCTGCCCTGCGGCGCAAGCGGACTTTTCAAGGGAAGACAGTAAAGGATAAGTTATGGACGAGTTAAACATTCTCCACGAGGACAATCATATAATAGTAGTTCTGAAGCCGCAGATGCTTGCGTGCTGTCCCGACGAAAGCGGCGATAATAACCTTTTAGACCAAATCAAGGAATACTTAAAGGTCACCTACAACAAGGCGGGCAACGCGTACGCAGGACTTGTTCACAGGCTGGACAGACCCACGGGCGGCGTTATGGTTTTTGCCAAGACCTCGAAGGCGGCTTCGCGCCTTTCCGAGCAGATGAAAAGCGGCGGCTTCGAAAAACGCTACCTCGCCGTGTTGTGCGGTAAAATTTCCAAAAGCCGCGGCACGCTTGAAAACTATTTAAGAAAAAATTCCGTAAACAATACCGTTTACGTCTGTACGCAGACGGAGGAGGGGGCGAAGTTCGCTTCACTCGACTACGAGATAAAGGACTTTAAAGAAGGGCTTTCGCTTGCCGAAATCAACCTGCACACGGGCAGAACGCACCAGATACGCGTGCAGACCGCGGCAATCAACGCGCCCGTTTACGGCGATATGCGCTACGGCGGCGAAAAAGCCGTGAAGGGAAAGCTTGCGCTTTGGGCGTATTCCCTGCGCTTTACCCACCCCGTCACTGGCGAGCACCTGCGCTTTATTGCAGAGCCGCCCAAGGATACAAACCCTTGGAAGCTTTTCGATATAAATTTAACCCTTTAACCCCGTAAAATTTTTAAGCGTTGCCGAACGAAACCGTTTGACAACGCTATTATATTATAGTAAAATGTTATGTGGTATATTTATAGGTGATAAAGCAATTTTCGCCGTTTAAAATATTGGAGTACTTTAAATATGAAACGTACAGGCTATAAAATTTCATTGATGACGCTAATTCTCGCGCTGGTGATTTCCCTCGGTGCGCTTTTGGGTATAAATTTAGCGGGAGGCAAAAACCTTTCGGCTAACGCCGCGGGCACCGTAACGGTAAGCGGCTCGAACGTGTTCACCGCCACGGGCGACGCGAACGTAATCGCGGACAAGCAGACCCTTCCCCCTGTTGAAGAGGGCGGCGAGGCTACCGACGTTTACTATTCCATGTTCACTTTCGCTTCCGATAACGATACTGTAAGCTACAGAAAGAACCTTGCTTACAACTGGTATGAAGCAGGCAAGACGACGGAGGAGGGCGCAACCCCCGAAACCGTACACGGCCTTTTCAATATTACGATTGGCTTCAAGAACACCGCGTTCGAAAAGTTTATCATAAAATTCGAATCGCAGGTATACGAAAAGAAAGTCAAGGAAACCAAGTCCGCAAACTACGTGGTGTTCTACCCCGTAGCAGGCGAGGCGGACAAGGTCTACGCAGTAATAACCGACGATATTGAAAAAGCTTCCGCCCCTCAGGACACGGCGGCTAAAAAGCTCGACATTGACGAAATCACAATTCAGTTCACCGAAAAGCTCGGCGGCGGCAAGTACACCGTATCCGTCGGCAAGGGTGAAACCGTTGTCGAAGGCGAGTTCGTAAACGTCGGCGGCAACTACGCAAAATCCTCCACCTCGACCTCAAACCCCGTTTACCCCCTTTCTTTCAAGGCGGAGTTCGCAGAGCTTGCGGAAGGAGAAACCCGCACTGCCGCGCAGATGGTACTCTATTCAATGAACGGACAGAGCTTCGAACTCAACGGCAGCACCCCCAACTACAATCAGGAAAAGGACTATTACTACGGCGGCACCGTCAAGGACGACACCGCGCCCGTTCTCTGCTTGGAGGAAGAGCTGAACTATCTCACGCTCGGCAAGGAAATCGACGTTGACTACGCGGTAATCGACGTTCTGAGGACCTCGCCCCGCGCAACCCTTTATTACTACGTTTTGACCGTAGACCAGTACAAGGAAGAGGCAGGCTACGATTATAATAATAAGGAAATATTCACCGAAATAAAATCGTCGGATACCTTCCTTTTAGAGAGCAACAAGGACAAATACTACCCCTCGGCGGAAGCGGCTGACCTTGACAAGTACAAGGAAGATAACAAACTTACCGTTGATATGGCGGCTAAGGTTTACTTCAAGCTTACCGACGTCACCAACAACCCCGAAACGAGCGAGGTCTACCTCGACTGGTACGTTTCCGACGAATACAAGCTCAACATAAAGGACGCTGACTTCATTGCGGTTGCCAAGGACGAGCAGGGCGTAACCTACGCTTACGACGGTGAGGACGGAAGAAGCTGGAAGAAGGACGGCAAGGTCAAGGAATATCAGGACAAAATCGACGAGCTTGCGGCAAACTTATCCGCGGGCAGCTCGACTTATTTATACCTTCCCTCGGTTGAGGACTTGTTCGCGGACAACGCAACGGCTTATCCCGATTTGAAGATAAGCGTTTACTACTACAACAAAACCCAGCAGTCGAACACGTCGCTTTCGACGAACAACCTTTCTATCAACGTAACCCAGCAGGGCAAATACTTCTTCACCTTCTACGCAACCGATACGGCGGGCAACCCCATGTGGTATCTTAATAAGGATGGCGAAGTTGAGGAGTTCAATTCAAGCGACGTCTGGAAAATGTTCAACGACAAGGATGAGGAAGGGCTTTACGACCTTCTGCCTTGGTTCAGCTTCGACGCGGGCTACACGGGCGTTCAGTTCGAGGAAACCCCCGGCATGCAGGCTACCGCTTACGTGGGCACGAATTACAGCTCGGCTTCATTTAAAATCAACGGCATTTCGGGCAGCTATTCGACCGTTTACAGACTGTACCTTTTCGACAGGGCGGGCTACTACAACGACACGAAGACCACCCTTTCCTATGAAAAATTCGTCGAGGAAATCGACAGCCTTTACGACAACGCGGCAACCCGTAAGTACTTCAAGGAAATTCCCGCGCTTGCGGATATGGAAGAAACCGACGCCGAGTACGAACAGTTCAAGGACTACGAGTGGAACAAAACTTCCACGTCTTTCACCCCGCAGGATAGCAACGCGTTCTATCTGATAAGGGCGGAAGTCACGGACAACCAGTACAACACCGACCCTGCGGCTTGCAACCTCGGCGTGGTTGCGTCCGTTCAGGCAAAGACCTTGAAGGGCGAATCCGACTGGCTTAAAAAGAACGTTGCGTCCGTCGTGCTTTTGTGCATTGCAGGCATTGCGCTTATCTGCATAGTGCTTCTGCTCGTCATTAAACCCAAGAACGAGGGCGACGTTGACGAAACCTACGAAAAAGTAAAGAAGAACAAAAAACAGTAATATATATTATATGGAATAGCGCGCGGCGCGGACGGTTTCACCGTCCGCGCCGCTTTTTTATTACCAAACCACAATATGTAGTGGTTTGATAAGCCCCAAACCACAATTTTGAAAAATTTGTCAAAAACTATTGTAATTATTAAATTCATATGATATAATACCTATACCACATTTAAACCAACTTAAACTTAATAGTGTACGTTTCCGTACTGTTCTGTACTTTTCGCGCGCTTTTTTGTTGTCAGAAGAATTGAGATGCTGTCATACAGGCATCAAGTATCTCTTGACAACAGGCATCGTGATATTTTGTCAACAAATGGCATTGCGCATGAATAGTTGGTTTAGGTGTGGTAACCGTAAGAGATACTACATTGGCAGGTGTGTCTCTTCGGAGCCACACTTTTTTAATGTCCGAAATTAATAGTGTGGTACTAAATATGCAAATAAAAAGTGAGGTAACACACTATGAAAATAAAAACAAGGAACTTATTGGCGGTAATACTAAGCGTATTATGCGCGGTACTGCTTGCGGTCGGCGTAAGCTTCGTATTGCCCAAAAACGAGGTAAAAACCGCGCACGCGGCCGGTGGCGAGCTTATTAAAGCCAACGGCGCCGTCGACCTGGACGAGGCTAAAGCCTTAGCGCAAGCTGCCGGATACACCGATTTCGGCGCAATGTATCAAGCGCTTGAAAGCGGCGCATCTATTAGCGGTTCTGGGTTTCATGACTATGTCGTAACAGTTGGCGGTAAAAACTGGTATGCAGTATACGCAAGCGGAACCGAGCTTACGTTATTGTATGTAGGTGAAGCTTATTCTTCAACGTGGTCTGACGGAACATACTCACATGATAATTTAACAATCAATTCTAACGTGTATGAGTACAGTTACATACGCTCTTGCCTGAATGCAGGCGCAACGCAATATTTAGGCGGTTTTCCTAATTATAAAACATATAACGGTGACCAGAAAGCGCCAAATGCAGCTGTTGCCCCTAATACCCATACGGAATTCGTGGATTTTCTGCCGGGCGGACGGTTTTCCAAGTATATTATAGCCGGTCCTTTAGGCGACAGCGTGTGGCTGCCCGGTACTGGTGAATTGGGAACTTGGGGTGCTACGACAACTCAACTCTCTAGTAGTAAATGGATGTGGTTAAGAGATCCCCATGCGACGACTAGGGGTCATGCTCTGAGTCTTGGTAGTGACGGATCTATTCGTGTCGCCGGTGATAACGTTTTTACTATCGAAAGTATTCGTCCTGCAATTATTGTAGATATAAGTCAATTCTGCATAGAAGAACCTACGGACGTAACGGTTACGTATAACGGTAACCCGCAAACCCTTGCAAACGTAGCCGCAGAAGATAAAGAATGGTATGACAGCGCTAAAATGACTTTGGACTACGTAGACGCGCCTATGACTGATAAAGGCACGTACAAAGTCAAGGCAACGCTTACCCAAGATCTTATAGACCAAGAAATGAAGTTTTTGGGCACACCCGATACAAGTAAAGGCGAAACCGACTATATCCGATATTTCGAATTTAAAATCGACCCCAAGCCTTTAAATGCAACGTTGACCGAAACGGACGGAAACGTAACGCTAACGGTAGATCAAAGCGGACTTTGCGGATCGGACAGTATGCCTACTACGGCAATACAGTATACGAGTACGGACGGTAATGGCTACAACAGCACGACTGCGCCCGCACAAAAGGGCAGCTTCAAAGCCGAGGCGGTTATAACGGACACGAACAGCAACTATTCGTTGAACTGTACCCCCGCAAGCGTAACTTATACTATAAACGCAATCAAAGTAGATTTGCCCGCATTACCGCCCACGGCGGTTCCCGAATACGACGGCACTTCGCAGACGATTACTCTTTCAAACTATACCCACGACGGTAAGGGTGTAAATATTTTCTCCGTTTCGGGAAAGACGGCAAGCAACGCTTCCGTTGCTACCGCGCCCACGTTCGATACGGCGAACGGCACGGTAACATTCAAGGACGCAGGTACTTATACCGTAACGTTTACGTTAGAGGACACGGTAAACTGTGTATGGAAGTCGGACAGCTCTACGGGGCAAAAGAATATAACGTTCACGGTAAAGCCCAAGCAGTTAACCGTTGCCGTAACTAATAATAACGGCGGTTTATGGAACTGGGGTATAGGTACCGCGGTTGACGCGACCGTAACCGTATCCGATATAATTTCTGGCGATAACGTTAAGCTTACGACCTCGTACACGGCGTCGACGGGCGTCAGCGTTTCAAGCACGGGCACGGCAAACGGCGGTGCAACGAGCGTCGGCGATACTATAAGTCTGCCTGCAAACTTAGTGCAGGATACTTACACGCTCAGCGCTCAGATAGACAACGAAAACTACTCTATTTCGGACGGACTTATCGCGGCTTCGATGCCTTTGAGCTTCACGATAGGCGCGGCAGTGTTCGATCCCGACGCATTCACCTGGACGTATTCGGAAAACGGTACCGGCTCGACGGCAATTGCCGACGGCGATAACTTCCTTAAATATAAGTTAGACGCGGCAGGCAAACCTTACGAATATAAGCTGTCTATAAACCTCGGCTCGTTTGTAAGCGTTTTCCGTACCCTTACGGACAGCGATTATACAAACCACAAGCAGACCGACGCGGACACTTATACTACGACGGTAAGGCTGACCATAAAGGACAGCGATTACTCGTTTGATACCACTAAAATATATACGAACGCGACAATAATTTCCACGACCGTGGCGGACGTGGTTATCCATTGGACGATACAAAAGGGTGACTTCACGGACCTTGACACTTTGCCGTGGGTATACCGCGACGGTACGAGCGGCTCGTGGGTGGATTACAACCCTGCCAAACCGCCCGAATACAGCGGTAAGACCATAACCGTAAAGCTTAAAGGCGACGTGGACGGAACGCTTCGCGGCTTGAAGCCTGCATACGGCGCACACGACGCGGAAAAGGAAATCAGTCCGTACGTGTTAAACGTGTCGTTCTCCGTGACCGATACCAAGAACTTCAACGTTCCTGCGGGTATAACCTTCAATTGGGAAATAACCAAGAAGCAAATAAACGTGCAGTGGGAGCCTGACGTTGCTTTAACCTACAGCGGAACGAAGTATCCCGAATGGAACGGCAACGAATACTACGCAACACAGCTTCGCTACGATAAACCCGAGTTTGCGGATAAGGTAGAATACATTTACAGCTGTACTTTGCCTGACGGTTCGACTTATTCGGGCAGAGGCGTGGAAGCGCTTGCTTACATAACCGAGCAGGCTTTGGCGGCTTCTCAGAAAATTGCCGTTGAGGTGGAAGTAGAGCTGAAGAGCGACCCGACGATACAAAAATCTTATGAACTGAACGACACGACGGGCGGCGGTTATAAAACCACGTTTATGGTCGGCGACAATAAGATTGTTGCAAAAGTTGAACTGACAACTAGCGGTGAGTACAGCGAGTTCAATTATAATCTTACCGTCACGGGCGAGGATATGGATTCTGGCAAGTATACGGTAACCGTGTACAAGGGCACGAACATAAGCGACCCCGACGACCCCGCGAACACCAAGATAGACAACTTTGACCCCAAGACGGCGGACGCAGGCGAGTACTTCGTGGTAGTTGCCCTTACGGGTGACTGGGATAACGAGTACAGACTTTCGGGCAGGATTAAGACATTCGAGATTTTACCCAAGAGCGTAGATTTGCCCGTTATAGGGAACATAGTGTTCTCGGGCAAGGACATAAACCTCGTTGATTATATGACGGGCTTCGATGCGAACTTAATGGAGTTTGTAGCGGGCGGCGACTTCGAGGGGCTTAGGAACGTCAGCGAGAACGGCTACGTTGCGCAGTTGAAGCTGAAAGACAGTAATTATCGTTGGAAGTATGACGATAGTAAATCAACGGCGAAGTTCGGACTGTGCGACTATGAAATAAATAAGTTCGACGATACTACGGCGGTTTATAAATGGAATATTGCACCCCTTGTGGTTGATACCACGAATATGTGGAGCAAGGGCAAGAACGGCGCAACGCTTAACCTTCCCAAGAACGTTAAGGACTTAATCGCCGGCGGCACGCTTGAAGTGGGTTATCGTTATTACGATACGGAAGGCAACTTCATTGAAACTCCCGAAATCAAGGGAAACAACCAGTTCAAAGTAGAAGCCGTGTTCGGCGGTGACGACGCTGTAAGGAACGTGCAGTTCAAGACGGGCGATACCACGTTAGGTAATACTAGCCCTGCGATAAACTACACCGTGCCTCAGAGCGGCATAGCGGCATTCGGCGGAAAAGTGTTGAGCTTCCTTAAGAATAACTGGTGGTGGCTGTTGATAGCCTTGGCAGTTTTGATATTCCTCATTATCCTCATTGTTGTAATAGCAAAGAGAAGAAAGAACAAGGAAGAGCGCGAAGAAAAGAAGCGCCAGAAAGAGGAAGAGAAGGAACGCAGGGAAGAAGAGAAACGCCGCAGAGAGGAAGAGCGAGAAGCTGAGAGAGAAAGGCAGAAGCACGAGCTTGAGCTTGCGAAAGCAAAGCAGGAAGCCGAGCTTGCTAAAATGAAAGCCGAAGCAGCGGCAGCCGCAGGAATAGGCGCGGCAGGCATGGCAGTGGCGGCACAGCCTCAGCAGGCACCCGTTGCTCAGGCTCAGCCCGCCCCCGTACAGCAGGTTATCGATAATACGAATAACGAGCTGTTAAAGGAAATGCGCGAGCAGATGGCAGAGCTTCGTGCAGAGAACAGAGCACTGCAACAGCAGAAGCAACAGCCTGCACCTCAGCCTCAGCCCCAGTACGTTCAGCAACCTGTAACCGACCCGAATGCACTTGCAAGGATAGAAGCCGAGCTTGCTGCAATGAGGGCTGAGAACAGAGCAAACCAGCATAATAACAATACAATGCCCATGGCTCAACCCATGATGATGCCCATGCAACAACCTATGATGCAGATGCCTATGCAAATGCCCATGATGCAACAGCCTTCATACGGACCTATGCCTTCATACGGCGGCAACGGCGGCGGCGCGGATAACGGCGCACTTGCGAGAGTAGAAGCGCAGCTGAATGCACTCCAAGCACAGCAGAGAGCAAAGGACGAAGCAGAGCATAGAGCAGAAATGAGCGCTATGCGTGCTGAAATGAAAGCAACCAAGGAAGCTGAACAAACTGCTGAGTTTGCGGCATTGAGAAATCAGATGCTGTACGGAAACAGCGGTAATACCGCACAGCCCGCGCTTAACGCAATCCCCGTGATACAGGCACAGCCTCAGCAGGCTAACAATAATCCTAATTCAATGGATATGTTGGGCGCGCTTGTAGTTGCGGCGTTAAAGAACATCGCCGAGCCTAAGACTAACGAAAGCAAGGTTGTAGAGCAGAGGATAGTAGAAGCAGAGCCGCCCGTAGCGGTGAATACTCCTACGGTGTATCCTCCCGACGCGGTAGTAACTACTACCACTAGGGTAGACACGACCAAGCCTCAGCCCCAGCAGACAAGAAATCGTGACGACGGCAGGCTGTTCGACGTAGACGGCTTCTACGACTCATTCGAGGGCAACAAGTAACAATAACTTCCGCTTTATTTAGCGGTGTTATAGCGGCAGAGATTTTAAAAAATTGTAAGTATAATGTGTGTGAATAGTCCCTGTCGGGCGCGCGGCGGCAAATTATTGCCGCCGCGCGTTATTTTATATTAAAAACTTTTTTAAAACACGCGCTTTACTTTTTGGTACAAAACGTGATATAATAAAAAAGAGTTTGCCCGAGAGCTTAAAGATTAAACGCGGGCTAAACGGACAATAATCAGGGAAATACTGTTTAAAGGAAAAAATTTATGGCGGAAAAAAGCTATAACGCAGACGATTTAAGAATTCTCGAAGGTCTTGAAGCCGTGCGCCTTCGCCCCGGTATGTATATCGGCTCGACGGGCGTTAAGGGACTTCACCACGTCCTTTGGGAAATAGTGGACAACTCCGTTGACGAGGCGGCCAACGGCTATGCGGACGAAATCACCGTAAAGCTTTGGAAGGACGGCTCGGCTTCCGTTGAGGACAACGGCAGGGGTATGCCCATCGACGAAAATAAAAAAGCCGGTATGAGCGGCGTCGAAGTCATATTTACCAAGCTTCACGCAGGCGGTAAATTCGATACCGAAAACTACGCTTTTTCGGGCGGACTTCACGGCGTCGGCGCGTCGGTTACCAACGCGCTTTCCGAGTGGCTGAACGTTGAGGTCTACCGCGATACCGTATATAAAATGAGCTTTTTCAGCCGCTACGACGAGGAAAAGGGCAAGTGGCTTTGCGGCGTTCCCGAATACCCCTTGGAGAACACAGGCGAGCCCACCGAAAAGCGCGGCACCTTCGTCCGCTTTATGCCAGACAAGGAAGTTTTCGAAACGGTCGAGTGGCATTACGACGTAGTGTTCAAGCGCCTGAAAGAGCTTGCGTTTTTGAATAAAGGACTTAAAATCAATTTAATCGACGAGCGCGATTTGTACCGCACGGTCGAGGTCGACGACGACGTTGAAAGCGACTTGGGCGAGGAAGGCGAGGTGCAGACCATGCAAGAATTATTGCCTCCGCGCGAGCCTGTAAGCTTTAAGTACGACGGCGGTCTTGTGGACTTTGTCAAGTACTTGAACGGCGACAGAACGCCCCTTTATAAAGAGCCGCTGTATTGCTCGGCGGTAAAGGATATTCAGCTTAAAGGCGCGCCCCTCGGCAAGATTAAGATAGAGTTTTCAATTTGCCACACCAAGGACGATACCGAAAGTCTGTTCTCGTTCGTAAACAATATTTCCACCGTTGAGGGCGGCTACCACGAAACGGGCTTCCACAACGGACTTCTTAAAGTTATCAACGAATATGCGCGCAACAACGGCTTTTTAAAGTCAAAGGAACAGCCGTTCATTGCGGACGATATAAAGGAAGGCCTGACCGCCGTTCTGACCGTCAAGATGACGGGCGTGGAATTCGAAGGTCAGACCAAGACCAAGCTCGGCAACCCCGAAGCCAAAGCACCCGTCGAGCAGACGGTTTACGAAGGACTTTCCGAGCTCGTTGCGGACAAGGCGAACAAGCCCTTGTTCGACGAGATTGCGAAGAAAGCAAAGTTCGCCGCCGACGACAGGATTAAGCACCGTGCCGAACGCGACGTTGCAAAGGCGGCTTCCGAAAACGACGGGCTTAACCTCGTCGGTAAGCTTGCCTCGTGCTCGGGAAAAAATCCCGACCAGAACGAGCTGTTCATAGTCGAGGGCGATTCCGCGGGCGGTACGGCAAAGCAGGCGAGGGTAAGACAGTACCAGTCGATTTTGCCCCTGCGCGGCAAGCCGTTGAACGTACAGAAAAAGACGGCTTTGCAGGCACTTCAGAACGAGGAAATCAAGACTATGATTTCCGCGATAGGCGCGGGCTTCAACCGCTCGTTCGAGGTGGAAAAAACCAAGTATAAAAAAGTAATTATTCTATCCGATGCCGACCAAGACGGACTTCATATCCGCTGTATACTCTTGACGTTCTTCTTCAAGTACATGCGCGATTTGGTAAACGCGGGCTACGTCTATATAGGTATGCCGCCTTTATACAAGGTCTACAAGCGCGACGTTGTCGAATACGCTTACGACGACGAGGAGCTTGACGAAAAGATTAAAAAAGTCGGCAAGGGCTATCAGATACAGCGCTATAAAGGATTGGGCGAAATGTCCGCCGAACAGCTTTGGGAAACGACAATGAACCCCGCAACCCGCAATCTTATACAGGTAACTATCGAAGACGTTGCGGAAGCGGCTAACGTAATAGAAATGCTTATGGGCGACAAGGTGGAAGGCAGAAAGGAATTCCTTGCCGAAAACGCCAACTTCAACAAGGTTGACGGATTTATCGAAAAGGTAAACTTCAAGCCTGCAACCGATACGACGGGAGGATATTGATATGGCAAAGAACGATAAAAATATCCAGACGTCTATTCCCACCGGCAACGTATACGTAACCCCGCTTGAAGACGTAATGCCCCAGTCAATGCTGCCTTATGCAGAGTTCGTCATTTTAGACAGAGCGCTGCCGAGGGTAGAGGACGGACTTAAACCCGTTCAGAGAAGAATTTTATACACGATGGTTGAA
>CAMWPZ010000012.1 GCA_947176305.1 uncultured Clostridia bacterium
TACGGTTTCCCGTACTACTCCCTTAGCAGGGGAGCCCCTTGAGCCACTTGGGTACATCCGCATTAAAAGGCTCAATTTATTTTCCGACGGACAAAGCATCCGCGCAATTTATTATACTTTTCTTACAAAGCTAAAATACTATATCATAATTTTACTCGTTTGTCAAAGCATTATTTCTCGCTTTTTAAAAAATATTTTGTACGCCGCACTTGCATAAGCCGCGGTAATGTGTTAAAATAATGTTAAACTTTGATATGATAAAGAGGCTAATATGAAAATAGTTTTCTTCGGTGATTCGATTACCGACTGCGAGCGCGACAGAAGCGACATCCGCTCGCTCGGCAACGGCTACGTAAAAGTAATTGCGGACAAGCTTCACCCCCTGTATCCCGATACCGATTTAGAGCTTATAAATAAAGGCGTTTCGGGCAACGAGGTGTGCGACCTTTTAGCAAGGGTGGAAAAGGACGTAATCGAGCTTAATCCCGACGCCGTAGTCATAATGATAGGTATAAACAACACCCTTCACAAATTCAAATACGGCAAGGAACTAAACTTAAAGCAGTTCGAAAGGGACCTGACCGAGCTATTGACGAGGTTGAAGGAAGCGGGGATAGTGGTAATATTCTTGGAACCCTTCCTGTTGCCCGCGGCGGACAAGCTGAGAATGAGAAAGCAGTTCGACGAGGAGCTTGCAATAATAGACAGGGTAGCGAGCGAGCTTTGCGACGAATTCGTCGCCTACGACGAGATGTTCAACGGCTTGACGATAACCACTCCGTATTCCGAATATTCCGAAGACGGCGTGCATCCCACGCACCGCGGCTCGCGCCTGATTGCGAACACCGCGATAAAAGCCATACGAAAACATTTACTTTAATAATCACGATAATCCGCCGCGGAAACGCGGCGGATTGTTTTATATACATTTATGCGTTAAAAAATGTATAAAGTCATATCCGCGCCGCCGTTTAAAGTGATAAAAACATACGGTAAAAATATTCGTACGCTCGGGCTTTAAAAAATAAAACAACCTTAAAATGCCCGAAAATTCACATTTTTTGCCCGAATAAAGGTAAAAAAAACCAGTTTTTGCACAAAATCTGTTCTATAAGCCCACGTTATTGCGCTATTCGAAACAATTATAGTTTTTTACCCAAAACGCGCGGAAATAACTTGAATTTTTATTCGCGTTATTGTATAATATTTTAAAATGCGCAAGTGTTGCCATACGGTACAAGCCGTGTGCGGACACGCGTCGGCGGTTTTTTACGGTTTACAGCCGAATTTTAAAGACCGAGTTACGGAGATATATAATGAAAAAACTGATAGTGGGAGTTCTTGCGGCTTTATGTGCGGTTTGCTTATCGATAGCGGTTGCCTGCAAAAAGGACGGAGAACCCAAATATTATACGCTGACCTTCGAGAAGGTTGACGGCATAACCTACGACTGTGAAATTCCCAACGGCTACGAAGTCAGGGAAGGCGAAACGGTCACTTTTTCCGTGTCATTGGCGGATAACGTCGTGGGCGAGCCTACGGTCACCGCGAACGACAGTAAGCTGACCGCGGACGATGGCGGCAAGTATTCCTTCAAAATGAATTCCGACACGACCGTTACGGTTTCGGATACTTTCATACTCAACCGCTACCTCGTAACCTTTAAAACGACCGACCCCGACGGCGACGAGTACCGTCTGACTTATAACTGCAAGGACGGCGACGTGGACGAGGGCTTCACGGTAAGCGCGGGCGACAAAATCAGCTTCACCGTGGATATGAGCGTTTACTACGACACCTCGAATATGAAGGTGCTTGCAAACACGCAGATTCTTCAGCCCGACGCGGACGGCGTTTATACCTATACCGTAAACGGTAAGACGAATATTTCTATAACCGACGTAACCCTTGCACAGTGGTTCGGCGAGAAGGACAACGGCGGCTCGGGTACGAAGGAAGACCCCTATATCATTTCAGAGCCTATCGACTTGTACGAGATGTCGGCTTTCGTAAAAGACCCGTTCTCTTACAATCTTTTCTTTACTGCTTATTACAAGATGGAAAAGGATATCGATTTGAAGGGCGAACAGCTTTTCATTATCGGCGATTCCGAGCAGTACCCCTTTGCAGGTCACTTTGACGGCAACGGACACACCATTTCCAACTTCTATATAGAAGACGTGTTAATTGATCAGGAAACCTTCGTTCCTTACCATACCTCTTACGTGGGTATGTTCGGCTGTGTTTCCGCAACTCCTCAGGACGAGGGCATGGCGGAAATCTACAACCTCAAACTCGATAACTACACCATAACCGTAAACGCGGCGGAGGGCGGCAACGCTTTCAGCGCGGGCAGTATAGTCGGCTGGGGCGTCGGCGTAAATATTACGGGCTGCTCCGCTACGAACGGCACGATACTTGCGGACGCGGACGATAACTACTTCGGCTACATCGGCGGCATTATCGGTACGCAGAATTCCGTATACCAGAGCGAGAGCGTAAGCTTCACTTCCATTGTGAACGCTTGCTCGTCCTCGGTTGAAATTCTCGGTCTTTCGGGCTACGTCAACGCGGCGGGCGGTATTGCGGGCGTGGTTACCTCGACCGAGCCTCACACTACGGCTTCGATAATAAACTGCTACTCGACGGGCAACGTTTCGGGCGCGATGAACGCGGGCGGTATCGTCGGCAGGTTAGAGCCTTACGGCTCCGTTCAGGGCTGTTATTCCACTGGCTTCATTGAAGCGCGCAATACCATAAACCTTATGACGGGTAACGAGCAGTTCGCTTACGCTTACGCAGGCGGTATTGCGGGCTACGTTTATTACGACGCGATAGTTTGCGACAGCTTCTCGACGAGCGGAACTTACGCATACGCAGTTGCGGACGCTTCGGGTAAGTATTCGTTCACGGGCAAAATCGCAGCCGGCGTGAATGCAGGCGGCGCGGAGGATAAAACCGTTTCTATCGAAGCAAATCCCGCGCTGATTTTGAACTGCTATTCCGAAAATATAACTAAAGAGCTGATTTTAAATCAACTTAAATGGCACGCACAGGACTGGACCTTCGTTGAAGGAAGCGACCTGCCCGTAATCAATATGAGTGCGGACGGTCAAAAACAGTTCATTCTTAAAATAAATCTCGGTGACGAAAAGTTTGAAGATTCAAGCGATATAAACGTAGAAATCAACAGCGTTTATTCGCCTATGGCAATCTGGTATACGCGCACGGACGGTTGCACGGATATCAACGGCTTTATAAACGCTGACAGCGGCAACCGTTCTTACGGAATATATTTCGACGCGGCTCATACCCAAAAGGTACCCAACGGATATATCCCCATTAACGACGTAACCCTTTACGCAGGCTTTGCGGATTACGGCGATGTTGCGGGCGATTACTATTTCACGGGTACAAACGGAAGCTATTTAACGCTCGACAACAAGGGCGGCTTGAAGTACGTTGACGGCGCGCTCACGCACACGTCGTACTATTCCTACGACGGCACGTCGATTACGCTTTACGATACGTTCATCGGCGTAGCGTTCGACAACGCGCAGTCGTACCTGCCTTTCAAGGCAACGCTTAATAACGGTATACTGTCCGTCTACGACAACGGCGACCACCCCGCAAACAGCGCGATTACGGCTGTCAAGGCTTCGGGCGATTTCAACTACGGAACCTACTGGGCGGCGGACGGTGCGGAATATACCTTCAATAAAAACGGCACGGGTACGGCAAAAACCTTGGCGCAGACCGTGAACTTCACCTACGAAATTACGGCAAGCGGCTTGACGGTAAAAGCGGGTACGGAAACCGTTACCTGCACGGTCGACGCAAACGGCAACGTTACCAAATACGGCAGTACCGACGTTTATGCTTACGACAATTTCAAGGGCGTTTGGGAAAAGTCCGCAGGCTCGAAAAAGCAGTACGTCTTTGACGGTAAGGGCAATTACGAAGTAACGAGCTTCGGCTACGATAAAAACGGTAACAAAGTAGGTACAACTTCCAACAGTGGAACTTATACTATAAATTCCGACGGCGAAATGGAAATCGGCAGTTACACGGTCGGCATTAATCAGGACGGCTTTATAGTAATAGGCGGCGAAACCTATTATAAGGAAAACAGCTTTGTCGGCGTGTGGAACTTCTTTAACAACACCGACCCCGTCGAGCTTACGCTCAACGGTATCGGCGTAAACGGCACGGGTACCGCACTTATCGACTACGGCGCGTACGGCAGTTTCAATATAACTTATGCGGCAAGCGGCGACTCGTCAATTACGCTGTATTCCAACGATATGCCTTTGGGAACTCTTTCCTACAATGCGGGCGCTAACACCCTTACGGGCAGGTTGTACCTTGCAAGGCTCGGCAACGTTAACGAAAACGTAACCTTCTTCCTGTATGACGATTTCAGGGGAAGCTGGGTAGGCGATAACGTTCTCGAACTCGTTGAATTCAACGGCCTCGGAAATTATCAGGTAGCGGGCAACGTAAACCACATGGCGGTCAGCGGCAGTGTGACGGTCAACGGAGCGGAAGCAGGCGCGTATACGCTTGTCAACTCAACGCTTACAGGCTCGTTCGAATACGATGGCGTAACTTATAATATCTCTTACGAAAACGGCGTAATCAAAGTTAACGGCACTATCGATTTGATTAAGCACGACGATATGTACGGCTTGCAGTTAAAGGACGGCGACGGTTTGATTTATTCCTTCGACGGCAGGGGCAACCTTTCCTCGGGCGGAACGCTTACCGTTTCAAACGGCAACGAATACACCTACACGAACGGCGCGGGAGTTATCAATATTTCGGGCGGTGCAACCGGCACTATTACGATAGGTACGGACTACGTTCTCAACCTCGGCGGCACGAAAACCTTGACGGTTGTCAACGGCTTCACGGGCACGTGGCTGGTTGCAGGCACGGACGGCACGCTCGTTATAGGTGAAATCAACGCGCAGATGAAGGCGCAGGGCAGTGCGTTCGGCGATAGTGTGGAATTCACATATCACCGTGACGGCAACTATCTGACCTATACCGACAACAACCAAACCTATTATATAGACGTAATGCAGGCGGGCGGAGTAACCGAGCTTATAGTATCGATGCAACACGGCAACGCAAGCGAATACTCGGTGTGCGTAAACCCGAACAGTCTTGACGGATATGAAGGCACCTATAATGCGGCAGGCACGGGCAACTATTTAACGCTCGACGGTCTGGGCGGCGCTAAGTTCGTAAGCGGTACCGCAGAGCTTTACGAGAACAACGTAAAGGTTACAACCTACGCTTACACGATAGGCAGCTACGGTATGGAATTCTCGGTCGGAACGAAGAAGTATCTCTTCGTCGAGTGTTTATCGACAGATAGCGGCGCGTACGGCAAGGACGGCGCTTACCGCAAGTTAGTTGAGTGCGACGCGCTGTTCGGATATACCGCATATCTTACAAGCATGAACGAGGACGGAAAGCTTGTAACGGATAAGAGCGTTTCCTACACGTTCAACGGCATAGGCACTGTTACCTGCTCGGACGGAACGACCTATTCGTATACGATAAACTTGCGCGACAGGGCGAGTATGCAATACGTCCTCACGCTTGATAATAACGGCACCAAGTCGAGGGCGGTACTCAACTACGGCGGCGAAAATATCACGCTTGAGTTAGGCGCGTGCGACATAGCGCCCCTCGGCACGTTCACCGACGCGAAAGGCGTAAGCTATATGTTCGACGGACTTAGTAATCTGTCCGTGGGCGGTACGTTCTACGTGACTGCGGACAATGCGACCACGTCGTACGTTTACAGAGTAGCGGACGATACGGTTACGATATACAACGCCAACAACACGGTGTACGGTATTCTCGTCGGCTACAAAGGCTACTACACAATAGTACTTGCCAACGCCGGCGGCGAAATTGACCTTGGCTTTGCCGAGTAATACAAAAAAAGCAAATTAAACGCAAAGGGCAGCTATTGCCCTTTTTGCGGTGTTTGCAGGCGATTGATTTTTAAGCGTTTTTTCTCAGAATTCGGAGGTTTACATGAAAGCAAAAACAAAACGGAGGATAGCCTGTTTATCCCTTTCCGCAATAATGGCGGCAACGTTCACGGCAGGTAACGTGCTTGCGTTCGCAAAGAGCGGCAAGCAGAATTTCTCCGCCGCGTCGGCAAGATACGACACGGTAACCACCAAGGACGTAACCGGCAAAATAGATATGACGGGTGTTATGATGAATAACCTGTCGTCCTCCGTGCTGGAAAACGCAGGCTTGACCTCGTCAAAAGGCTCGGTGCAGACGGTTATCGTAAGGCTTGAAGAAGACAGCCTTCTCGAAGCTATGCCCGAAAACGCGGACGCTTCGAAATACCTTTCCTCGTACGAGGGAACAAGAAAGCTTAAAAGCATTTCGGCTTCGCAGACCAACCTTTTAAACACGCTGAAAAGCCTCGATATAGATTATAAGGTAGTGTACAAGTACAGCACGGTTACAAACGCCGTAGCATTAGAGCTGAACACGAAATATATTTCCAGAATAAAGAGCTTATCGCAGGTTAAAGCCGCGTACGTTTCAAGAACCTACGCTTACCCCGAAGCGCTTGCATCCGCAAGGAGTGCGGCGGTAACCAACCCCAGCAACGTTTATCCCACGGGTATTTACGATTCTTCCGACTGCGGATACGACGGCAGGAACACGACCGTTGCAATTCTGGATACGGGCCTCGATTACACTCACGAAGCTTTCCAGAAAACCCCCGCGGCTCTTGCAATGAACAAGAGCTACGTAAGAGATAAATTAAACGAAAAGAATTTCGCGGCGGAAAGCCTTTCCGCAGGCAAGGGCAAAAACATCACCGTTGACGACGTTTACGTCAGCGACAAAGTTCCCTTTGCATACGACTACGCGGATAGCGACCCTGACGTTTATCCCGCATATTCACAGCATGGCACGCACGTTGCCGGCATAGTTGCAGGTCAGGCGGACAGCTATACGGATAAGGACGGCAACACCGCAAAATACGATAACGGCGAAGTAATCCCCTTTATCGGCGCGGCACCCGAAGCTCAGCTCGTAATCTGCAAGGTGTTCACCGACGACTTTTCCAGCGACGACTTGGGCGGCGCGGTAACCGAAGATATTATCGCGGCGCTTGAGGACTGCGTCAACCTCGGCGTTGACGTAATCAATATGAGCCTCGGTACCTCGGCAGGCTTCTCATCGATAGAAATTGAAGGTGACGACGAGGGAGCGGCGCTCAACGAAATTTACGAGGAAATAAAGGATGCGGGCATCAGCCTTATCTGCGCGGCGAGCAACGAATTCAGCTCGGGCGCGGGCAGTGCGTTCGGTACAAACCTTTCTTCCAACCCCGACTCGGGTACGGTCGGATCGCCCTCGACCTTCACGGGCGCAATGTCCGTTGCAAGTATCAACGGTCAGCTTTCGCCCTATATGGTTGCTAACGGCGACAATAACGGCAACGGCGATTCGATTTTCTTCGAGGAATCGAGTGACGAAAACTCGGTAAGGCGCGACTTCTTGAAATCGCTTTTAGTCGACAAGCCGCGCGAAACCTTTAAATACGTAGTAGTAGACGGTATGGGTGAGCCTGCCGACTATACGGACTTCGTAATCAACGAGCTTAAAGACAAATCGCAGGGCAGAACGATTGCGGTAATAAGCCGTGGTAAAACGACCTTCAAAGACAAGATTGAAACCCTTATGAGTATGGGTATGGAGAGGGACGAGAACGGCAACACCGTCTACAAGGGCGCGGACGCGGTAATTATTTACAACAACGTCGCGGGTACCGTAGGTATGTCCGTCGGCGAAATCGACAACCCTATCCCCGCGGTTTCCGTAAACCTTGACGCAGGCAGACTTCTGTGCTATAACGGCGGCAGTAAGAGAGCAACGGGCACGATAGAGCTTGCAACCGCATATCAGGCAGGCCCCTTCATGAACGATTATTCCTCGTGGGGCTCGACGCCCGATTTGAAGCTTAAGCCCGACCTCACCGCACACGGCGGTCAGATTATTTCCACGGTAGCAGGCGGCTATCAGGAAATGAGCGGAACTTCAATGGCTTCGCCCAACCTTGCGGGCTTCACGGCGCTGCTTCGCGGCAAGCTTAAACAGGACTACCCGAACTATACGTCGGTTGAGCTTAACAGACTTATCAACCAGCTTATGATGAGTACGGCAACCACCGTGTACGACAGGGAAGGCTTGCCTTGCTCGCCCAGAAAGCAGGGCTCGGGACTTGCAACCATTAAAAACGCTTTCACTTCAAAGGCTTATCTTTCCACGACTACCGCGGAGGATAACCGCCCCAAGATAGAGCTTGGCGCGGATACGAACAAGTCGGGCGAATACACTTTAAACTTCGCAGTAACTAATTTCGGAAGCGACACGTTAAGCTTTAAGACTAAATCGTTATTCTTCACCGAAAGCCTTTCTATCGACGGGCTTGCGGTTGCGGAAAAGGCGCACCTTTTCAACAGCAGTACCTATTCCGACCATATCCCCGCACAGTGGACCGTTTCAGGCTCGCCTGTGGACGAGGGCGCAACCGTAACCGTCGGCGGCGGTCAGTCGGTAAATATAACCGTCAAGCTCACGCTTTCGGAAAGCGAAAAGAGGTATATAGACCGCTCGTTCGCAAACGGTATGTTTATCGAAGGCTTCTTAAAGCTCGAATCTGTAACTGACGGTCAGTGCGATTTAACGCTTCCTTTCATGGGCTTCTACGGCGACTGGGAAGCGGCGCCCATGCTCGACTACGACTGCTACGAAATTTCCGATTTCCAGCAGGACACCACCTACAACGATATGACGCGTCCTCAGCCCAGCGTTTGGGCAAGTCAGGCGTATGCGGGCTATCAGGACGGTAAATATTCGATTCCCATCGGCGGCTATCTGTACACGCAGGACCCCGACGCGGACCAGATTTACGTCGACAGAGAACACGCGGTAATCTCGCGCTTCAACGAATACAACCCCGACTCGTCGGTGAACAACTATATCACTGCTTACAGCATTAAGGCGCTGTACGCGGGACTTTTGAGAAATGCCGAGCTTGTAACCTACGATTTAACCGATACGGCTACGGGCGAGGTTATAAAGACCGACCAAGTTTACAGGGTAAACAAATCGTACTCTAACGGCGGCTCGGCCATACCCTCGCAGGTATTGTTAGAGCTTGAGCCGGAGGCTTTGGGACTTGTAAACAACGGAAAATATCAGCTCGATTTCCGCTTCTATTTCAAGGCGGAGGATAAGGATAACCCCGAAAAGCAGAACGAGGAAAACACCTTCTCGATGGTGTTCTACGTGGACTACGAAGCCCCCGTGCTCGTCGATTCGCGTATAAGATACTACGACTACAACGACGAGAACAACAAGCCTCAGCAGAGGGTTTACCTCGATCTCGATATTTACGACAACACCTACGCGCAGTCGGTAATACTTTGCTATCAGGACGGCTACGTCGACGGCGTTCCCGACTTGAAGCTTGCTACGGAATATATCACCCCCGTATACAACGCAAACAAGAACGGCACCACGACGGTTTCCATAGAAATCACCGACTTCTATGAAAAGTATAACGAAAGGCTGTACGTTCAGCTTGACGACTATGCGCTCAACCACAGGATACACCAGATAAGCTTCTCGTCCTCAACCGCGTCAAAGCTTCCTTCAAGCTTCGAGGTTGTGGGGGATACGCGCATAACCCTCGGCGTAAACGAAACCTATAAGGTAGAGTTAAGCTACGAGGGCGAAGCAAACCTTTCAAACTTCGCGTGGACTTCGAGCAGTAATTCCGTTGCCAAGGTTAAAAACGGCGAAATCGTCGGCGTTTCCCAAGGCACCGCGTATATCACCGTAAGGGGCGCGGACGGCGCTTACAAGAGAATTACGGTCGACGTAGTTGAAAGCAACACGCCGCTGCCCAGCCCTTCGATTTCCTTCGGCACGATAGAGAACGCTGACGGAAGCCTTGTTAAAGCAGAGGGCACGGTCAAGGTAAACGCAGGCGACGAATTTATCCTCGATATAGTTTGCGAGCCTTGGTATTATCCCGTTGACAGCTTAGACCTCGAATGGACTACGACCGATAAGAATATCGCGGACGTGGACGAAAACGGCAAGGTCAACGTAAAGGATATTAAAGGTTCCGTTGAGATCAGGGCGTCGATTTATGAAAACGGCACGCGAATTAACTCCGCAAGCGTTTTACTGAGGGTACAGGAGCCCTTCACCATTAACAACGGTACGCTCACGCACTATCACGGCACGGGCGGAGAGGTGTGGATACCCTCGGATAAAAACATTACGACTATCGGCGAAGAAGCCTTCAAAGATAACGACAATATCACTTCGATTATAATTCCCAAAACCGTAACGCAGATTTCGGACAGAGCGTTCGTCAATTGCAGTAAGCTCGAAGAAGTTTACTTCATTGACAAAGTTGCTAAAACGCCTGCCGATGCCTCGCTTTCGCTTATCTTGAGAAGAGCGTTCTACAACTGCAAGGCTTTGAAGAAGGTCGACCTTTCCAACTGTAAGGTTATAACCGTAGACAGGGAAGCGTTCCTCGGCTGTGAAAGCCTCGAAGAAATCGTCAATATGACCAACATCGGTACTATGAACGACGGCGCTTTCTACGGCTGCACTTCGCTTAAAACGCTCGATTTGACGGGCTTGCACATCTGCGGCTACAGCGTATTCGAAAACTGCACCTCTGTCAACGAGGTAACGACGGGTAAATACACCGCAATAGGCGAACGCGCGTTCTACGGCTGCACCTCGCTTGAGAGCATTACTATCAACAACTCAACTATATCCGACAGAGCTTTCGAGCACTGTACGGGACTTCAGACGGTTAAATTCGTAAACCTGTTATCCGCGGAAAAGGATACTTTGCTTACGGTAGGCGCAAGGGCGTTCTACGGCTGTACCAACCTCGAAGAAGTGACCTTCGACTTTGCGGGCGCTTCGGCGTCGGTTATCGGCGATATGGCTTTTGCCAACTGCGATAAACTGACCGAGTTCACCTTGCCCGAAGGACTTACTAACTTCGGCGACAGAGTGTTTGAAAACACCGACGCCGAAATCAAGGCGGCAGACGGCAGTGCGTTCACCGTAACGGGCGGCACCGTTTACGAGGGTACGAAGTTAGTACTCGCGCCCAAGACGGTCGGTGCAAGCTTTGCAATCGCTGCGGGAACGACCGAAATCGCGCCTTACGCGTTCTCTGGCTGTCAGTTCGGCGGAAGCCTTACGATACCCGAAAGCGTAACCAAGATAGGCGAGGGCGCGTTCGCAAACTCGAACCTTGCAGATATAACCCTTCACGCAGGTATTACGGAAATTGCCGCTCATACCTTTGCACAGACAAATCTCACAAGCTTTACCGTGGGTAGTACCGTGACGAAGATAGGCGAGGGCGCGTTCGCTCTCTGCGCTAATCTTCAAAGCGTAAGCTTCGTGGCAAACGGCGCGCTTGAAACTATCGGCGACGGAGCGTTCGCAGGCTGTGCGGCGCTTCAAAACGCTGACCTTCCCGCAAGCTTAGAAAATCTCGGCGGCAACGCGTTCCTTCAATGCACATCGCTTACAAGCGCAACCATACCGTCCGTAACACATATGGGCGACGGTGCGTTCTACGGCTGTTCCGCATTGACCACGGTAACCTTCGGCGCAAACGCTGAGGTTACGGGCGCGTACACCTTTGCAAACTGCACGGCGCTGACTTCGGTAACGCTCGGCGATAAGATTACGGCGATAGCCGACGGCGCGTTCACAGGTTGCACCGCGCTCGAAGCAATTAATTTAAACAACGTAACTTCGGTAGGATACGGCGCGTTCGGCTTGTGTGAAAAGCTTGCAACCGTAACCAACCTCGACAAGCTTGAATATATCGGCGCGCTCGCGTTCCGCGGCTGCGTTTCTATCAACGAATTAAACCTTGCAAGCGCAAAGGTAATCGAAACGGGCGCGTTCGCTAACGGCGCGTATACCTCGGTCAGCATTCCCAAGGTTGAATATATCGGAAGCCTTGCGTTCTACCGCGGCGGCGAAAGTCAGGTAACTCTTCCCGCAAGCTTAAAGACGCTCGGCGCTGGCGCGTTCGCAAATTCGGCTGATTTAACTGCCGTCAACGTTGACGCGGCTAATACAAGCTTCTTCTCCGAGGACGGGGTTGTGTACCGCGTACTCAACACCGCGGAAGGCAACACGTACGAGCTGTGCGTTTACCCCACCGCAAAAATTGCGTCCATTGCAAGCGACAACGTGCGCACCTATTCCATAAAGGAAGGCACCGCAACCATTCAGGCTTATGCGTTCGAAAATCTTAACGCAGGCGCAATTTACAAGGTAGTTCTTCCTTACAGCGTCAAGTCGATAGGTACGGCGGCGTTCTACGGCAGCGGCATAAGGGAATACAGGTTCGAAAGCATCAACGCTCCCGTACTCTTGTCCGAGTATAACGAGCTTGGCGGAGAATCCGCAAAGTACTTCCTGTATTACGAAAACTTTAACGACGCGTTAGTCGACCACATTGCAGGTTTTGCTGAAACCGTCACGGCGCCGACTGCGGATATCTACTATCCGACCAACGGTATCGGCTACGACAATTATATCTATACGAATTACTTCGGTCAGAAAACCCTTCTCGGCGAGCTTATCGACGACACGACGCGCGCGTTCATAAACGCGGTTAAATCGTTCGATATCGAAGCGGTAAAGGGCTGGAACAACCTCGAAGTCAACGACGAAAACAAGGCGATAGTTTCCGCGTTCAGCGACAGCGTAAAGGCGGCGCACGCACTTTACAACACCATTTTGGGCGAAACACAGCTTGCGTTCATCACCGACGGAGATACAAACTATCTGCAGAAGCTTTACGACGTTGAAAACGAGCTTAAACCCGTAAAGGCAAAATTCGGCATTACGGCAAGGGTAACTTCCCTTTCGCTCAGCCCCGACAGTAAGCACAAAACGCAGTACAAGGCGGGCGAAAAGTTCGATATGAGCGGACTTGTGCTTATCGTCAACTACGACGACTACACCACGGCAGTTGCGGATTTGAGCAGAATGTCGCTTACCTCGGCTTATGACCGTGAATTGACCGAGCTGGATATTTACGTCACGTTACAGGGCTACGGCGTAACCGTATCGCTTTCCGTAACCGTTTCCGAAAACGGTGGAAACGGAGAGGGCGGTAATTCCAAATCCAACACCGGTCTTATAATCGGTTGCGTTGTCGGCGGCGTATGCCTAGCGGCGGCGGTAGCGGTTGCGGTTGTACTCGTTCTGCTCTGGAAAAAGAAAAAGGCGCAGACCGCCGGAAACGGCGAAGAGGCGCAGGCGGAAGATATTCAACCCGAAGAAACTCAAGTAAAAGACGACGGAAATTCCGACGGCAAAGAGGACTAAATGAAAGTTAAAACGAGAGTAAAATTATTGTTGTTATCGGTTGCGGCGCTCGTTGCGTCGGTGGGGGCGTTCGCAGGTTGTAAAATCGGCGAAACCACGGCGGAGTCATACCTTAAGGACAAGGACGCGTTAGAGCAACAGGTAACCTATTACGCCAACGACGGAAAGTTCGACGGTATGAACCTCAACGAGAAGAACATTTACTACAAGGTGGGAAGTCAGGTAATAGTAGACTTCGACAAAGTAAGTAATATCTCGATAGCGAGGACGGACTATATTTTCGACGGCTGGTACATGGTAGAGCTTGACGAAAACGGCTCGCCCGTGTTCGAGGACAAGGAAAACAACGTAGTAAAGCTCACGGACGAAGCGGTGGACCCTTCTAAACCTATCTATATAAAGGAAAAGGAACACCTTTACTTCGGCGCGAAGTGGCAGGTTGACGTTCGTCTTGAATTAATCCTCGTAACCGAGGACGGACAGTCCATTACCACGGCGAACGGCGTTATAGAAAACGGTCAGCCCGTCGCTTACAGAAGCTTCGGCAGCCAGTCTACAATTCAGATAAACAACGGCACCGCCCCCGACTGCAAGAGCGTTGATTACACCTTCTACGAATATTATTCGGACGAAGCCTGCACCCAGCCTTTCGCGGGTACGGTACAAAAACCCGCCGCAGGTACGGGCAATCCCAAGATATATGCAAAGTATATCAAGGGCGTGTACACGATGGTAAGGTCGGCAAACAACGTGCAGAATATGATGTTTAATCTCGGCTCCGATACAAGCTATTATATCTGTAACGATATCGACTGCGCAGGTCTTTCGGGCTTCAACCTTTGGTTCAACTTTGAAAAGACCAACGTTAAGATTGAAGGCAACGGACACAAGATTTCGAATGTTGTAATCGATACCTCTATTGAAAACAGCGATAAAGCGTCACTTTTCGGAACGCTTTCAAGCACGGCAAAAATAAGCGGCTTGACATTCGAAAATATCGAGCTTACCGCAACGATAAAACCTAACGCATTTGTCGACACTATGCACCTGTTCGTAACAGCCGCGGAGGAAGGCGCTCAGATAGAAAACGTTGCGTTCAAATCGGTAAGCTATAAGATAACCATTCCCGATACTTCAAAGATAGGCAATATCCAAAAAATCGACGACGTTTACAACACGGACTGCTGGTTGTTCGGCGGCATGACGACCGACGCGGCGTTCCTTGAAAAGTTCACCACCGTAACCGTCACGAATACCTCTCTTTCGATGGGTACGAGAAACAACGAAGCAGTAATTGCTCAGAAATAAATTTTTACGGAAAATATAGGAGGCTTAAAATATTATGAACAAATTCCTTAAAGGAGCGTTATGCGCAGGACTTTGCGTGGCAATGCTTGGCGCCGCAGGCTGTAAGAAGAGCAACCTCGACCCCGAAAAGCGTCAGCTTAAGCTTGCGACGGGCGCGCTCGACGGTAACTTCAACCCGTTCTTCTACACCGCGCAGAACGACGGCAACATGATTTCCATGACGCAGATTTCCATGCTTACCACGGATAAGGAAGGAAAGCTCGTCTGCGGTGACGACTGGCCTACGGTTGCTCAGGCCTATACCGAAACCATGGTAAACGCGGCAGGCGCACCGACGCAGAACGGCGCGGACGCAGTAAAGACCGAGTACAGATTTGTTATTAAGGACGGAATTAAATTCAGCGACGGTACGCCGCTCACCATACACGACGTTCTTTTCAACTTCTACGTATACCTCGACCCCGCGTACACCGGCTCGTCGACTATGTACTCGACCGACATTCAGGGACTTAAAGCTTACCGCGCACAGCGTCCCAACCTTTCGGACAGCAGTACCGATTCCAGCCTTGAAACCGGCTTCATGAACGCGGCAAGACTCAGAATTAACAAGTTAATCGAGTGGTCCGAGGACGGAGCGCTTGAAAGCACGCCTTCGAATGCGGAATTAAAAGCCGACTACGACATAGTTACCGGACTTTTCAGAAAAGAGCTTGAATCCGACTGGACGAACGTTTCGGGAAGCTGGAGGGAAGGCTATAAAACCTCGTATCGCTTTGCGAACACTTGGGAAGCTTACTATTTCCAGGAAGGACTTGTAGAAGTTCAGACGAGGCAGGTCGTTGAAGAAGGCAAAAATAAGGGCTTCGAACAGATTTACGAAGACTTGAACGGCAACAACAAGCGCGACGACGGCGAGCTTTACTACACCACCCTCGACGAGGATAAGACGGGTAAGCTTCAGCCCGGCGAACGCGCGGCGCAGAACCGTATCGACGAAATGGCGGAAGCAACTACGACCGCTAAAGTCAACGAGTATATGTCCTCACATAACTGCTCGCAGGAAGACGCGTACGAAGCTTTATCGCGTGATAGAGCAATTCAGACCGTATACAACAATTTCACCAGCCAGAGGAACTTCTATCAGATATTGTCCTACTGGGCTACCGCAACCGACGCGTTGAACTACTTTGCTTCCGACGAGCGTACGGCTTATTATGAAGACATTAAAAATAAAAACGGCGGACTTCTTGTCAAAACGATAAGCGGTATCTCCACCGAAAAGGACGACGGCGGCAAGGACGTTTTAAAGATAGTTATTAACAAAATAGACCCCAAGGCTATTTACAACTTCTCTATTCCCATTGCACCAATGCATTACTATTCGGGCACGTACGGCGGCAAGGACTACGTTGCGGCGGCAAAGGTCAGCGATACGGAATTCGGTATCGAATTCGGCGACAGCAACTTCTTCAGAACGGTTTTACAGGACGCAGACAAGAACGGTAAACCCGTAGGCGCAGGCGCTTACCAGTGCACCAACTTCAACGACAGCGGCTCGGTTACGAGAACGAACTTCTTCGAAAACAACGTCTGCTACTTCAAGCGTAACGATAACTTCGAAACGGTTGCAAAGAACATAAGCAACGCGAAAATTAAGTACGTCAACTACAAGGTTTACAGCGACGATAAAATTATGGAAGCGCTCGAAACCGAGGAAATCGACTACGGCTCGCCCAACGCAACCAATACCAACATGACCAAAATAGGTAACATTAAGCACCTCGAAGCGCCCACCCCTTACTATACGGGCGGTTACGGTTACGTCGGTATCAACCCCAAATTCGTTCCCGAATACAAGGTAAGACAGGCGATAATGAAGGCGTTCAACGTCAATATGACTATCGGCTTCTACGGCTCGAGGCTCGCCACGACTATTACAAGACCTATGTCGAGAACTTCGTGGGCTTATCCCGAAAGTGCAGGCGTGTACAGCAACGAAGACGTCAGCTACGCGTATGCAGGCACGACCGAAAAGATAGGCGAAATCGAAACCCTCGTAAGGGAAGCAGGCTACACCAAGGGCTCGGACGGTATTCTCGTTAAGACCAACGACAGAGTACCCGGTATGAAGAACGCAAACCGCGGCACGAAGCTCAAGCTCACGTTCACGATCGCGGGCGAAACCACCGACCACCCTGCATACGCTATGTTCACCGAAGCGCGCGATATCCTCAACAGTATCGGCTTCGATATCACCGTACAGACCGACTTGCAGGCGTTGAAGAAGATGACTTCCGGTAACCTTGCGGTTTGGGCGGCTGCGTGGTCTTCGGCTACCGACCCCGATATGTATCAGGTTTACCATAAGGACAGCACCGCAACAAGCGTAAATAACTGGAACTACAAGAACATTTTAACGGCTTCTTCGGAATGGCCTTACGAGTATAACATCATTAACCAGCTCAGCACGAAGATAGAAGAGGGCAGAAACAGTATTGACAGAATCGAACGTATTCCCGTCTATGCAGACTGCCTCGACCTTGTTATGAAGCTTGCGGTTGAGTTCCCCACTTACCAGAGGAGTGAGCTTAACGTATACAACAAGAACGTTATAGACGGCGGCTCGCTCGTTCAGGGCGCAAACCACTATATCGGCTCGTTCGATATGATTTGGGAAGTCAACTACGTAAAATAAACCGATAATACACCGGAGTAATTTTAATGGCAAAATACGTTATAAAAAGATTGCTTATCGCCGTTCTGATACTTCTCGGAATTTCGATACTCATATACTTCCTTATCCGTCTTATGCCCGTCAACTACATTGTGGATAAAGTAACCACGCAGATGTCGAACAACGGCGGTATAACGGAGGAGGAGTTGCAGCGTTTACTTGCGCTGTACGGTCTGGACGACGATAGCTTTCTCGGAATTTTAAAAGGTTACTGGAGCTGGCTCACGGGCTTTTTGAAGGGCGATATGGGCACTTCCTTCCAGTACAACATAAAGGTTGAAACGATAATCAAGGACAAAATGGGCATATCGTTCGGAATTTCCTTCGTTTCGCTCGTTATCGAAATGCTTATCGCAATACCTTTGGGTATTAAATGCGCCACCAACCAATACGGCAAAATCGACTATACCGTAACCGTACTGTGTATGGTAGGTATGGCGTTCCCGTCCTTCTTCCTCGGCAACATGTTTATAAAATGGTTTGCCGTGGATTTGGGTTGGTTTGAAACGGGCGGTCTGGTATCTGCCGGACTTCCCCACGACGCAAGCGCGTTTACCCGCTTCGGCGATATGGCCTGGCACCTCGTTCTGCCGATATTCGTTATGGTAATTCTGGATATCGGCTCGCTTATGAGGTATACGAGAACGAATACTCTGGAAGTACTCAACGCCGACTACATAAGAACGGCGCGCGCGAAGGGTCTTTCCGAAGGAAAGGTAGTTTACAAGCACGTTTTCAGGAACACGCTTATACCCCTTATCACGGTGCTTTCGTCAACGCTTCCCATGCTTTTCGGCGGCGCAATGATAACCGAAACGGTATTCGATATCCCCGGTATCGGACAGACTGCATACAACGCTTTGAAAATCGGCGACGTACCCCTTGCAATGGGCTACAATATGTTCATAGCCGTGCTTACGGTCTTGGGCACTCTGCTCGCGGATTTGATGTACGTGGTGGTTGACCCCCGCGTAAAATTAGGAAAGTAAGGGAGGACGTTATGGAAGAAAATAAAGAAATACTTGAAAACGCCCTTCCCGAAGCGGAAGCGGTTGCGCCCGTAACGGGCGATAACGGCAACTTCAACGACAATCTTCACGGCGAAAACCTTACCGAAAGGGCGAAGGTACTTTCTCCCGGTATGACGGTCTTAAAGAGGTTTTTCCGCTCTAAGCTCTCCGTCGTCGGCTTGGTTGCGTTAATCGCGCTGTTCGCGTTCTCTTTCTTGGGCCCCGTGTTCTCCAAATGGAGCGGCAACGGCGGCTCGAAAAAGGACTACGAGCATATCAACTTAATCGGTACTTATATTCCCATATCCTACGAGGGCGAGGACGGCACCGTTTACGAAGCTTACGACGTAACGCTCGACGACGACCTTCTTCCCTACAACAGCTTGGGCGGCATCACCGCCGACCACTGGATGGGTACCGATTACGACGGAAACGACGTGTTCACGCGCCTTATGTACGGCGGCAGGGTGTCGCTTACGATAGGCTTCGTCGTCGTACTTTTGGAAACGCTTTTGGGCGTTTTGCTCGGCGGACTTGCAGGCTATTTCGGCAAATGGGTTGACCAGCTTATAATGCGTATAGTCGATATTTTAAGCTGTATTCCCTCGTTGCCCATAATGCTTATTTTAGGCTCGGTGTTCGATTCGCTCGGAATCGTAACCATAGCCAAGCTATACTATATGATGCTCGTGCTAACCCTATTAGGGTGGACGGGCGTCGCGAAGCTCGTCAGAGGACAGATACTTTCTTTAAGGGAGCAGGAATTTATGCTCGCCGCGAAGTGTTCTGGACTTTCCACGGGCAAAAAGATATTCAAACATTTACTGCCCAACGTAATACCGCAGTTAATAGTATTTATGACTTTGGGCTTGGGCAGCGTAATACTTATGGAAGCCACGCTCGGCTATCTGGGCATAGGCGCACCGATAGGAACCGCAACTTGGGGCAATATGATTCAGCTTGCTTCGCAGTCGAGGTACAGGAACTACTATCCTAACCTGTGGCTGGGCGCAGGTATCTGCATTACGCTTGCAATTCTCGCCTTCAACTTCGTAGGCGACGGACTGCGCGACGCGTTCGACCCTAAGATGAAGAGGTAACAAATGGCGAACGAAAAGACGCAAGAAAAGAAAAAACATTATATATCGCGCAAGGAATCGCGGCAGATTGCAAGGGAAAATTCCAAGGCAATCCGCAAGTTCGAGAAGCAGAAAAAGCGCAAGGTAAAGGTTGACGACTACACTACCGAAATGAAAGACGACAGAAATATCGTCGAAGTCGAAGACTTGCACACCTACTTTTTCTCGGACGCGGGCACGGTCAAGGCGGTCAACGGCGTTACGTTCTCCGTCCCCGCAGGCTCTACCGTCGGCATAGTCGGCGAAAGCGGCTGCGGCAAAAGCGTGACCTCGCTTTCGATGATGCAGCTCGTTCAGGCACCCAGCGGACAAATAGTCAGCGGCTCAATCCGTTTCCGCGCCGACGTCTTTAAGCGCGACGCCCGCGGCAGAAAAATTCCCGTATACGAAACGGAAATCGACGAAAACGGCGAGGAGAAGGTAAAGCTCAACGCGAAGGGCAAACCGATAATAAAGAAAAACGCGCTCGGCGGCAACACCTACGAAATGGAAAGCCGCGTCGTCGATATCGCGAAAATGCCCACCGAAGCTATGCGCTCTATCCGCGGCAGGGAAATTTCAATGATTTTCCAGGAGCCGATGACTTCGTTAAACCCCGTGTTCACGATAGGCAATCAGCTTAATGAAGTCGGCAGACTGCACATAGAGGGAATTTCCAAACAGCAGGTCAAGGCAAGAAGTATCGAAATGTTAAAGCTCGTCGGCATAGCCGACCCCGAGGGCGTTTACAAAAAATACCCGCACGAGCTTTCGGGTGGTATGCGCCAGAGGGTAATGATAGCAATAGCGCTACTTTGTAACCCCAAGCTTATCGTCGCGGACGAGCCGACTACCGCGCTCGACGTTACTATTCAGGCGCAGATACTCGACCTTCTAAGGGAAATCAAGGGCAAAATAAACGGCTCTATAATGCTCATCACGCACGACTTGGGCGTCGTTGCCGAAATGGCGGACTACGTAGTCGTAATGTATGCGGGCAAGGTAATTGAAATGGGCACCGCGGAGGATATCTTCGATAACCCTCTGCACCCCTACACCATAGGACTGCAGAAGAGTAAACCCACCGTTGACGGCGAGGTTGACGAGCTGTACTGTATACCCGGCTTCGTGCCAAACCCCATAAATATGCCTGATTACTGCTATTTCCGCGACAGATGCGAAAAGTGCATGGGCAAATGCTCGGGCGAATACCCCGAACTCATGAAGGTTACGGATACGCACAGCGTTTCCTGTTACTTATACGAAAAAGACGCGGAGGTGAAAAATGGCTGAGTTAGAAAATAACCTTCCCGAAAACGACGCGTTTTTAGAAGTCAAGGACTTAAAGCAGTACTTCCCCGTCGATACAAACTTCTTCGGCAAGCCCGTCAAGTTTTTAAAGGCGGTGGACGGCGTTTCTTTCAAATTGCAGAAGGGTAAAACGCTCGGCATAGTCGGCGAAAGCGGCTGCGGTAAAACGACGATGGGCAGAACCATTCTCCGCCTTTACGACGTAACGGGCGGCGAAGTGTACTTCAAGGGTCAGAAGATTACCGACTTAAAGAACCGCGAGTTCGACAAGCTGCGCCCCAATATGCAGATGATATTTCAGGACCCGTACGCAAGCCTTTCCCCGAGGCTTACCGTCGGCGAAATCATCGGCGAAGCGGCGAAGCAGCATAAAATTGTTTCCAAGTCGGAATATCACGACTACGTTTTAAGCGTAATGAAAATGTGCGGACTTCAGCCGCATTACTTCGAACGCTACCCGCACGAATTTTCGGGCGGTCAAAGACAGCGTATCTGTATTGCGCGCGCTTTGGCGTTAAAGCCCGAACTCGTTATCTGTGACGAGCCGGTTTCCGCGCTCGACGTTTCAATTCAGGCGCAGATAATAAATATGCTTATCGAGCTGAGAAAGACGCTCGGACTTACTTACGTTTTCATTTCGCACGACTTATCCGTCGTCAAGCACATATCCGACGAAGTCGGCGTTATGTACCTCGGCAGTATGGTCGAGTACGGCAGCAAGGACGCGATTTTCAACAACACCCTGCATCCGTACACGCGTGCGCTGTTCTCGGCGGTTCCCGTGCCCAACCCGCATGTGAAGATGAACAGAATAATCTTAAAGGGCGATATTCCCTCGCCCGTAAATCCGCCCAAGGGCTGTAAATTCCACACCCGCTGTGAAAGCTGTATGGAAATCTGCTCGCGCATAGCTCCGCTTTACAAGGAAGTGGAGGAAGGTCACTTCTGCGCGTGCCACCTCTACAATACGGCGGAGGAAAACAAACAGCTTTTAATTCAGGCGGATGTAAACGACCAGCTCGAAGCCGAGGCAATAGCAAACGCGCCCAAGTGGAAGGGCTGGACGGGCAAAGCAAAGAACGCGGTAGTCGGCAAGGTTAAATCCGTATTCAAGCGCAACAAACAGGAGCAGGAAAAATCCGAAGCCCCCGTAGAGGAAGTTAAACCCGTCGTGCGCCGCACGATTGAGGATATAACGGTTGAGGCGGTGGACGAAGCTTTCAATCCGCCTGTACCCGAAAAGCCGGTGGACGAAATTGCCGTCGAGGG
>CAMWPZ010000013.1 GCA_947176305.1 uncultured Clostridia bacterium
GTGAAAAGGCTTTTGAAAGCTCTGGAAAAACAGCTTGACGGTAAGGACGTAAAAATCGTTTCCGTAGGCACGACGGGCAGTGCGAGAAAGCTTATCGGAGTTATGACTAACGCCTGCGTGGTCAAAAACGAAATAACCGCGCACGCCATAGGCACGACGACTATCCACCCCGAGGTGAACACAATTTTCGAGATAGGCGGTCAGGATTCGAAAATCATTATTATCGAAAACGGCTTCGTCGTAGATTACGCAATGAACACGCTGTGCGCGGCGGGCACGGGTTCGTTTTTATCGAGTCAGGCGCACAGGCTTGGAGTATCGGTCGAGGACTTCGGCGAGATTGCGTTGACCTCGAAAAAGCCGACGAACATTGCCGCGAGGTGTACGGTTTTTGCAGAAAGCGACCTTGTGCATAAGGCGCAGATAGGGCATAAAAAAGAGGATATTATTGCGGGGCTTTGTAAAGCCGTAGTGACGAACTATCTTAACAATATCGGAAAAGGTAAGAAGATAAACGCGCCCATAGTTTTTCAGGGCGGCGTGAGCAAGAACGTTGGCGTAAAGAAGGCGTTTGAGGACGCGGTGGGAAGCGAGGTTATCGTTGACGAAAACGGACACCTCATGGGCGCGTTCGGCGTCGCCGTGCTTGCAAAACGGAGCGGCAGGGAAAAACCGTTCTCTTTCGATACTGCGGATATCGAGTTTAAAACCCGCGGCTTCGAGTGCGGCAAATGCGCCAATCACTGCGAAATTATCTGCGTTTATAAAGAGGACGAGCTTATCGACTCCTGGGGCAACAAGTGCGACAACGGCGCAGTGAAAACAAAAAATTTAGCATAGAAACAAAATAATAAAAAAAGCGGATATGCCGTTAAGCATATCCGCTTTTTTTATACTTTAATTATTGCTTATTTCTTCATAGCTTCTTCGACTGCAACCGCAACTGCAACCGTTGCGCCACCCATAGGGTAGTATTACATACCTATGGTTTTATTGTTTTTTTAATATAATGAACTTTGGCAGCGGTGAGTTGTTTAAGACTGCACGAGGTCTATTTCAATTAAACGAATTTCGAGAGGTTCAAGGGAAGCATTATAGCTTAAAGAATTGTTTTCAATAGTTACCCGTCTTACGTAAAGTTTGGGGACGCTTACGCATTTCAGATATTCTATATCGTTTGAAGAAAGCGGTTGTGCGCCCATTCGTATCCATTCGTCGAATGCTGAGCCGAAGGACTGGTTGACGATATGCTCCCGTATTACGCACGAGTCGGCTTTCAAGTCGCAAAGCTCCAATGAGAGATCCATTGTTCCAAGTTTATTAAAGGGAGTATAGCGTTCGGTAAATTGCATATCGAACGTTTCGCCCTGAGCAAATAAATGGTTAAAGTGTTCGTAGTTATATGCAATGATTTGAATTTTTCGGTGTGATTTAGTTATAAAATATCCGTTGCCTTTTGCAATAAGTTTATTGCCCAATTTGTTCAGAAAACGGAAAGTGTAGTAGTGCGGTTTTTTAATTCCGCTGTAGGTATATAAACCGAGTCCGCCGTGGAATTGCTCTTTTGACGGCAGAGTTTCTTCTATCATATCGGTAAGCACCCAATAGCCGAAGCTGTCAAGCTCGTCATAATTTTCTAAAAGATTTTTAGTAAGGTAACAGGACTTAAAACAGGTATCGTTCAGGAGATTTCTATGCGAAACAGTTAAATTCCATTCGGTAAGATATATGGGTAAATCGCCGATTCCCCATTCTTCGAACATATTTTTAGTTTTAACGATACACTTTGAAAAAGAGTTTTCGTCCCTGTTTAACCGAGAATGAAGAGGATGGGCGGGGCGGTGTCCTTCAAAAGAATCGTCCGAAAAGTCGTTATCGTAGTAATGGATATTCATAAAATCGGGAACGCAGTTGTTCCGGACACACCATTCGATGTAGCGTTTACACCAGTGCTGGTTGATGTTGTATGAAATAAGCAAAGACGGACTTCCGAACACTAAACGCTTATCTATTGCTTTGACTGTTTCATATGTGGCTTTATACAACTCATAGTATTCTTCGTCGTTCTGAAAACCGAACAAATTTACGGAGGTATCGGGTTCGTTCCAACAACAGAACAGCCAGTCTTTAACGACGTGGAAGCCGTATCTGTCTATCCAATGGTTTGTTAGTGCGGCAATAAAATCTTTCCATTTTTGCATGCTTTTCGGCATGCTCAGAATATAGGGGGAATAGTACACCGTTCGTTCGGGATTTAATGCAAGCGCTTTCGGCATAAAAGAGAATTGCACTAACGGTTTCAACCCGATAGAGAGTAAAAAGTCGAAAGCTTTATCGATATAAACGAAACTGTATCTTGAGTTTCCGTTTTCATCTTCCGAATAGACAAGCATATCGTCTGATAAAAGACCGTGAAATTTAATATACTCGAAGCCTATTTCCGATTGCAATTCCGTAAGCATATTTTGTACGTCGGTAAGCAGTAGCTCTTTTGCACGTGCAACCGACGTGAATTTTCGAAATGTGTGCTTAAGCGGTACGCCCTGTGCATTCAGGCTGATTTTTTCTTGGCTTATGTTCTTAGATTCGAGATTTTCTGTTTGAATTTCGTTGTGTTCGTTATGCTTGGGTAAATATTTAGTAAGAAGAAACATTGCGCTTTTTTTATCAAGGTCATCGTCGAAGTCGCTTGCCGATAATTGTTGAACAACGGCTGTTGTAGATTTTCTATAAAGACTAGGCAAAGTATTGTATTTGGCTTTGAAAGACGAAACGAATGCGCGAGGATTCGGATAGCCGTTGTCGGCGGCAATTTGTTCAATGGAATTATCGGTGTGCAATAATTCGTTTACGGCGCGTTCTAAACGGAAATCATTATAATACGTCTGAAAATTAACGCCGAGATAACGCTTGAAAAATGAAGAAAGATATGGAACGGAAAAGTGGTGGGCTTCGGCAATCTGGTTAAACGTAAGCCCTTCTTTATAGTGCTGTTCTATGTATTTGATTATGGTATTTAAGCGCTCTATATATTTAATTGACTGGACGAAGATATCGTCTGATTTAAAGTTTTGGGAAAGCTCGTAAAGAATAGAGTAAATTACCGAGCGGTTAAAATATGAGTTTTCAGGCAATTCGGCGCTGTTTACTTTGACGAGTTCCGCAATCATCCTCTTGATTTTATAGAATTTGTTTTTGTTTGCAGTATCAGTAGAGTTAAGTTCAAAATATAATTGCTTGCCTGCGCCTTCTATTTTGTTTGTGTCAATAAGCAGTGCAATAAGCGAACAGGGAGTTTCGCATTTCAGCTCGTGTACAACGCTGTCGTTTATCAGAATAATATCGTCATCTTTCATATTGACGATTTTATCGCCGACGATTACGGTACAGTCGCCTTTAAGAATTAAAATGATTTCAATACCGCTGTGCCAGTGCGATTTCAGTTCTGTCAGTTGATAGCAATATAAACGCATTGGCAGCTCTTCATTGAATTTTATAATTTCCATTCTCTGTTGCATAGTAAGCACCTCTTGCTTATATTATAAATTAAAATTTTAACCATGTCAATATGAACTGTAAAATTTTAATTTTTTATACGTTTATAACTGTAAAAAATTAAGCCGCCCGTCATTGTCGGGCGGCTTATAAAAATGCTTAACGGATAAATTTATGGAGGGAAAGCGGTAACAATCGTTGTTGTTTGATTTTATCAAATAATGTAAAATATTTACGCAAGTAACGATATGGGAGATATTTATATGAGTGAAACAGAGGTAGTTCAAGAAAATACGATACCGCTTCTAGAAATAAAAAATATGACGAAAACCTTTGGTCCCGTCGTTGCATTGAACGACGTGGATTTGACGGTACAAAAAGGCGACGTATTGGGGTTAATCGGCGAGAACGGTTCGGGAAAATCCACCATAACGTCTATTGCCGCGGGAATGCAGAAGGCAACGAAAGTTGAGAGTATGCGTTATAAAGGTAAAGATTGGGCTCCGTCGTCGATGCTTGACGCTCTTGATAATTGCGGCGAAGGCGCGCACGGTATAGGCATGATAGTACAGGAAAGCGGTACGATTGCCGGAATTACCGTTGCCGAGAATATTTTCCTTGGTGAACTGGACCAATTCAGAGTATTCAAGTTCGGCCCGATAAGCCGCCGAAAACTCAATAAAGCGGCAAACGAAGCATTGGAGGCTATCGGAATTACCAACGTGCGCGGGAATATGCCGATGGCTGCGCTTGATTTTCAGTCGAGAAAGCTTGTTGAAATTGCAAAGATAATGCTTAAAGATCCCGACGTAATCGTAGTCGACGAAACGAGTACGGCGCTTGCCCACGACGGAAGGCAAATTCTTTATAACATTATAAATAAATATCGCGGAACGGAAAAGGCGGTTATTTTTATCTCTCACGATTTGGACGAGATTATGGAAGTTTGCGATACGCTTACGGTTCTCCGCGACGGTAAAATTATACGAAGCTTTAAAAAAGACGAGTTTGATGCTGATGCAATAAGAACGAGTATGATAGGCAGGGAACTGCAGGGAGATTATTACAGAAGTGATTTTACTCCGTCGTGGCAGGAAGAAGTTGTTTTGGAATGTAAGAATCTTGTTCTCGGCGATAGTTTGAAAGATATAAGCGTTCAGCTTCACAAGGGTGAAATACTTGGCGTGGGCGGCCTTTCGCATTGCGGAATGCATACGCTCGGCAAAGTATTGTTCGGAGCCGTTAAACCGCAGAAAGGCGAAGTGCTTGTAAACGGTACTCCCGTTAAGAACGAAGCGTTCGCCATGAAAAAAAATATAGGCTATGTAAGCAAGGACAGAGATACCGAATCTCTTGCGCTTACTGCAAGTATCAAAGATAACATTGCGATAGGCGGAATGGAGAAATACGCAATCAAGAATTTCCTCATATGGGATCCGTCGGAGAAAAAGTACGTGGACGAACAGATTAACAATCTTTCTATAAAGTGTTCGGACAGAAACCAGACGACAGGTACTTTATCGGGCGGAAACAAGCAAAAAGTCGTATTCGGCAAATGGGTCGGACGCGGCTCTGAAATTCTGATTCTCGACTGCCCGACGCGCGGAGTTGATATCGGCGTAAAACAGGCTATGTACCAGCTTATGTTAAAGCTGAAAGAAGAAGGAAAGGCAATACTTATGATTTCAGAAGAAATGCCCGAACTTATAGGAATGTCTGACAGAATACTCATTATGAAAGACGGCGAAATCAAAAAAGAATTTATCAGAAGCGCGGAACTTACCGATGCCGAGATAATCAATTACATGATATAAGGGGTGTCTTTATGGAGGTTAAGAAAATCAAATTCGATAAGCACACGGTTAAAAAGCTACTGACGCTGCTGATGCCGATTATTGCTTTCGGCGTGCTGATTGCTGTTTTTTGTATCGTTGTAGGAGCGAAAGGCTATAAACTTGACAGATATATCGAGATTATTTTCAATCAAGGCTTAGTGCTTGCAATCGTAGCTACGGGCGCAACATTTATATATACGCTTGGCTCGTTTGATATAAGTTTGGGCGCTTCTACGCTGTTCAGCGCGGCGGTAGGCGTTATGGTATATAACTCAACTCATAGCCTGGTTGTAATGATTTTAGTAATAATTATCGTGGCTGTCGGCTGTTCGCTTTTAAGCTCGACGTTGGCTTCCGTATTCAAACTTCCCGTGTTCGTAACGACCGTAGCCATGATGAGCGTTTTGTCTGCAATATCCGCTACGATTATCACTAAAAACGGCGGAGCGCTCGGTGGTATCAGTATTCCGAGTTCGGTAGTTAAACCGCTTGATAATATGGGATTCAAAATAGCGATGCTTGTAATATTTATGGCTTTGTGTGTGTTTGTCTTCGAGTTTACCAAAGTAGGCAGACGGCAAAAGTTTCTCGGCGCAAATCCGTTCTGCGCAAAGCTTACGGGCATTTCTTTGAACAAGTATGCAATCATAGCTTTCGTTATGGCAGGTCTCGGAGTCGGCTTGGGCGCGTTTTTAACTCTCGTATATACGCCTTCCGTAACGCCGACTACCGCGGGAAGTCTCGGTATGCAAATTCTCGTTGCGATTGTATTCGGCGGAATGCCGATTTCGGGCGGTCCGCGTTCGAAAATTTATGCGGCGGTCGTAGGCGGTTTTTCCTATATTCTTTTAGACAATATATTAAAGATACTTATTCAGGGCAATGCGGGTTACGGTATATCGCAGATAATAAGCGCGGTATTCTTCCTTGCGTTGGTATATGTGGCAAGTCTTAACTACCGTTCTAAGAATTTGCCCAGATAACATGGTTTTAACTGTGTTTAACAGTTGACAATAAAAAATTAAAAAATTTTCGGAGGAACAAAAAATGAAAAAACACTTGGCAAAAATTGCGGCCGTCGCTTTAACGGGTGCAGTTGTTGTAGGAACTACGCTCGGGCTTACCGCTTGCAGCGGCGGAAACGGATTACCCAACATCGGAGATGACGAAACCGCAAAAATAGGCGTTCTCGTATCGGACGTAAACGGCGACGAAGCAAAGGCTTTCCGCGCTTACTACGAAAACTATCTTGAGAAACAGTATAACGTTGACTTTACTTATACCGAAGCTTTGGAAAACGCAGCCGGCGAACGTGCCGCGATAGAAACCTTTGCGGCTCAGGGATATCATGCAATTATCTCTCTTTCTGCCAGCGACAGAGCAATGCAGATTGAAACATGTGAAGCAAACAACCTTTACTATGCGGTTGCTTCGGGTATGCTTGATGATGCGCAGTATGAAAAGTACAAGGGCTATGAGTGCTTTGTAGGACAAATCGGTCCCGATATGACTACCGAATACGAAGCAGGCAAAGCAATGGGCGAATATTACAAGACCACGAAGAACGTATCGAAAGTCGCAATCTACGGCGCGTTCATTCCTAATCCCATGCACGTTTACAGAGCGGCAGGTATTCTTGCAGGACTCGGACTTACCTACGGCGGACAGTCTGCTATGGACGCAGTTGTAGGACAAATTTTCGGCGATCAGGGCTTAACGGTTTCTAAAATTTCGGGTCCCGTAACGGTCAGTGCATATGTTCAAGGTTTTAATCCTGACGTAACTTTCGGCGAAATCGGCGGCGCCGTTGCCACTCAGCCCGACGCATTTTTAAGCGTCGGTATGGCTACCACGTTCTTCTCGTCGGTATTCGCAGGTGCAAACGTTCAGTATGCGGATATAGACTCTTTCACGGAGGGCAACGTAGCGCAGATGTCGCAGGAAGGCGGAAAACTCACATACCTTGCAGGTAAATACGCTTCGAGCATCGGTCCTGTCTTTGCAGCGGTTTATAATGCGGTTCACGGCAATGTTATCAAAGATAACGGCAACGCAATTTCTATCGGACAGAACTACGGCGTTGCAACTACGGCTGAAGCTGCGGCTAAATATCAGACTGCGGACAGCGGAAACAATCCTATAATCAACAAGTCGCTTCTTGATACCGTTATCGGTAAAGACGTTACTTTCGATACGTTCAAGGCTTTTGTTGAAACGGATAGAACGCCCGCTTAACTAAATTTATAAAAATCAGAGTATTGCAGAGGGGTTGCCGCCCTTAACGGGCGGCAACGTCATTTGCAAGGAGGTAATTATATGAAAGCCTTATTGAATAAGCAAAAAGCGAAAACGCTCGGTATCAAAGCGGCGGGTACGTTGGCAATTCCCGCAGTATTTATCGTGGTATTGCTTATTATTTGTGCGGCGGGAGGTAAAAGCATATTCCCGACGGAATCGAGTTTTGCAAACTTTATGTCGTCTGCCGCCGTAATTACCATTACGACTATCGCTCTTTCCATTAACCTTAACAGCGGAAGATTCGATTTTTCGCTCGGCTCTATGGCTGTTCTATCGTCAGTCATAAGTGCTAAGATAACAGGGGCAATATTACACGGCGGCGAAGGCAGTGCTATCGTTATGCTGCTTCTGTGTATTGTGTTCGGCGCAATAATCGGCGCGGCTTCGGGCGGCTTATACGTTCTTTTGAAAATTCCGCCTATCATAACGTCTCTTGGCGTTACCCTTATTTTAGAGGGAATAACATATACGATTACTAAAGGCAGTTACGTTACCGACGAAGTGAGAAACGCTTCGATGACCGCCTTTTCGGGCAATTGGTACTATTCACTTTTAGTGATAGTTGCCGTGCTTGTACTAATCATTTATTTATTTGATTTCACTAAATTCGGCTACAAATACAAGGCGTTAAAAGAGGGACAGAAGGTATCCGTCAATACGGGTATAAAAGAAATTCCCAACGCTGTTGTATGTTATATAATTTGCGGTGCGCTCATGGGCGTTGTAGGATTTATAAACGCTTCGCGCAGCACGTTGATAAACGGCGGCTCGTTGAACTTCGGCTCTATCGGAATTATGTTCACGGCGTTCCTGCCTATGTTTATCGGCGGATTTATAGGTAGATTCTCAAACGATAAACTCGGTTATCTGCTTGCGGGTATTTCTATGGCGTTTTTGAACGCAACCTTCGTTGTGTTCGCAAACGAGGTAACTTCATCTACACAATCGATTATCAATGCAGTGCTGCTTGTGGTGTTCCTTATCTATCTGAGCAACGAGCAAATCTGCAAAGACTTGGTAACGGGTAAGTTATTTAAAAAATGGTATCTTGTGATTAAGACAAAATTACAGGACAGAAAAGCAAGTAAAGGCGTTTAAGATGAATTTAAAAGCAAAGCCGTTTAATTTAACGGATGAAGATATAAAGTGGGTGGATAGCACTTTATCCGCAATGACTGAAGAAGAAAAGATAGCACAGCTGTTTTGTCTTATTACCTACACGGATGACGAAAATTATTTGTCCTATCTTTCTGCGGGATTGAAAGTCGGCGGAGTAATGATGCGCACGATGAGCTTTAACGAGCTGATAAATACGGTTACCCGCTTACAGAAAAATGCAAAAATCCCTCTCCTGATTTCCGCTAATCTTGAAGCAGGACTTAATCAGACCTGTTATGAAGGAACGCGCGTAGGTTGTCAGATGGCTATTGCCGCTACAGGCGATAAGAAGTATACGAAAGAGCTTGGACGTGTAATAGGTGAAGAAGCGTCCGCGCTCGGTATAAATTGGGCGTTTGCCCCGATTATCGATATCGACTACAATTACCATAATCCCATAACTAATACGCGTACGTTCGGTTCGGATTCCGAAACGGTTGCCGAGTTCGGTAAGACTTACGTTGAAGAAATACAAAAGCACGGTCTGGCAGCTTCGATAAAGCACTTTCCGGGTGACGGCGTTGACGAACGCGATCAACACTTGCTTGCTTCCGTGAATACAATGTCTTGCGACGATTGGGATAAGACTTACGGAAAGGCATACAAGAACTGTATCGATGCGGGGGCAAAAACGGTAATGGTTGGGCATATTATGCTGCCCGAATACTCCAAAAAATTAAACCCCGAACTTCGCGACGAAGATATTATGCCGGGACTTATTGCACCCGAACTTTTAAACGGACTTCTTCGTGAAAAGCTCGGTTTTAACGGACTTATCGTAACCGACTCATCCACAATGGCGGGAATGGGTACGGTGATGCCGAGGGCGAAAGCCGTACCGCTTACGATAGCGTCCGGCTGTGATATGTTCCTATTTACTAAGAATCTTGAAGAAGATTTCGAATTTATGAAAAAGGGCGTAGAGGACGGCATTATTACTGCGCAAAGATTAGACGAGGCCGTAACACGTATTCTTGCGCTTAAAGCGTCCTTGAAATTGCATAAGAAAAATAATCTGCCCGATATTGAAAAGGCAAAGAAAACCGTCGGTTGTACAGAGCATAAAAAAGTTTCGGGTGAAGTTGCGGAAAAGTCGATTACCCTTGTAAAAGAGGAAAAAGGGGTATTGCCTATTTCGCCGGAAAAATACAAGCGTGTCCTTGTCTATAAAAAAGAGGGTGCGGCAAGCGCTTTCGGCGGCGGCGTTCAAACGGGAGCTTGCGACAGATTTATAGAAAAGCTGAAAGCGGAAGGGTTTGAAGTTTCCGTATTCGTGCCGGGCGGCGGTTGGGAAGGTATGGCTGCGCCCGTAAAAGAAATAACCGAAAAATACGACTTGATTATATATCTTGTCAGCCTTGCCACGAAATCAAATCAAACCGTTGTCCGCATTGAATGGGCGGAGCCTATGGGAGCGGACGTACCCGTTTATATGCACTCCGTTCCTACGATTGCGGTATCGCTTGAAAACCCGTATCATCTTTTGGATATTCCGCGTGTAAAAACGTATATCAATACCTATGGCGGCACGGACGAAATTCTGAACGCATTAATGAACAAATTGACGGGTAAAAGTAAATTTACGGGCAAAAGCCCTGTCGATGCATTTTGCGGAAAGTGGGATACAAGACTATGAATAAAAAAATGTTACAAAAGGCAAAGGCGCTTAAACCGCGCCTTTGCCACGAAATAAAAACCATAGAACAGAAAGAAATACTAAAAGCGGGCGAAAGTGCTGTTTTCGATTTCGGAAATCACTATGTGGGATACTTGACCGTGAAATTATCATCGGTAGGAAGTCCGCAGGATGCGCCCGCTTTTATTAAGTTTAAATTTTGCGAAACTTCGCCCGAAATCGAGGAAGATACGGCAAACTATCATGGCTGGATAAGCAAAAGCTGGTTGCAGGAAGAGTGGGTGCATATTGACGTATTACCTTGCACGCTCAAGCTTCCGCGCCGCTATGCTTTCCGTTATGTCAAGATAGAAGCAGTTGCGCTTTCGTCTAAATTTGATTTGGTTATAAACTCGCTTTCGCTGGACGCCGTAACGAGCGCACCGGAAGAAATTAAATTGTCGGGTGCTTCGGAAAAGGAAAAGGCAATAGACCGTGTTGCATTGAGGACATTGCGCGAATGTATGCAGTATGAGTTTGAGGACGGACCCAAGCGCGATAAACGTCTTTGGCTCGGTGATTTACGTTTGCAAGCACTCGCTAATTATCAGACTTTCAAGCATAACGATTTAGTAAAACGTTGTTTGTATTTGTTTGCAGGAACGGCAAATAATCAAGGGGAAATCAGCGCGTGCGTGTTTACTCAACCGAAAGTGATTGCCGACGATACTTATATGTTCGATTATTCTCTCTTGTTTATCCCGACGCTTTTAGATTACGTTTGTGCTACAAACGATATTGCACTCGGCGAAGAACTTTATCCGCTTGCTGTTAAACAGCTTGAACTTGCGGCAAAAAATTTTGACAACGACGTGGTGCGCGACAGCGATAAACTCGGCTGGTGCTTTTTAGATTGGAATTTATATTTGAATAAACAATGCGGAGCGCAGGCGGTTTACATTTATTGCGCGAAGTCGGCGGTTGCGCTTTTAAAACTTCTCGGCAAAGATACAAAGCAGTTAGAATGCGACATAGAGAACAAATCAAAAGCAATGCTTGACAGGTTCTTTGATTCAGAGCTGAAACTTTTTGTCAGCGGAAAAGATAAACAGGTATCTTACGCTTCAAACGTGTGGGCTTGCCTTGCACAAGTTTTAAGCAATGAGGAAAACGCAAAACTTTTAGAGCGGCTTGCAGTAGCGGATGCGGTAAAACCCGTTACGCCGTATATGTACCACCATTACGTTCAGGCGCTTATAGACTGCGGATTAAAACAAAAAGCCCGTACGGTTATGACGGATTATTGGGGCGCAATGGTTGAAACGGGTGCAGATACTTTCTATGAGCTTTTCGACCCCGAAAATCCCGAAGAGTCCCCCTATGGCAATAAAGCCGTAAACAGCTATTGTCACGCGTGGAGTTGTACGCCGTCGTACTTCATACGCAAATATTTTGAGAGGTAATTTATGATAAAGGGAATTATATTCGATTTAGACGGAGTACTTCTGAGTACCGACGAATATCACTATATGGCGTGGAAAAGTATAGCCGACAAGCTTGGTATTTACTTTGACAAACAAATTAATAATAAGCTTCGCGGCGTAAGCCGTATGGACAGTCTTGAAATAATATTGGGCAAAAATAACAGTTTTTCCGTTACCGAAAAAGAAATGCTTGCCGAAGAAAAGAATGAATTATACCGCACGTATTTAGCGGAGCTTAAACCGTCCGCGGTTGAAAAATCCGTGAGAGAAACTCTTGATAAAATTCGTGCGTTAGACATTAAAACGGCAATCGGTTCGTCAAGCAAAAACACGAGGTATATTCTCGAGAAAACAGACCTTACACATTATTTTAATGCTATTTCCGACGGCAACAATATAACGAAATCTAAACCTGACCCCGAAGTGTTTTTAAAAGCAGCGGAATATATCGGGCTGCCGCCGTCTGAATGTATTGTCGTTGAAGACGCTCATGCAGGAATAGACGCGGCGAAAGCTGGCGGGTTTACTGCCGTAGCTATAGGCGATGCTAGAACTCACTCGCAAGCCGATTACAAGATTAACGAGCTGAAAGAGCTTTTAAAAATTATCGCATAATGAATTACTATCTTGCAATAGATATAGGAGCATCAAGCGGACGTCATATCGTCGGTTGGCTCGAAAACAACGAAATAAAGACGGACGAGGTCTATAGATTTCCTAACGGAACGAAGGCACAGAATAATCATCTCGTTTGGGATATAGACAGTCTTTTTGAAAACGTAAAAAAAGGCATTAAAGCCGCATTTAAAAAATATACGAATATTAAATCACTTGCCATAGATACATGGGGAGTGGATTACGTTCTGACAACTAACAGCGGCTATTTACCGCCGTGTTTTGCATACAGAGATAACAGAACGGAAGCGGTTATAGATGAAGTGCATAATCTCATTCCTTTTGAAGAGTTGTATGAAAAAACGGGAATACAGTTTCAGCCGTTTAATACAGTTTATCAGTTGTACGACGATTTAAAACGTAAACGGTTAGATGCGGCAAATGACTTTTTAATGATACCCGAATATCTGAGCTATATGCTTACGGGCGTTAAAATGCACGAATATACCAACGCAACGACCACGGGTTTGGTAAATGCAAAGTCAGGCGAATACGATACTGATATTATAAAACGGCTGGGTTTTCCTACAAGACTTTTCGGGAAACTTTATCAGCCGGGAACAAGAGTAGGCGCGTTGAAACCCGAAATTGCTTGGGCGGTAGGCGGACAGACCGAAGTCGTTTTGTGTGCATCTCACGATACGGCAAGCGCCGTTGAAGGCATACCTATGGAAAGTTGCAGTCCGTATATATCGTCGGGAACGTGGTCGCTGTTGGGGCTTAAAGTTCCCAATGCTATCACTGACGAAAATAGCCGCAAAGCAAATTATTCTAATGAAGGCGGCGTGGGCTACGTTCGCTATCAGAAGAACATTATGGGTATGTGGGTAGTCAACAGATTAAAGAACGAACTTTGCCCCGATAAACCTTTTCCGCAAATCGTGGAAGAGGCAAGGCAAAGCACGTTTTGCGAGTATGTGGACGTAAACGATAACTCATTTCTTGCGCCGCAAAGTATGAAGCAGGCATTTGAAATTATGCTTCAAGTAAAACCGCAGAAAGACAGTGATTATTTCCGTTGTGCGTTTATGAGTCTTGCACAAAGCTATAAAAGGGCATTGGACGAATTGCGAGCAAACAGCGGTAAAGACTTTGATACCCTTTATATCGTCGGCGGCGGAGCGAAGAATGGTTTGCTCAACGAATTAACCGAGCAAATCTGTAAATTAAAAGTGAAAGCACTTCCTATAGAAGCTACGGCGATAGGAAATTTGAAAATACAAATTGAGAGAGGATAATATGTACGAGTTAGCTAAGAAAGAGTATGCAACTTATGGAATAGATACCGAAACTGCATTGGAAAAACTTAAAGAAATTCCCGTGTCGATTCATTGTTGGCAGGGAGATGACGTAATCGGCTTGGACGGAGGCGGAGCTTTAAGCGGCGGTATTCAGACAACCGGTAACTATCCAGGCAGAGCAAGAAACTTTGAAGAATTAAAAGCCGATATTAAAAAAGCATTTTCATTAATGCCCGGTAAAAAGCGTTTGAATTTACACGCAAGCTATGCGATGGGAGCAACCGTTGACCGTGATAAATACGAGCCTAAACATTTTAAGGCTTGGGTTGACTTTGCAAAAGAGATAGGCTTACAGGGTATTGACTTTAACCCGACAATGTTCTCACATAAAAACGTTAAAGACGGGCTGACCTTATCTTCGCCCGATGAGAGTATAAGAAAATTCTGGGTAGAGCATTGCAAGGCTTGCCTTAAAATTGCGGAATATTTTGCAACCGAAATGAACAGTCATTGTCTTGTGAATATTTGGATACCCGACGGCTATAAGGACGTACCCGCTGACAGACTCGCGCCACGCCTTCGGTTGAAGAAGAGTTTGGACGAAATACTTTCTGTCAAGTACGATAAGAAAAAGGTTATCGTTGCGGTAGAAAGCAAGGTGTTCGGAATAGGCGTTGAAAGCTACACCGTAGGCAGTAACGAATTCTATCAGAACTATGCGGCGAAGAACGATATTTGCTGTTTGTTGGATAACGGACATTATCACCCGCTTGAATACGTCAGCGATAAAATCCCTGCGCTTTTAACATTCTACGATAAAGTTGCGTTGCACGTAACAAGGGGCGTTCGGTGGGATAGCGACCACGTAGTTTTATTCGAGGACGAACTTAAAGAGATTGCTAAAGAGATAGTAAGAAACGATGCAACGGGTAAGGTACTTATCGGGCTTGACTATTTCGACGCTAGTATTAACCGTTTGTCAGCTTGGGTAACGGGGCAGAGAGCTATGCAAAAAGCGTTGCTGTATGCGCTTCTCACAAATCACGCAAAATTAAAAGAATTGCAGGATAAAGCCGACTTTACAACGCTTATGGTAAAGCAGGAAGAATATAAAACGCTTCCCTTCGGTGCAGTTTGGAAAGAGTATTTAAAGAGAGAAAACATTTCGGAAGATTATTTAACCGAAATAAAGAAATATGAAAGCGAGGTTTTAAGCAACAGATGAAAAATATATTGAACGCACCCTTCGTGCAGGAAATGTGCAAGACTACGGCAAATATGTATCGTCTTGGTTGGGACGAAAGAAACGGCGGAAATATCAGCTATCTTCTGAATGAAAAAGAAGTTGCCGAATACCTTGATTTGAAGAAAGTAATTCGCACTATTCCCTTAATGGGCGTAAATGCCGCAGACTTCGATGTAACGCCGCTTAAAGATAAAATCTTTATTGTAACGGGAACGGGCAAGTATTTTAAAAACGTGCAGGATGATCCCGAAAATAATTTGGGTATAGTACGCATAGCGCAGGACGGGAAAGGCGTAGACCTCTTGTGGGGCTTTGCTGACGGAGGCAGACCTACGAGCGAGTTCCCTGCACATCTTATGAGCCACATGGCAAGACTTAAAGTTGACCCCGATAACAGAGTCGTTATGCACAGCCACCCGACAAACACCCTTGCAATGAACTTTGTCCACGAGCTTGACGAAAAGAAGTTCACGCATACTTTATGGGAAATGTGTACGGAGTGTATAGTAGTATTCCCCGACGGCGTGGGTATACTTCCGTGGATGTTGTGCGGCACGGACGAGATAGGCAAGGCAACCGCAAAGAAAATGGAAGAGTTCCGTCTCGTTGTTTGGGCAATGCACGGAATTTACGGCGCAGGTAAGACAATGGACGAAACGTTCGGTTTAATAGAAACGGTGGAAAAGGCGGCGCAGATCTATATGCTTACTGCGCACTTGCCGAGAGTGAACACCATTAAAGATGAAGAGATGTTGCAGCTTGTAAAACTCTTCGGCGTTAATTACCGCAAAGACTTTTTAGATCTAAAATAAAAAATTATTATTGAGTTAAAATGCGAACTGAAAAGCGATAACAATCCTAAGATTACTATCGGTATAAAAAAATCGGCTTCAAAAGAAGCCGATTTTCTGCTTTTTTTTGTCGATTTTTACTTCTTCATTGCTTCTTCGACTGCAACCGCAACTGCAACCGTTGCGCCGACCATCGGGTTGTTGCCCATACCGATTAAGCCCATCATTTCGACGTGTGCGGGAACGGAGGACGAGCCTGCGAACTGCGCGTCGGAGTGCATTCTGCCCATAGTATCGGTCATGCCGTAGGAGGAAGGACCTGCGCCCATATTGTCGGGGTGAAGCGTTCTGCCCGTGCCGCCGCCGCTTGCAACCGAGAAGTACTGTACGCCGTTTTCATAGCACCATTTTTTGTAGGTGCCTGCAACGGGATGCTGGAAGCGGGTGGGGTTGGTGGAGTTACCCGTAATGGAAACTGAAACGTGTTCGAGCTTCATGATAGCTACGCCTTCGGGAACGTTGTCCGCGCCGTAGCACTTAACCTTCGCTCTGGGGCCGTCGGAGAATGCAACGCTGTCGACAACTTTAACCGTTTCAGTGTAGGGGTCGAATTCCGTCTTGCAATAGGTGAAGCCGTTAATTCTCGAAATTATATACGCCGCGTCTTTGCCCAAGCCGTTTAAAATAACTCTTAAAGGCTTAACACGTACTTTGTTTGCGTTTTCGGCAATCTTAATTGCGCCTTCCGCCGCCGCGAACGATTCGTGACCTGCAAGGAAGCAGAAGCAGTCAGTATTCTCGGACAAAAGCATAGAACCGAGATTGCCGTGGCCCAAGCCGACTTTTCTGTTTTCGGCAACCGAGCCTTCGATACAGAAGCTCTGCAAGCCGATACCGATAGCCGCCGCCGCGTCAGCCGCCTTTTTGCAGCCCTTCTTTATAGCGATAGCTGCGCCCACGGTGTACGCCCAAACCGCGTTTTCAAAGCAAATGGGCTGAGTGCCGCGCACGATTTTGTCAACGTCGATACCCTTTTTCAAGGTAATATCTTTACATTCTTCAATGGTCTTAATGCCGTATTCTTTAAGTACGCCGAGAATTTTCTTCTCGCGCCTTTCATAACTTTCGAAAAGTGCCATAATCAGTCTACCTCCTTATCCGTTCTGGGGTCGATGTGTTTAACGGCGCCCTGTTCCTTGGTATATCTGCCGTACGTGCCGATAGCTTTTTCGTAAGCTTCGTTGGGGGTAAGACCTTTCTTTATAAAGTCGGTCATCTTGCCGAGGGATACGAATTTATAGCCGCACACTTCGTTGTTCTTGTCGAGAGCGAGGGAGAGGACGTAGCCTTCCGCCATTTCAAGATACCTTACGCCCTTGAGCGCGGTGCCGTACATGGTGCCGACCTGCGAGCGAAGTCCCTTGCCCAAATCTTCAAGTCCCGCGCCGATGGTAAGACCGTCTTCCGAGAACGCCGACTGCGTTCTGCCGTATACGATTTGCAGGAACAGTTCGCGCATAGCGGTGTTGATTGCGTCGCATACGAGGTCGGTGTTCAAAGCTTCCAGAATGGTCTTGTGGGGCAGAATTTCCGCCGCCATAGCTGCAGAGTGGGTCATACCCGAGCAACCTATGGTTTCAACCAAGCACTCCTGAATAATACCGTCTTTAACGTTTAAGGAAAGCTTACAAGCGCCCTGCTGGGGTGCGCACCAGCCGATGCCGTGCGTAAAGCCCTTAATGTCCTTGATTTCCTTTGCCTTGACCCAAAGTCCTTCTTCGGGTATGGGTGCGGGACCGTGTTCGAATCTGCCCGAAACGCCCTTGGCAACGCAAATCATATTTTCAATGTCTTTTGAATAATGCATTACGTTTTCCTCCGATTTTTTTGTGCGGCTTAACTCCGCAACTTTTTCCCGTTAATTATATCACACGGTTTAAATTAATTCAACAAGCCGAGCTTGAATTTTACAAAATTTTTTGTCGAGCGACTTAAAAAATGTTTACTCGACGGCAAAAAGTATTATAATAGATATGTAAACTTACGAGGAAGTAAAAAAATTTATGCTCTGTCAGCAATGCAAAAAATATCCGGCTACCGTAAGCTATATGGAAATAGTCAACGGCAAGAAGTTTGAAATCCACCTCTGCGGCGAGTGCTACGCCGACTTATACGGCGAAGCCAACTCCAAGGCGGGCGGCGGCTTCTGGGCAGGGCTTTTGAATAGCCGCGTCCACCAAGCCAAGGCTTGCCCTGTGTGCGGCACTACATACGCCGATTATGAGAATAGCGGACTTTTGGGCTGTGCGGGCTGTTACGACGTTTTTAAAGACGAGCTTCTGCCCGACATCCGCCGCATCCACGGCAAAGTAAACCACGTGGGCAAGGTCGGCAAGAACGTTGACGAGCTTGGTCTGCACCGTCGTTTAGGCTACTTGCAGGAACAGCTCGAAGCCGCATTGCGCGACAAACGCTATAACGATGCGGGCGCGCTGAACAGACAGATTGACGCAATAAAGAAACAGATAGAGGGGGGCGAAAACAATGGATAAGACCGCAGAAGGCATAGTCGTTTCCACGCGCGTAAGGCTTGCGCGCAACCTCGAAGGTTATCCCTTCCCCTCGCACTTAAAGGATGAAAAGCAGGCTAAGGAAATTATAAGGCTCGTTTCCTCGGGGCTTTCCAAGCTCGACGAATTCCGCCTTGAATACATGGACCAGATTTCCGACGAGCAGGCTGTGTGCTTAATGGAAAACCACCTTATAAGCCCCAAGCTCATAAGGAACAAACGCTTTTCCGCCGCGCTTATCAACAGGGAGGAAAACGTTTCCGTAATGATAAACGAGGAGGACCACCTCCGCGAACAGAGCATAGTAAAGGGGCTTGATTTAAAGCTTGCCTATGAAACCATGTCTGAAATCGACAACCACGTAGCAAAGTCGATGAAGTTCGCCTTTGACGAACAGCTCGGCTATCTGACCGCCTGCCCTACGAATTTGGGTACGGGACTTCGCGCGTCGGTTATGCAATTTCTGCCCGCACTGACTATGAACGGGCTTATGCCTAAGTTGATAAGAAGCATTAACCGCTTGGGGTTGACCGTTCGCGGTATGTACGGCGAGGGCAGCGACGCGCAGGGCTTTTTGTACCAGATAAGCAACGAGGTCACCCTCGGCGTAACCGAGGAGGAAATTCTGTTGCAGGTCGGCGAAGTCGTTAAAAAGGTATGCGCCCTCGAAGAAGCCGAAAGGAACAACATTAAAAACAGCGACACGTCGCTCGATATTCAGGACGAGTGTATGCGCGCATACGGCGTGCTTACGAACTGCGCAAAGGTTTCCACTTCGGAGTTTGTCAAGCTGATTTCCAAAGTAAAATTAGGCGCGTGTCTCGGCTATATCAAGCTTACGGACATAAGCGAGATTGACAGCCTTATGGTAAGGCTTCGCCCCACGAACATAAACGCGGCGGCAAACCGCCCTTTAACCCCGTTGGAGCGCGACGTTTACCGCGCCCGCGTCGCATCCACTACCTTAAAGAAATTAACCGTATAAGGAGATAATATTATATGGAATATATGAGTAGATTTACCGACAACCTGCAACGCGTAATAAGCCTTGCGGAGGAGGCGGCAAAGGTATACGGCAGCAGCTACGTCGGCAGCGAGCATATAATTTTCGCAATGCTAAACTGCCGCGACTGTACGGCTTACAACGTATTAAATTCCTGTAACGTCAACGAGCATATGTACCGCGAATATTTCGCGCGCTCGATTGACAAGCGTTCCAATATAAACGGCTTCACGCCGCGTACCAAACATATGATTGAACGCGCACTCGAGCTTTCGATAGATTTAAACGGCGAAGCTTCGCTTGCCGGCACCGAGCATATGCTTGCCGCGGTTATGTCCTCGTCGGAGTGCCTTGCAATGCGCATATTCAACGCAATCGGCGTGAACGTTACCGAGCTTGCGGGCAAGTTAGAGCTTGCCTTGGAAAACGGCAGCTTTGAAACCGACGACGATGACGAGCAGGACGAAGACCCCTTCGTAAATCTTGCAAAACCTACCTCGTCGCTTTTCGGCAGTATGCCCCAGCCCGTAAAACCCAAGAACGAGAAAAAGGAAGCGGGCGGACTTGACAGGCGCGTTTTGCAGTACGGCACCGATTTAACTCAAAAAGCCCGCGAAGGCAAAATCGACCCCGTCATCGGCAGAAAGAAGGAAATCGATAAAATAATTCAGGTATTATCCCGCCGCACCAAGAACAACCCCGTTTTAATCGGCGAGCCCGGTGTTGGTAAAAGCGCGGTCGTCGAAGGACTTGCGCAGGCGATTATAAAGAACGAGGTCCCCGACCTTTTAAAGAATAAAATAGTCTTTTCTTTGGACCTTGCGGGTATGGTAGCAGGCGCGAAGTACCGCGGTGATTTCGAGGAAAGGCTTAAAAACGCAATCAATTCCATAAAGAACAGCGGCAACGTAATTTTATTCATTGACGAAATTCACAACATTGTCGGCGCAGGCTCCACGTCCGAGGGCAATATGGACGCGGCTAACATTTTAAAGCCCATGCTTGCCCGCGGCGAACTTCAGACCATCGGCGCAACCACCTTGGAAGAGTACAGAAAGTATATCGAAAAGGACGCGGCTTTGGAACGCCGTTTCACCCCAGTGCAGGTTGAAGAGCCGACCGTCGAGGACACTATTGCAATTTTGAGGGGCTTGCGCGACAAATACGAAGCCCACCACAAAGTAGTTATTACCGACGAGGCGATAGTTGCGGCGGCAACCTTATCCGACAGATATATAACCGACAGGTTTTTGCCCGACAAGGCTATCGATTTAATCGACGAAGCCGCGTCGCGCGCAAGATTAAACAGCCTTTACAGTCCCGAGGAAGTAAAGGAGCTTGAAGAAAAATTAAAGCGCTTACAGCTTGAAAAGAACAAGGCGGCAAAGACCGAAAACTTCGCTCAGGCTTCCAAGCTCGTCGAGGAAATCAGCGACTTACAGGAACAAATAAAGAAACTCAATTCTGAGTGGAAAGGCGAAAAGCAGACCAACGTGCCGAATATCGGCAGTAACGAAATTGCGGATATCGTCAGCGGCTGGACGGGCGTGCCCGTCGTAAAGCTTACCGAGCAGGAAAGCGAAAAGCTTTTGCACCTTGAAAGCAACCTTCATAAACGCATCATAGGTCAGGACGAGGCAGTCAGCGCGGTTTCGCGCGCTATCCGCCGCGCACGCGCAGGACTCAGCGAACCCACCAAACCCGTCGGCTCGTTCATATTCGTCGGACCTTCGGGCGTCGGTAAAACCGACCTTGCCAAGGCGCTTGCGGAGTGTATGTTCGGCGACGAGCGGCTTATGATAAGGCTCGATATGTCCGAATATATGGAAAAGCACTCCGTTTCCAAGCTTATCGGCGCGCCTCCGGGATATATCGGCTACGACGAAAACAGCGGCGGCCAGCTCACCGAAAGGGTGAGAAGAAAGCCCTATTCCGTAGTTTTGTTCGACGAGGTTGAAAAAGCCCACCCCGACGTTTTCAATATTTTATTGCAGATACTTGACGACGGAAGACTGACCGACAGCAAGGGCAGGGTAATCAACTTCAAGAATACCATAATTATAATGACGTCGAACGTCGGCGCAAGCCAGATTAAGAAGATGTCGAACTTCGGCTTTGCCGAAAACACCGACGACGGCTACGACAATATGAAGGAAAGCATAAACGCGGCTTTAAAAGAGCAGTTCAAGCCCGAGTTTTTGAACAGGCTCGACGATATTATAATCTTCCGCAAACTGACCAAGGAGGAAACCTCGCAGATTTGCACGAAGATAATAGAGGGGCTTTCCGAAAGGTTGAAGGATAAGGACGTAAAGCTTGAAATTACGGACGCGGCAATGAGCAAGCTCGTCGAGGAAGGCTACAGCGATATGTTCGGCGCGCGCCCTTTGAAACGCACCGTGCAAAAGCGTATCGAGGATAGACTTTCCGACGAAATTCTGGCAGGCAAAATTCTCAACGGCGAAACCGTGCAGGTCGACGTAAAGGACGGAGAATACACCTTCCGCTCTGACAAAAAGTTTTAAATAGGATAATAAACAGCGCGCGGGGGGGGGGGGGGGGGGGGGGGGGCCGGCCCCGGGGGGGGGGGGGGGTGGTGGTTGGGGGGGGGGGGGGAAAAAAAAAAAAAAAAAAAAAAAACACAACACAAAGAAGGAGAGA
>CAMWPZ010000014.1 GCA_947176305.1 uncultured Clostridia bacterium
ATTTCACTCAGTATTATTTGTTTTTTTAATACTATTACGAATTAAAATGTATGAATTTTATCTCTTAATTTAGCGCACTATCTCACATAGATATGGTCATTATGTAGCATATAATTTGTTCTATTTATTATTGAAATTTGTAGAAAAAATTCAATAATACGCAATCAAAATAGCCGCCCTAAAAAATTTCCAGATTATTAAAAAAATTTAGCTTCAATTTAGCAATTTTTTAACCAAAATGAAGCTATTTTAACATTTTGAATTAAATTTTGAAGCTTCTATATAGTCGTGTCTCCCCTGCCATAAACGTTCCGATAATTTTCGGAGCGTTTTTTTTGTTGTCTTAAAAGCTTTACTTATTCCCAACCGTATTCGAGATAATGCGTACCGTTTAAATAAGCTTTTACCGCTTCTATTCTGTCGGGAATAACGTCGGCGGGCAAATTGTTCAAATCCGCCCATATAAGCTGCGAGCATTTATCGCTTTCCATTATTTTCGGCTCGCTCTCGAATTTGTCACAGACAAAATAACCGTAATAATATATTTTATCACCGTCGCGCTTATGTATAAAGCAAACGAAGCGTAAATCGCTCTTTTTTAGGCTTAAACCCAACTCTTCGGTACATTCACGAAGTACTGTGTCAGACATAACCTCGTCTTTTTCCACGTGGCCCGAACACGATAAGTCAAGCAAACCGTCGGCAAAACCTGTATTCTTGCGCCTTTGCAAAAGCACCTGCTTTTTGCCGCCAACTTCCTTTATAAGCATAAGCACCACGCCCGCAGGCGCCGTAAACCTTTCCATTAAATTTTTACGTCGCCCTTTTGCCCGAGCAAGCTGCTGTTTGCTTTAAGTATGGGGTCAACTTCGCTTTTAATAAATTCTTCGGTCTGCGCGGGCGCTCTGCCGATAAATTTCGATGCATCCAGAATATCGTCAAGCTTTGCGTGTACGGGCGCAAAGGTTTTATCTGCTTTGATTAAATCGATAAGATTATTCTCTTTGCCGTTTTCCTTTACGTTTTTACCTGCTTCCATAGACAGTACTCTTATTCTCTCGTGCAGTTCCTGTCTGTTGCCGCCTGCCTTTACACATTCCATCATTATGTTTTCGGTTGCCATGAACGGCAATTCCGCGGCAATATGCTTTGCAATTACCTTATCGTAAACCACCAAATTTTCGGAAACGTTCATATAGACGTTTAACACTCCGTCAAGTGCAAGGAAAGCCTGGGCGATTACTATTCTTCTGTTAGCCGAATCGTCCAGCGTTCTTTCAAACCACTGCGTTCCCGCAGTTATCGCACAGTTCATAGGAAGCGAAATTACGTACCTTGCAAGCGAGCCCATTCTTTCACTGCGCATAGGGTTGCGCTTATATGCCATTGCCGAAGAACCAATCTGCGATTTTTCAAACGGCTCCTCGATTTCCTTCATATTCTGTAAAATACGGATATCGTTCGAGAATTTGTATGCACTTTGCGCAATCTGCGAAAGTACGCAAAGCACGTTATAGTCGAATTTCCTCGGATAAGTCTGACCCGTAACCGCATAAACCTTTTCGTAGCCAAGTTTTTTAACTACTTTCTTTTCAAGCTCTTTGACCTTTTTCTCGTCGCCTTCGAAAAGCTCCATAAAGCTTGCCTGCGTTCCCGTAGTACCTTTCACTCCGCGAAGCTTAAACGCTTGCTGTAAATTTACGAGGTTGTTGTAGTCCAAGGTCAAATCCTGAAGCCAAAGCGATGCGCGCTTGCCCACGGTCGTAAGCTGCGCAGGCTGCAAATGAGTAAAGCCGAGCGTCGGCATATCTTTATATTTAAGCGCAAAAGTACGGAGCTTGTCCATAACGTTTACAAGCTTTGCCTTTATAATTTCAAGAGCGTCGTTTATTATTATAAGCTCGGAATTGCAGTCAACAAAGCAGCTCGTAGCGCCCAAATGAATTATGGGCATAGCCGAAACTGCCTGCGAGCCGAACGCTTTTACGTGCGCCATTACGTCGTGGCGGACTTCTCTTTCAAACTTTTCCGCAAGCTCGAAATTTATGCTTTCGGCGTACTTTTTCATTTCGTCGACCTGCGACTGGGTGATTTTAAGCCCAAGCTCCATTTCCGATTCGGCAAGGGCTATCCAAAGCTTTCTCCAAAGCTTGAAACGCTTGTCGTCGGAAAAGTTTTCCGCCATAGCTTTGCTTGCGTATCTTGTAATTAAAGGATTCTGATAAACCGAATTATCCGTCATAAGTATCTCCGTTTTAGAATTTTGCAGGCTCGGGATATTCTTCCCCGAAGGTGTCTACCGTAACTTTTTTCATTACCTGCGGCGTCTTGGGCTTGTCACTCCAGTCCGTGTCCACAGTTGCGATAGCGTCAACCACCTCTATGCCTTCGATGACTTTACCGAAAGCCGCATACTGTCCGTCAAGATGCGAAGCGTTCTTGTGCATAATGAAGAACTGCGAGCCTGCGCTGTCGGGTGCCATAGCGCGCGCCATGGAAAGCACTCCGCGCTCGTGCTTTATATCGTTTTCCAAAAAGCCGTTTAAAGCAAACTCGCCCTTTATATAATATCCGGGACCTCCCGTTCCTACACCGGCAGGGTCGCCGCCCTGAATCATAAAGCCGCAGATTACACGGTGAAATATCAGCCCGTCGTAAAATCCGCTGTTTGCAAGACTTATAAAGTTATTTACGGTGTTGGGCGCCTTTTCGGGGTAAAGCTCCGCCTTAATCACCCTTCCGTTTTCCATTTCAATAGTTGCGATAGGATTTTGCATAATTTCCTCCTTATAACTCGTCGTATTTTTCAAGCTTCACGCCTGCTTCCTTAAAAAGCTGAACGGAAAAACTGTCGGGATAGCCTTCCTTGTAAACGACGCGGGTTATACCCGAATTAATAATAATTTTAGCGCAGATTACGCAGGGTTGATGCGTGCAGTACAGCGTGCAGCCTTCAACGCTGCAACCTACTCTCGCCGCCTGAATAATCGCGTTCTGCTCTGCGTGTACGGCGTAGCATATCTCGTGCTTGGTACCGCTTTCTATATTAAGCTTTTTTCTCAGGCACTCTTTTTTATCGACGCAGCTTTTAATTCCCTGCGGTGCGCCGTTATAACCAGTAGCAATCACACGTTTGTTTCTTACGATAACCGCGCCCACGTGCCTCGATTCCTGAAAACAGCTTGACCACGAGCCGATTTGCTCGGTCATTTCCATAAATCTTTTATCCCACTTATCCATAAAATACTACCTTCTTTTGATTAATTTTAATTGTAACATAAATTTTCCTGAATTGCAATTTTTTACAATATTATGTTTGACTTTATTTTGCCTTGTTTATAAAATATCTGTGATAAAAATTAAATAAATTTCGGAGGAATTTATTATGACAATCAAACCGTTATTCGACAAGGTTGTAGTCGAAGGTTTAAAAGCTGAAGAAAAGACCAAAAGCGGACTTTATTTGACTTCCGCCGCACAGGAAAAACCCGCAACCTGCGTGGTTATAGCAGTAGGCCCCGGCGGCATTGTAGACGGTAAAGAAGTTAAAATGCAGGTTAAAGTCGGCGACAAAGTTCTGCTTGCAAAATACAGCGGAACCGAGGTCAAGGTTGACGATAAAGAATACACGATTATCCGCCAGAGCGATATTCTGGCTATCGTAGAATAATTTTATAAGGAGTTGAAAATCTATGGCTAAACAGATTAAATACGGCGACGAAGCCAGAAAAAAACTTGAAACGGGCGTAAACGTAATTGCGGATACAGTTAAAATTACACTCGGCCCCAAGGGCAGAAACGTTGTTCTCGATAAAAAGTTCGGCGCGCCCCTTATCACCAACGACGGCGTGACCATTGCAAAAGAAATCGAGCTTGAAGACCCGTTTGAAAATATGGGCGCACAGCTTGTCAAGGAAGTTTCCACTAAAACCAACGACGTAGCCGGCGACGGCACCACTACCGCCGTTGTCCTTGCTCAGGCTATCGTTAAGGAAGGACTTAAAAACCTTGCGGCAGGCGCAAACCCCGTAATTTTAAAGAAAGGCATTGCAAACGCCGTTGATACCGCAGTCGAAAAGATTAAAAAGATTTCCAAGCCCGTAGAAAACAAACTCGGCATACAGCAGGTTGCTTCGATTTCCGCGGGCGACGAGAAAATCGGCGAGCTTATCGCAAACGCGATGGAAATCGTCGGCAAGGACGGCGTTATTACCGTTGAAGAAGGCAAAACTATGGCAACCGAGCTTACCACCGTTGAAGGTATGCAGTTTGACAGAGGCTACGCTTCTGCATATATGGTAACAAACACCGATAAAATGGAAGCCGTACTTGATAACCCTTATATCCTTATTACCGATAAAAAGGTTTCCTCGTTGCAGGAAATTCTGCCCGTAATCGAGCCTATCGCTCAGCAGGGCGCAAGACTTTTAATAATTGCCGAGGACGTTGAAGGCGACGCGCTCGCCGCGCTTATCGTCAACAAGTTGAAGGGCGTTTTAAACTGCGTTGCCGTTAAAGCACCCGGCTTCGGCGACAGAAGAAAGGCAATGCTCGAAGATATCGCAATTCTCACGGGCGGTACGGTCATCTCCTCCGATTTGGGATATGAATTCAAGGACGTTACTACCGAAATGCTCGGCAGAGCGGCTCAGGTCAAGGTTGACAAGGACAACACCACCATTATTGACGGTGCAGGCGACGCAAAGGCAATTAAAGCGCGCGTTTACTCTATAAAGGCACAGATTGCGGAAACTACTTCCGACTACGATAAAGAAAAGTTGCAGGAAAGACTTGCAAAGCTTGCAGGCGGCGTTGCGGTTATTAACGTCGGCGCGGCTACCGAAGTTGAAATGAAGGAAAAGAAACTGCGTATCGAGGATGCGCTTGCGGCTACACGCGCAGCGGTTGAAGAAGGCATTGTTCCCGGCGGCGGAGTTGCTCTCCTTTCCACTATTCCCGAACTTACGAAGCTTATCGAAACGCTTGAAGGCGACGAAAAGACGGGCGCGGCTATCGTTATGAAAGCAATCGAAGAGCCCGTTCGCCAGATTGCGAAGAACGCGGGACTTGACGGCTCGGTTGTAGTAAATAATATTCTTTCCGCTAAGAAAGCTAACTACGGCTTCGACGCTTTAAAGAACGAATATACCGATATGGTTAAGAGCGGTATTATCGACCCGACCAAGGTTTCGCGATCGGTACTTCAGAACGCAGCATCGGTTGCGGCTACGCTTCTCACAACCGAAAGCATCGTAACGGATATCCCCACTCCTCCCGCACCTGCTCCCATGGGTGGCGCACCCGATATGGGCGGAATGTATTAATTAAATAAAAGATTATAAAAGCCCAACGGCGTATACGCCGTCGGGCTTTTTAATTCTTAGCTTATACTTTAATAACCGCATAAATTTTACTATCTTCTATTATTCCGTTTTTTACTACGTTTGAGCGAAGTGTTCCTTCACACGTAAAGCCGGCTTTTTCAAGCACTCGGCAGGAAGCTTTATTCCGCGCAAAAGGCTCGGCGTAAATTCTTATAATGTCCGTATTTTTAAACACATAATCGCAAGCCTGCTTTATAGCGCATGTTGCTATGCCTTTGTTCCAGTACGGCTCGCCGATATAGTAGCCCATTTCGGCAGCTCTATAAGAAACGTTGTCCTGCCTGAAAACACCCAAACATCCTACAACCTTTTCACCGTAAACTACGGCAAAGGCAAAAGTCGAATTCTTGTCCGAATTGAAAAGAAAATTTATGTATTCCCGCGCATCGTCAGCCGTGTAAGGATAAGGCAAACCGTCGCGCAGGTTATCCATAATTTTTTTATTATTTAATACTTCCGCCATGCTTTCGGCGTCTTCGATTTTCCATTGACGAATTTTGATATCCATTATTACCTCAGCTTACTCAAAATTCTTTCGAGCGCGTATTTTCCGTGTTCATAAGTCAAACCGCCCTGAAAATATGCGATATACGGCGGTTTTACGGGACCGTCGGCAGAAAGTTCTATACTTGCGCCCGAAACGAAGGTACCTGCCGCCATAATTATTTTTTCATCGTAGCCGGGCATATCCCACGGCTCGCACGTAACGAAACCGTCCACGGGCGACGCGAACTGCACCTCGCGTATAAAGTTTACCATTTTATCCGCGTTGTCAAACTCGATTGCACGCGTTATATCGTACGGTGTTTTATCGAGCGAGGGAAAATTTTTATAACCAAGCTCGCCCATAGCCTGACCGATTAAAAGCCCCGTTTTTAAAGCTTGCGCAACCGTGTGCGGAGCCATAAAAAGTCCCTGATAAAAGTACTGATATCCGCCCGCATACGAGCCGACTTCAAGCCCGATTGACGGTGCGGTAAGTCTTTTGCCTATAAGCTCGATATACTCCGACCTCCCGCATATATATCCGCCGGTTACGGCAAGACCGCCGCCCGCGTTCTTAATAAGCGAGCCGACTATCAAATCCGCGCCGACCTCCGTCGGCTCTTTCTTTTCAACAAATTCGCCGTAGCAGTTATCAACAAAAATACAGCCCTTAAATCCAAGTGAACGAACAAATTTGCAGGCTTCCCCGATTTCCGTACAGGAAAACGCGTCACGGAGCTCGTATCCGCGCGAACGCTGAATATATACGACTTTTACGCTATCGCTAAACTTATTCTTAATCGCAGTATAATCAAACTTACCGTCTTTATTCAAGTCGCAGTATTCGAAGTTTACGCCGAAATCTTTTAACGAGCCGTTATTCTCGCCGAAAATCACTCCGCGGATAGTATCGTAAGGCATACCGCTTATGCAAAACAGCGTATCATTAGGGCGAAGAAGTCCAAACAGCGCAACTGTCAAAGCGTGCGTGCCCGACAATAAATGCGGCGAAACTATACCGCTTTCGGCACCGAAAGACATTGCGTAAAGCTTGCCGAGAGTATCCCTTCCTTCGTCATCGTAGCCGTAGCCAGACGTAGGATTGAAATGCCTTAAAGATACGCGGCACTCTTTGAAAGCATTTAAAACCTTTACCTGATTAAAATAAGCTACCTCATCAATAGCCTTAAATTTACCGTTTAGTTTTGCTTCACACTTTTCTATAAATTTATCCATTTAAAAGCTCCGAAACTTTTTCGCAGGTTGCGTCCTTCGGCTCAAGCCAGATAATACCTTGTAGTTTTTTGAAAAAAGTTATCTGTCTTTTTGCGTAATGCCTAGTGTTTTGCTTGATTACGTCACGCATAGTACTTTCTTTATCGCCGTTTTTAAACCCGAAAAGCACTTCTTTATACCCTATCGCCTGCATACATTGGCAGTTTTCGTCTATTCCTTTATCAATTAATCCCTTTACTTCGTCAACGAGCCCCCTATCAAACATTTCGTCAACGCGCAGGTTTATTCTTTCGTAAAGTTCCTCACGCGGATAATTTATAGCCACGGCAACGTAATCGTATTTGGGTTTTAGCGTGTCGGAAATTTCCGACTTCATTTTGCCGCTTACTTCGTAAATTTCAAGCGCGCGGATAATTCTTTTTACGTCGTTAACGTGAAGCTTTTGCGCTGTATTTTCGTCGGTCTGCTTTAATAACACGTACAAATATTCCTTTCCGTGAGTTTGCAAAAGCTCCTCATACTTTTGCCGAACTTCCAAGTTTGCCGCGGTATTACCGTAGCTTAAATCAAACAAGAGCGAATTGATATAAAACCCCGTGCCGCCGCAAATTATCGGAGTTTTGTTTTCTTGCAACAGCCCATCCAAAATCGGCGTTGCCGCTTGCGAATAATCGGAAACACTGTAGCTTGCAGTGGGGCCAACCACGTCAATCATATGGTGCTTTACGCCTCGCATTTCTTCCGCCGTGGGCTTTGCCGTACCGATGTTCAGCTCTTTATAAACGAGTTGTGAATCGGCTGAAATAACTTCGCTATTTAATTTTAAAGCACAATCAACGGCAAGTCCGCTCTTGCCCGTCGCCGTTGCACCGCAGATAACGAGTACTTTGTTCAAATCAGACTATCCTCTTGAACATTTTTTCGATATCACGTTTAGTCAGCGCAAAGCATACGGGTCTGCCGTGCGGACATTTAAGCCCCATATTGCCTTCAAGCATTCTGAAAAGCGCAGTCACTTCGTCTTCGGTAAGCTGCTGTCCTCCCTTAATCGCATGCTTGCAAGCCGTCATGGCTATTTTATCTTTTAAAACTTCCTCTAATCTTATATCTTTAAGTCCGTTTAAATTTGATAAAAGCTCGTCGAAAAATTCCCTTAAATTTATATCCTGCAAGTCGGTCGGAACGGCGTCAATCTTGAATGCGCAAGTTCCGAAAGGCTGAATATCAAACCCCATACTGCGGATAACTTTTATGTTATCTTCAATAAATCTGCTTTCCTGAGGGTTGACATCCAGAAGATAAGACGAAAGAAATCCCTGCTTGTCAACACTGCGGTTTGCTATTTTTTCGCAGAGCCTATCATATATAAGCCGCTCGTGTGCGGCGTGCTGGTCTATAATATAAACAGTGTCGCGTATTTCATACATTAAATAGGTGTTGAACAGATTGCCCTTGAATTTACACGACTGATATTCGATTACCTGCTGTTCGTACTTAACTCTTTCGTTTGCATCGTTTATGCGACTGTCGGTCGAAGTACCTAAAAATGCGTTTGTAATAGAATCGTTAGTAACCCGCATAACGACGGGGTCTTTCTTGGGCAAGAAGTTATATAAAGGCTCCTCTGCTATCGGGTCGTAAAAAGCTTTCTTTTCCTGATCGCTCGCCTCATTAGTGGTTTTACCCGTTTCTTTATCGGGTTTGCTTTCAATCACTTGTTCGGGTTTTACTTGGCGGTTTACTTCCGCTGTAGACTTTATTTCGGGCAGATATGCTTTATCTAAAACGTCCACGACGAACTCCGCCGCCGTAGCCGTTCCGTCAAGCACTGAAGATACAACTGAATAAACGGCGCTGAACACAACGCGGTTATCAACGAAACGAACGTCCGCCTTATTCGGGTGAACGTTTACGTCGACCATATCCGAAGGCACGTCTATGTTGAGCACAAAAAACGGATACTGCCGCTTCATCATATAGCTTGCATATGCGTTGCTGATAGCAGTGGCTATCGTATTATTTACTATATATCTGCCATTTAAAAACAGGCTCTGATAAGTTTTATTCGGCTTAAAGAAATTCTGGTTTCCTATAAAGCCGTGAACGCTTATATTGTCCTTTTTAGCGTTTATTTTAATACATTGCGATACGGTTTTCGCGCCGTATACCTGCACCATAGCCTCGTCAAGCCCCTCGCCCGTAGATTGCAGGGTGAGCTTTCCGTCTACAAAATAGCGGAACGAAACCGTCGGGTTACCTAAAATATAGCGGATAATAAAGCTTGTAACATCGCTTTCTTCCTTTTTATCCGTCTTTAAAAACTTTGCGCGGACGGGCGTATTATAGAACAAGTCGCGGACGGTTATATCCGTACCCTTTTCAAGCGCGGCAGGCTCAGCCGAGCTGACTTTACCGTCCTCACAATAAACTTTAAACGCGCCGTTCCCTTCGGTCGCCGAAACGAGTTCAACGCGCGCTATAACGGAAATACTTGCAAGCGCTTCGCCGCGAAAGCCGAGCGTCGTTATCTTCTCCAGATCTTCCGCACATTTAATCTTGCTCGTCGCGTGCGGTAAAAACGCGGCGCGCATATCGTCGCGCTCTATTCCGCAGCCGTTATCAATTACTCTTATCAGTTGCTTTCCGCCCTGTTCGATATGGATTTCAATCTTGTCCGCACCCGAATCAAGGCTGTTTTCAACCAGCTCTTTTACGGCTGAATACGGCCTATCGATAACTTCGCCTGCGGCTATTCTGTTATAAACACTTTTACTTAAAACGTTTATTTTCATGATTTAACCTTCTCTACCAAATCGCTTAAAAGCAAAAACGCCTGCATGGGCGAAACTCCGTCCATATTGATTTCGCTTAATATCTTTTCCACTTCGGTAAGCTGTTTTTCTTCCGTGTCGGTTTCTATAACTTTCTCAAACTCTCTGTCGCCGTTTTCGATATGTTTAAGAATGACCTTCGCCCTATCAGTTACCGCCTGCGGAACTCCGGCAAGCGAAGCGACCTCAATACCAAAGCTTCTATTCGCACCGCCGCGCATAATTTTTCTTAAAAATACCACGCCGCCGTTAACTTCCTTGACGGAAATTTTATAGTTTTTAATTCCTTCAAGCTTATTTTCAAGGTCAGTAAGCTCGTGATAATGTGTTGCAAACAGCGTTTTAGCGCCGATATTTTTAGTCAAATGCTCGATAACCGCCCATGCAATGCTAAGACCGTCGTAAGTGCTCGTACCCCTTCCGACCTCGTCCAAAATCAAAAGGCTGTGTTTTGTGGCGTTCTGCAAAATGGACGCGACCTCTATCATTTCAACCATAAAAGTACTCTGGTCGGAAATCAAGTTATCGCTTGCGCCCACCCTCGTAAACACTCTATCGATAAGAGGTATCTGCGCAGATTTTGCAGGGACGAAGCTTCCCAAATGAGCCATAATAGAAATAATAGCGGTCTGCCGCATATACGTGCTTTTACCGGCCATATTCGGGCCTGTCAAAATCATAGTACGGTTTTCGCCCTCGTCGAGAACGGTATCGTTTGCGATAAACCTTTCCTTAGAAATTACTTCAACGACGGGGTGACGTCCTTCCTTTATAATCAGCGGTTTACTGCTTTCAACTATTTCGGGACGGACGTATCTGTTGTTTTTTGCAACCTCGGCAAAGCTTATCAATAAGTCTAAAATTGCCATTGCCGAGGATATTGTTTTCAGCTTATTTATATTTTCGCTTAAAACTGCTTTGACTGACTCGTATATATTCCATTCAAGCTTGAGCGCAGCCTCTTCACTTCCGAGAATTTTCTGCTCAAGCTCCTGCAATTCTTCGGTGGAATACCTTTCAACGTTGGTAAGCGTTTGCCTGCGCTGATAATTTAAAGGCACCTTGTCGCAAAACGACTTCGTAACCTCTATGTAATAACCGAAAACCCTGTTATAGTTAATTCTCAGCGTTCTGATACCAGTCGCGTCGCGTTCGCGCGCTTCCATTTCCAGTATCATTTTGCTGCCGTTCTTTTTTATCGCCCTCAGCTCGTCAAGCTGTGCGTTATACCCCTCTTTTATATAGCCGCCTTCCTTCATCTGTAAGGGCGGGTCGGGGTTTATAGCGTTTCCGATAAGCTCGGCAACTTCCGACATATCCAAAAGATTTTCGGAAATATCGCAAAGTATCTTTGATTTAAAGCCCGAAAGCTGGAATTTAATGTTTGGAATTACCGAAACGGAATCTGCAAGCGCAATGCAGTCCTTGGGCATTATGTTGTTATTACTGATTTTGCCCGTCAGCCTTTCAATATCCTTTACGCTCTTTAATAAGTCGATAAGCCCCAGCCTTATAACCGTGGAATTAAACAACTCCTCAACTCCGTCAAGCCTGTAATCGATATCTTTTTTATTTGCAAACGGATATAATATTCCGTTGTTTAAAAGCCTTGCACCCATTGCAGTCTGCGTTTTATCCAGAAGCCAGATAAGCGAGCCGTACTTCTTACCGTCGCCGAGAGTTTTAACAAGTTCTAAATTTTTTATTGCTGTAGCGTCAAGCTGCAAATAACTGTCGCTAACGACGAACTTAACATTGTCGATATTTTTGAGCGCGTGCATCTGTGTTTCTTTCAGATATTCGATAAGAGCACCCGCCGCGCTGACCGCATAAACCCTGTCCGCAATAGAATAAGCCGAAAGCGTTTTTGCGTTGAACTGCGCAAGCAGCGTTCTTTCAGCTGCGGAATAATTGAAAGCCCACGCAGGATAACTTGAAAAATGCGGCAATACCCCACGCGTTATTAAAGGCTCTTCACGCACGGCAAATAGCATATCGTCATTGCAAATTACTTCTTTTACTCCGATTTTAACCATCTGCATAGTACTCTGTGTGACACAATTATCCCCCGAGTACTCCGTAGCGGACAATTCGCCCGTCGTTATATCCGCCCAAGCCATGGCAACGTGGTTTTCACTTTTATAAACGCAACAAACGTAATTGCTAGTCTTTTCGTCAAGGTGCTCGTCATCGGTAATCGTCCCTGCAGTAACAACTCTTACGACGTCGCGAGCAACTATTCCCTTGGTTGCCGAAGCATCCTCAAGCTGTTCACATATCGCAACCTTTTCACCAAGGGAAACGAGCTTAGCAATATAAGCATCCGCCGCATGATGCGGAACGCCGCACATAGGCGCACGCTTTTCAAGTCCGCAGTCGCGCCCTGTCAGCGTTAAATCGAGCATTTCCGAAGCCTTTATCGCATCCTCGTAAAACATCTCGTAAAAGTCGCCGAGTCTGTAAAAAATTATACAGTCCTTATATCTTTCCTTGACGGAAAAATAATGTTGCATCATTTGTGAAAGTGCCATATATTGTCCTTTAAATGCGTTCGCCGTAAAGCGAAATGCCGTTTGCTTTTGTTATTTTCAAGTTTACGAATTCACCGATTGCGTTATTCTCACTTTCAAAGTAGCACATTCTGCCGTATTCGTCCCTGCCGCAGTACATACCCTTCTTCTTGTCGTAATCCTCGCAGAGAATTTCCACGGCCTTGCCGACGTAGCTTGCTGACTGTTCGCGGGTTAAAGAGTTGACAAGCTCCACAAGCTTCATTATCCTGCGCTTACTTATATCTTCGGGAATTTGGTTGGGCATTTTCGCCGCAACCGTTCCGTCACGCTTGGAATAGACAAAAGTAAACGCCGAAGAATATCCTACCTTTTTTACAAGGTTTAGCGTTGCCTCGAAGTCCTCTTCCGTTTCGTTGGGAAAGCCCACAATCAAATCAGTCGTAACCGTGCAGTCGGGTACGTATTTTTTGAGTATTTCAATTTTTTCAAGGTAATCTTCCGCGGTATATTTTCTGTTCATTGCCTTTAAAATTTCATTTGAGCCGCTTTGCACCGGCAAATGAACGCAATGACAGATTTTAGAATTTCGGGCAATTACCTTTGCAAGCTCTTCCGAAAAATCTTTCGGATGACTCGTCATAAACCGAAGCCTGAACTTCCCTTCAATATTCGCAATTCTTTCCAAAAGCTCAGGGAACGACGGCTCGTCCGTGCCGTTTCCGTAGGAATTTACGTTCTGCCCTAAAAGAGTGATTTCTTTATAACCCTGTTTAACCAGTTCTTCAACTTCCGCGATTATATTCTGGGCTTTTCGGCTTCTTTCCCTGCCGCGAACGTACGGCACTATGCAATAACTGCAAAAATTATTGCAACCGTAAGTTATATTCACCCACGCATTTGGATAACTTGTCCTGAGCGGGTTGTCACCTTCGAAAATACTTCCGTCGTCGTCCTCGATATTTATAACGGCTTTTTTCTGCGTGCGTTTTAAAAGAATATAGTCCTTTAACTTATGTAAGTTATGTGTGCCGAAAATAACGTCGACGTAGGGAAATTTATCGTGCAGGTTTTCAGCCTTTCCCATCTGCTGCGTTAGGCACCCGCCCACGGCAATTATCATATCCTTCTTGTCGGCTTTAAGCTTTTTCAGCATACCGATATTACCGAAAGCGTGGTTTTCCGCATTCTCTCTAATACAGCAGGTATTGAAAACAACTACGTCAGCCGACTCCATTTCGTCGCAATTCGTATATCCGAGTTCACTGAGCATGCCCGCAATCTTTTCAGATTCGTGCACGTTCATCTGACACCCGTACGTTACTATATGAAATCTTTTCTTTTCGGACATTTTCAAAAAACCTCGGTATATTCCTTTTAATTATACAATTTTCACAGTTTTTTTTCAATAGATTTGCAACAATTATTTAATTTTATAAATACTAATTTTAATGACGAAACTTTTGAAAATTCTGACCATTATATTTTTAAGCCTTTTAGCAGTTTTCGGAACGCTATTATTGACCTTTACGATAATAACGAAAGACGCCGTGCTTGATGCAAACAAGCTGACGGGCGCAGGTCAAAAGGTTATAATCTACGACGATAACGGCAACGAAGTTATCAGCGCATCGCTTGACGATAAAAACAAGAGCGTTGCGCTGGAAGATTTACAGCCGCACACCGTAAACGCGTTTATAGCGTCCGAGGACAGAACGTTCTATTCTCATAACGGGCTGAATTATAAGCGCATGGTTAAAGCTTTTTTCAAAAATATTGCCGCAGGCTCGTTTAAAGAAGGCGCTTCGACGATAAGTCAGCAGTTAATTAAAAACACCCACCTTTCCAACGATAAAACAATCAAGCGCAAGCTCAAGGAAATTAAGCTTACCAAAAAGTTGGAAAGCAAATACTCCAAAAACCAAATTCTCGAAATGTATCTGAATACCATATATTTCGGGCACAGTTGTTACGGTTTGCAGAGCGCGGCGCAGTTCTATTTCGATAAAAAAGCCGAAACCCTCAATCTTGAGGAAAGCGCAACACTCGTCGGACTTTTGACTTCGCCCAACAATTTTTCGCCGTTCAAAAACCCCGAAAAAAGCCTTGCCCGCAGAAACACTGTTTTAAAAAGTATGAAAACCTGCGGCTTTATCGACGAGGAAACTTACAACAATGCGATAAAAACACCGTTGAACGCAAAAAGGCAGGTAACCGACAATAAATGCGGCGACTATCTTAACGCTGTTTTTGACGAGCTTGAAGAAATCGACTTTAACCACTATGCACTGACGAATGGCTGTATTATAAAGACTTATCTTAAACCCGACGAGCAAAATTTTATAGAAAACCTGGACTACCCTTGCGACAGTTCGGTTATTATTACGGATAACGCTACGGGCGGAGTTTCCGCATACAAGTCCTCAATTAACGGTGCAAAAAGACAAATAGGCTCCACCGCTAAACCCATTTTCGTGTACGCACCCGCTTTGGAAGAAAAGCAGATTAACACTTTCACCAGAATTTTAGATGAAAAAATCGATTACGGCGGCTACTCGCCCGAAAACTTCGATAAAAAATATCACGGTTTCGTCACCGTAGCCGACAGCTTGAAATACAGCTACAACGTGCCCGCAGTCAAAACTCTGAATGCACTTACGGTTGATAAAACCGAAAAATATCTTACCGCAATGAATTTAAAGCTCGACGACGACGAAAAAAACCTTTCTCTCGCTCTCGGCGGAATGAAGTACGGTTTAACCCTACAGGAGCTTGCGGACCGCTACTCGATTTTCCCTAACGGCGGCTCCTATCGCCCTTCAAGGTTCATAAAAGAAATAGTTTCAAACGACGGAGAAATTTTATATAAGCACGAGAGCGCAAAAAACAACGTCTACTCCCAAGGCACGTGCTCGCTCATGAACGAAATGCTCATAGACACTGCTAAAAGCGGCACGGCTAAAAAGTTAAAAAATTTAACCTATGATGTTGCGGCAAAGACCGGAACGTGCGGAAATTCAGAAGGCAACACTGACGCATACACCGTATGCTACACCGCTGAAAACTGTATTGCGGTATGGCTTGGCGATAAGGACAACGACCGCACACAAATTACGGGCGGCAACCAGTGCTGTGAAATTGCAAAATCAACCCTGCAAATGCTATACTCCGAACACACACCGCAAAAGCTTGATACTACTTCCGGAACGGTGAGCGTGAATATCGACAAAGAAGATTATGAGGACAACGATAAAATAATTCTCTGCGATACACTTTGCCCCAAGCTTAACGTTTTAACCGTAAAAGTTTTAGAAGGAAACGAACCCAAGGAACAGTCGACTAAATTTTCCTCACCATCTATTCCTATTCCTACGATTTCGGTACAAAACGGCACGGTAAACATCGAATTATGTCACGCGAAGTACTACTCTTATATTATAAAACGTACAAAAAACAGCAAAACTGAGGAAATTTACAATGGAAAATGGCAAAACCTAATTTCCGACAGCCCCGAGGACGGTTTCTACACCTATACCGTTACCCCCTACTTTGAAAATGCCGACGGGAAATTCTGCGGACAAGAAATTAAGCTGCCTTCCGTAAATCTTTCAAAAGACGGTCAGTCACCGCAGATTAAAATTCCGGATATTGCACAAAAGGACTGGTTTAATCAATAAGAAAAAGGCGCCGATTATTCGGCGCCTTCATTTTATATTTTAATTATTTCCAACGTAGCCATCGCTTCGTTTAATAGTTTATCAACGTCAAGCTTTGCTTCCTCCGCTAAGACATCCGCAAGCTTCGGGCGAGTTACGGGATGCTTAGGCAAGAACACCGTGCAGCAGTCCTCATAGGGTTGAATTGAAATATCGTAAGTTCCGATTGCTCGGCTGCGCTCTATTATTTCGTCCTTATCAAAACCGCACAGCGGTCTTAAAACCGGCAGGTTTTTTATAACGCTGTTCGACGAGGTCATACCCTCCACCGTTTGGCTTGCAACTTGCGCTAAGCTTTCGCCCGTAATAAGGCACTGCGCTCCGCATTTTTCGGCAACTTGCTCGGCTATCCGCATCATAAAGCGGCGCAGAAGCGTTACCATATAATCGCCGTTACATTTCTTGTGTATTTCTTCCTGAATATGCGTGACGGAAACTATATGCAAATTCATACCACAGGTATATACGGAAAGGGTCTTCGCAAGCTCGATAACCTTTTCCTTTGCTTGCATATTCGTATATGGATAGCTATGAAAATGAATACCTTCTAAAACCATTCCGCGCTTGGCAATCATATGCCCTGCTACTGGGCTGTCAATTCCGCCTGATATTAGCAAAAGCCCCTTCCCCGAAGTTCCTACGGGCATACCGCCTGCGCCTTTGAAAAATTCGTTGAATACAAGCGCCGTACCGTTTTCACGCAAATCAATATTGATTATAAACTGCGGATTATGCACGTCAACTTTAAGCTTTTCATTAATATCCAAAAGTCTTCCGCCGATTTCCGCGCTTATCTGCATTGAGTTTAGAGGAAACGATTTATCCGCACGATGCGTTTCAACCTTAAACGAGCCGTCTTTAAAGGATACCTCTTTTGCCGCCTTAAAAATTTCGTCCATATCGGTTGAAACTTTCAGTGCGACGCTGTAAGAGTGTATTCCGAAAACTTTTTTAAGCTTATCGCAAATCAGCTGAATATCCTTTTCGTTAAAGTTTTCAATTAAATATCTGCCGCTGTGACGGTGAATTTCGTGCTTTGTTCCTTTAAGGCTCTTTTCCATATTCACAGCAAAAACCCGTTCAAACCAACCGCGGTTTTTACCTTTAAGATGCAGTTCGGAATATCTGATTATAATTACTTTTTCCATTTTTATGCCATTATCCGTTTTCTATTCGCAACTATTTTATTTAAAATATCTGCCGCCGCTTTAACTTCTTCCAAAGTATTCTCGGGTGAAAAGCTTATTCTCAGCACTCCGTCCGCCGTAATTTCGTCGACTCCGCACGATAATACAACGCGCGAATAGCGCTTTTTCTGATTGGAAGAGCAAGCCGAGCCGGTTCCGATAATCAGTCCGTTATCGTCCGCTTCGTGCAGTATAGTTTCACCTCGAACGCCTTTGGCGGCAATGCTCAGAATATACGGCGAAGCGTTTTCGGACGATAGAACCGTAAATAATTCACTGTCCAAAAGTTTACGCATTGTTTTATTCAATTCGGAAACTTTTTTATAATTTTCTTCAAGCTTCGAATATCTGTCAAGCGCGGCGAATTCAAAACACTTTACCGCGAATACGTTTTCCGTACCGCTTCTAAGCCCCTGCTCCTGTCCGCCGCCGTAAAGATACGGCTTAATCTGCAAATTCTTTTTCTTGATTAAACCGCCGCAACCCTTAATTGCGCCTATTTTATGCGCATTGATTGTATATAAGTCTATATTATTATTAAGTTTAAACGCAATTTTACCGAAAGCCTGTACTCCGTCCGAATGAAAAAGCGTGTATTTATTCTTCTCTTTTACCTTCTGAGCAATAGAAAAAATATCGTTTATTGCGCCCGTTTCATTGTTGACGTGAATAACAGAAACGAGCGAAGTTTTCTCGTCAACAAGGCTTAAAAGATGTTCTTCGTTCACACTGCCGTCGGAATTTAAATTTGCAAACCGAATTTCTATTCCGCGCTGTTTCAGCTCGTTCACGGCAGAAAATATTGCCGAATGTTCGCCAGAAGTTGTGACAACGTTTCCGCGCCTTCCGCCGCAGAAAACAGCCTGATTGTCGGCCTCCGTGCCGCCCGAAGTAAAGACTAGCGAAAAATTGTTTTCGTCAGCTATGCGCGTTAAAATATTGCGCCTTGCTTCCTTTAATTCAAGGTGCAGATTATAGCCGCTTTTATACAGTCCCGACGGATTAAAGTATTCTTCAAACAAATATTTTTCCGCCGCGGTTATGCATTTTTTATCGGGCTTTTCCGTTGCCGCGTTATCGAGATATATCATTAAATTTCAATAAGACCTTCGAAAGACTGTTTTACAGCGCCGTCAAGTTCTACGCCGTTTTCACCGTATTTAACAAACAAATCTCCGCCTTTAAGCTTAACGGTAATAATTTCACCGTAAAGACACTTGCCGTTTCTTACAGCCGCAACCGCAGCCGCCGCGGCAGCCGTTCCGCAAGACCACGTTTCGCCGTTTCCGCGTTCCCAAACGCGCATCTTAACCGTAACGTTGTTAACTATGCGCACACACTCCACGTATACGCCCTGAGGGAAATATCCGCTTTCGATAATCTGCTGTCCGAGCGCGTCGAGGTCGATATCTTCAACCTTATCGCAGAAAATTATGCAGTGCGGATTACCAACGTTTACAAGCGTTATATTGTACTGCGTACCGCCGAAATCAACTGATTTATTTATAACCTCACCGTCGAATTTAGAGGGAATTAATCTTCCGTCAAACTGCGGCTTTCCGAGATTTACCGAAACCGAGCTTGCCTTGCCGTTGAACGAGTTGACGGAAAGCTCCTTCACTCCACTGCTGCTTTCAATGGACATCTTTTCACCGGCATAGGCGTTATCGAAAAGGTATTTTGCAACACACCTCAAAGGATTTGCCGCCATACCGCCGTCGCTTCCGTCACGGTTGAATACACGCATCTTAGCGTCGGCAACCTGTGATTTTTCTATCATAACAACACCGTCGGCGCCGATAGCGTAATGCCTGTCGGAAAAGTTTATCGCAAGCGATTCGGGGCAGGTTATTTTGTCATCCATATTGTTAAAGAAAATATAATCGTTTCCGCAACTGTGCATTTTGCAGAAATTGAGCTTCAATTTTTCTTTTCTTAAATTGTTTATATCCACAAGCTCGGTATTGAACTGATTATATCTTCCCGCTATAACGTCGGCAAGCGCGTTCGCCGTATCAAGCGAAGTAAGCACTGTAATTCCGAGAAGTATCGCGTGATGATGCAGGCTTATATAGTTGGAAATTGACTCAACATCGGTTTTGCCCGTATAGACGATATAGTCGATTTTACCCTCGTCCATAAGCTTGAAAATTTCTTCGTTTGAAGAAAGTCTTGCAACCTCGTTGCACTCCAAACCCAAACTCTTTATGACGTTGCAGGTACCTTTCGTCGCGTACAGCGTCAAGCCCAAGTCGGCAAACTTTTTGACTATGTTTATAATTTCAAACTTGTCTTGGTCGTTAATCGTAAAATAAATTCCCGAAGGGTTGTGCTTCGTCGGATGCTTCATATTAAATCCTGCGGAAACCAAACCCTTGAAAAGCGCTTCCTCTATAGTTTTACCTATGCCCAGAACTTCGCCCGTGGACTTCATTTCGGGTCCGAGCTGAGAGTTTACGTCGTTTAATTTTTCAAACGAGAACACAGGAACTTTAACGGCAACGTACGGCGAGTTAGGATAAAGCCCCGTACCGAAGCCTAAGTCTTTAAGCTTTTCGCCCACGAGTATGCGCGTTGCAAGGTCAACCATGGGAACGCCCGTAACCTTTGAAATATAAGGAATAGTTCTCGATGCCCTCGGGTTGACTTCGATAACGTACAACTCGTTATGGTAAATGAGGTACTGAATATTTATAAGACCCTTGGTCTTCAACGAAATTGCAAGCTTGGTTGAAATATCCACTACCTTTCTAAGCATTGCGTCGCTTAAATTATACGGCGGATATACCGCAATCGAGTCGCCGCTATGGACGCCCGCCCTTTCAATGTGCTGCATTATTCCGGGGATAAGCACGTCCGTACCGTCGGATATAGCGTCAACTTCAAGCTCGGTACCCATAAGGTATTTGTCGCAAAGCACGGGGTTTTCTATTTTCTGCGCAAGTATTACGTCCATATACCTTTCGATATCGTTCTGCGTAAAGGCTATGGTCATATTCTGTCCGCCGATAACGTACGACGGGCGCAAAAGCACGGGATAACCCAAGGTTTCCGCCGCGCGAACGGCTTCTTCCCCAGTCATAACGGTAAGCCCCTTGGGTCTTGCTATACCGAACTGCTCTAAAAGCGCGTCAAACCTTTCCCTGTCCTCTGCAAGGTCAACGCTGTCCGCAGGCGTTCCGAGTATTCTTATACCCTTTTTATCGAGGTAACTGCAAAGCTTAATCGCCGTCTGTCCACCGAAGGTTATAACCACTCCGTACGGCTTTTCTATATCGATAACGTTCTGCACATCTTCGGGCGTAAGCGATTCGAAATACAGCCTGTCCGCCGTATCGAAGTCGGTTGAAACTGTTTCGGGGTTATTGTTTATAATTATAACTTCGTAGCCAAGCCGTTTAAGCGCCCAAACACAGTGAACGGACGAATAGTCAAACTCTATGCCCTGACCTATTCTGATAGGACCCGAGCCGATAACTATTATGCGCTTTTTCGTGCTGTTTTCAACGAATTGCTTTGCCTCGTCGTGCTCCTTATCGTCGTAGGTAGAATAGAAATACGGCGTCTGCGCGGAAAATTCCGCTCCGCAGGTATCAACCATTTTAAAAACTGCGTTCCTGTGCGCAGGCAAGGGATTGCCAGAAATCTTTTGAATTTCGTTATCGGGATAGCCGAGCTTTTTGCCTTTTAAGTATTGCTCTCTGCTTATCGCCGTTCCGCAAATTTCTTTTTCGTAGTCCGCAAGATTTTTGAGCTTGTTTAAGAACCACTCGTCGATTTTTGTAATGGAGTAAATTTTTTCGATAGGGAAACCGCGCTTTATCGCCTGATATACGACGAACAGCCTTTCGTCGGAAAGCTCGTGAAGCTTTTCCTCTATTTCATTATCCGTAAGCTTTAAAAACTTGGGCAAGTTTAGCGTTGCGACGGAAATTTCCGCACCGCGCACGGCTTTCATTATGGCCATTTCAAAGCTCGTGCCTATCGCCATGACCTCGCCCGTAGCCTTCATACGCGTACCCAAGCTGCGCTTTGCGTACAGGAATTTATCGAAAGGCCATTTGGGAAGCTTAACCACAACGTAGTCCAAAGTCGGCTCGAAGCAGGCGAAGGTTTTACCCGTAACGTCGTTTCTAATCTCGTCAAGTGTATAGCCGAGCGCAATCTGCGTAGTAACCTTTGCTATGGGGTAGCCCGTCGCTTTTGAAGCAAGCGCGGATGAGCGCGATACTCTGGGGTTGACTTCAATGACCGAATATTCGAACGAATCGGGATTCAACGCAAACTGGCAGTTACAACCGCCTTCTATGC
>CAMWPZ010000015.1 GCA_947176305.1 uncultured Clostridia bacterium
GTATAGCTTCCTACCTCGGCAAGAACGAGGGCTGGATGGCTGAGCATATGCTTATACTCGGCGTTACTTATCCCGACGGCGAAAAGAAATACGTCGCGGCGGCGTTCCCCTCGGCGTGCGGCAAGACCAACCTTGCAATGCTTATTCCCCCCAAGCACTACCTCGATAAGGGATTCAAAATCGAGTGCGTTGGCGACGACATCGCATGGATAAGAGTAGGCAAGGACGGAAGGCTTTGGGCGGTCAACCCCGAAAACGGTTTCTTCGGCGTTGCTCCCGGCACCAACGAACACAGCAACTACAACGCGCTGGAATCTACAAAGCGCGGAACGATATTCACCAACGTTGCGCTTAACACCGACAATATGACAGTGTGGTGGGAAGGACTTACCAAGGAATTGCCCGAACACTGCATTGACTGGACGGGTAAGCCCTGGAACAGCGAAAAGTTCGACAAACACGACAAGTCGACCTGCGCGGCGCACCCCAACTCGCGTTTCACCGCGCCTGCGGAAAACTGCCCCTGCGTTTCGCCCGACTTCAACTCCAAGGAAGGCGTGCCTCTTTCGGCGATAATCTTCGGCGGCAGACGCGCATCGACTACTCCGCTCGTATATCAGTCGAGAGACTGGAACCACGGCGTATTTATCGGCTCGGCAATGTCCTCGGAAACGACTGCGGCGGCTACGGGCGCAACGGGCGTTCTCCGTCACGACCCCATGGCAATGAAGCCCTTTGCAGGCTATCATATGGGCGACTACTTCAAGCACTGGATTGATATGGGCGCGAAGGTTAAAAACCCTCCCAAGATTTTCAACGTAAACTGGTTCAGACAGGACGCGGACGGAAACTTTATGTGGCCCGGCTTCGGCGACAATATGCGCGTTTTAGAGTGGATATTGAAGCGTTGCGGCGAAAGCCCCATCGACGCCGAGGAAACGGCGATAGGCTACGTGCCCAAGGCTGAGGATATCGACATTTCCGAGCTTGACTATAACATTGCGGAAGGCAAGCCCTTCACCGTTGATTCGCTCAAAGAAATTCTTGCAGTTGACAAAGAGAAGTGGTCGAAGGAAGCCGAGGAAATCGAAGCTTACTACAACAACTCTATCAAGGACAGAATTCCCCAAGAGCTTTGGGACTGCCTTGCAACCTTAAAAGCAAACTGCTACGTTGAGCCCAAGGCGGAAAAGCCCGCGAAGAAAGCGGCCGCTAAAAAACCCGCTGCAAAGACGGCGGCTAAGGCTACTGCCAAGACTGCGGAAAAGAAAGCTACCGCAAAGACCGCGGCTAAAAAACCCGCAGCTAAGAAATAATCTGAATTGACCCTATAATATAAGCCGACCGCGCAATTTCAGCGCGGTCGGCTTTTTATTTTACTTATTGACTTTAAGGCGAAGCGGTATTATAATTTACTATATAGGAGAGGAAAATGAAGAATATAAAAATTGCATATATAGGCGGCGGCTCAAAAATGTGGGCGCGCGTATTTATGTACGACTTAGCTTTGACCGAAGGACTTTGCGGCGAGATTGCTTTATACGATATAGATATCCCTGCGGCGGAGAGGAACAGGAAAATAGGCGATAAAATAAACGCCGACAGCCGCACGGTTTCCAAGTGGAAATACACCGTATGCACAAAGCTTGAAACCGCTTTGAAGGGTGCGGACTTCGTGGTCTGCTCGATACTGCCGGCAACGCTTGACGAAATGGCTGCGGACGTGCATTTGCCAGAAAAGTACGGCATATATCAGGCCGTAGGCGATACGGTCGGCCCCGGCGGAGTTCTGCGCGCTATGCGCACGGTGCCGCTCTACGAATATTTCGCAAGCGAAATTGCGCGCGTTTGTCCCGACGCGTGGGTAATAAATTTCACCAATCCTATGACGATTTGCACGAAAACGCTGTACGATATTTTCCCCGAAATCAAAGCGTTCGGGTGCTGTCACGAGGTGTTCCACGCGCAGGAATTTTTATGCTGCGTGGCAAAGGAAGAGCTGAATATTCCGCGCCCCGACAGGCACGAAATTACGATAGACGCGAGCGGCGTAAACCACTTTACGTGGATAACGCAGGCGAAGTATAAAGACGTCGACCTGTTGGCGCTGTTGCCCTCGTTTATGGAAAAGTACTACGAAAAGGGGTACGGCGAACAGCTTGGGTTTGCGCCCGACGATTTTAAGAATAATCCCTTTTTATACGGCAACAAAGTCAAGATGGATTTGTTCAAGCGGTATGGCGTACTTGCCGCAGCAGGCGACAGGCACTTGGTTGAATTTATGAACGCCGACTGGTATTTAAAGAACCCCGAAACGGCGGAAAAGTGGCTGTATCATCTGACGAGCGTGGACTACCGCCGAAAGACGCAGTCCGACTTAATTGCGGAAAGCGAGCTTATGGCGAGCGGTAAAAAGCCCGTGAACGTTAAGCGTTCGGACGAGGAAGCGACCGTTTTAATACAGGCGATACTCGGCAGGGGAAAAGTGGTTTCAAATGTGAATATGCCCAACCGGGGGCAGATGCCCGATATGCCTTTGGGTACGATTGTGGAAACGAACTGCGTGTTCGACTCGGACAGCGTTAAGCCCGTTTGTGCCAACCCGTTGCCGAAGGCTGTGACTAACCTTGTGTACAGAAACGCTATGAATATAGAAACGTGTTATCACGGAATTAAGACGAGAAACCTCGAAGAAATTTTCGCCTCGTTCGTAAATCAGCCGTTATGCTCCACGCTCGGCGTTGACGATGCGCGCAAGCTTTTCAATGAAATGATACAAGCAACTAAGCCGTATTTAAAAGACTTTTATAAAAAATTAAGTATTTGATTTTAAATAAAAACGCGCCCGCGCATATCTTCCGCGCGGGCGCTTTATTTTATTGTTCGGTTTGTTGTTCATTGTTTTCGGTTAGCGGTTTTTTGCCGTCGGTGAACACAGATACGCCCTTGTTCCTTAAATGGTCAATAGCGAAGAACAGCGGTGCGCCCAAGACGTATATCCACAAGCTTTCCGTCGCGCACATAGAGCCGAAGAACGTCCAGTATGCGACGTTGGCGGAAGAATATCCGTCCGAGCCGCCGCAGAGGAATACGATTACGACGGGAATTATAAACGCGTTGATAATTATGGGGAAGAAACCGCCGACCGCGATTTTGAGTATGCGGTTTTTGATAAGTCTGCCTGCGCCGTACGTAAGAAGTGCGGCAACGAGCGTTGCAAGTCCGCCGATGGGTACGTCGTACATTATGAACGGCGAGCCTAAGTTTGCGAGCATACAGCCGACCCATAATGCGGGTACTGCCTCGGGGAAGAAGAGGGGCAGAATTGTCAGCGCTTCGGCGGGGCGTATCTGCAAAATGCCGTTATAGGCGATAGCGCCGAAGGCGTAGGTGAGTGCGACGTACAGCGCGGCAATAACTCCGGCGCGGCACAGGCGTTTGGTGGTGAAAATGTTTTTCATTTTGTTTTTTGCAAATTACGGCTTAAAAAAGCGGACGGTAAAAAACCGTCCGCAATTTTTATAATTTGCTTCTCCTCGGTTTTTTTAAAGGGATGTGTTGAGCCGAAAACCATCCTGTATCTTAATTGCTATCGCGCTTGTTCAGCCGACAGCATATCAAGCTTAAATATTATTCTTCTGTTTTGTCGGGTGCTTCGGTTTCTTCGGGCTTCTGCGAATTGCTGTTGCCTAAGAACGTACCGAAGTGAATTTCCTTCTTGCCGCGCTTTGCGCCGCCGCCTGAAGAACGTCTGCCGCCGTCGCGCTTGTCGAACTTCTTGTCGCCACGGGGTCTGTCACCGTCGCGCCTGTCGCGTTTGTCGAAGTGCTTTTCACCGTCGGGTTTCTTTCTGTCGTATCTCAAGCCCTTGTCATAGGGCTTTGCGTTGTTGGGAATTACCGCAATATATCTGTAAGGCTCTTTGCCTTCGGATATGGTTTTAACTTCCGTGTTGTCAGCAAGGGCGGAGTGAATAATGCGCCTTTCGTAAGGGTTCATGGGCTCTAAAATCATTTTTCTGCCCTTTTCAACTGCCTTGACTGCAAGCTTTTCCGCAAGCGCTTTCAACGTGTCCTCGCGCTGGGTGCGGTAGCTTTCGCAGTCGACTACAACCTTTTTATAATCGTCCCTGCCGATATTCGCAACCGCGCCTGCCATGCACTGAACGGCGTCTAAAACTTCGCCGCGTTTGCCGATTACCCTTGATGACTGGGTGGTCTTGATTTCTATTTTGATAAGCTCGTCGTCTTCGGAAATTTCCGTTGCCGCTGCTACGCCGAGAACTTCCATAAGTCCGTCGATAAATTCAGCTGCGCGGACCGCGTCCGAACGTCTTTTCTTTACAATAACCTTTGCCTTAACCGAGCCGAAAAGCTTTTTTCTGCCTTCTTCGAGGACGGTGATTTCTGCTTCGTCCAAGGTTATGCCGAGCGCTTTAAGTCCTTCGGCTATCGCCTCGTCAACCGTCTTGGCGGTAAATTCATTTTGCTGTTCTGTCATTTTACTTTAACCTCTTTCTGTTTTTGGAGTTTGCGCCTGCCGCGCGGACCGTAACCTGCTGTGCTTCCTTTTTCTTAAAAGTAACGTCGAGAATTTTATTTATGAGCAGGGTGGTAACCAAACTGAATATAGTGTTGGTTATCATGTATATTGAGAACGCCGCGCTGTAGAAGAATGAGAAAATACCGTAGATAACCGGCATTAAAATCATCATCCATTTTGTGGTCTTTGCGCCCGAGCCGTCAACCGTGCTTAAATCGTTCGCGGCCTTTTGCGAACGCATGGTGATGAACTGCTGCAGGAACATAAGACCTATCGCAAGCACGATAAGAACGAAATATCCGTTAAAGGTTTTTAATTCCTTGCCTAAGTTTGCAACTACCTCGTTGTACGAAGCTTCGTACGACGCGTCGACGCCGCTTCCGACAGCCCTCGATATAGACGAGCTGAATTTAGAGAAGTTGGGCATTTCCTTATTTAACATAGAGTCGGGGTACCAGATGTTGCCTACCCAGATAAAGCCGGCTTTATTCGAGCGGTAGTATGCCGCCGAAGCCTTGCGCGCACTTACGCGGATATAGTTTCCGACTGCTTCCTTTTTCTCGCTTTCGCTGTTCAAAGAATCGAAGTAAGCTTTAACGGTTTCAAAGCCTTCGGGCAGAGCAAGCTTATCCTCGGACTTGTCCGCGTTGTAGTAATCAATAAATCTGTCGAAGTCTACTTTGTATTCGACTTTGTTTGTGGAAAGGTCGGTTTCGGCAATAAGAAAACCGTCCTCGTGAATTACCGTATTGTCGACGTCGGTATAGACGTACTGGGAAACGCTTGCGTTGTATTCTTCCACCATATTATTATAGGTGTTAAGGTTTGCGTGCTGGGAGTAGGAGGAGAACGCGCTGAACACTACCATGAATATTACGAGTGAAACTATCATGGGAAGGCACGCGCCTATCATCGAAAAGCCGTTCTGCTTCTGAAGCTCCATAACCTTCTGGCTGTACATCTGCTTGTCATTGGCGTACTGCTTCTGAAGCTTCTCCATCTGCGGACGCATCTTTTCCATCATTAAGGACTGCTTCTTGGTTTTAATTCTTGAAAACACGTCCAAAGGGAGGACGATAGTTTTGAGGATAAGCGTAAATACGATTATGCCTATGCCTACGATGCCTATGCCCTCTATGAGCCACTGAATAATTTTGCCTATCCAGTTTAAGTTCGACATACCGATTTTATCGAGGACTACGCCGTCCAGAAATCCGACCGATACGTTATTTAATAAGTTTGAAATTCCCATTTATTAAATCTTTTTGCGGCAAACCGCATTTTATTTGACCCACTTTAATTTGAAGTAGTTTTCAGGGACGGGGTCGTATCCGCCTTTGGTGAAAGGATTGCATCTTATAAGCCGCCAGCTTCCCAAAATTATCCCCACGATTACGCCGTGGTTGTTTAAAGCGCGGAGCATGTATTCCGAGCAGGTCGGGTTGTACATACAGGTATGACGGGAAAGATGCTTCTGGTAAAAGATTATAAGGCGCATCAAAAGCATTTTTATAAAGGGTTTAAACACCTTGCGCCTTAAAGTTTTAAAAAACCTTTTCAGTCTTTTTGCCATTGATTGACCTTTTTGAAACAGATTGAAAGGCTGTCCTTAAAGGAGTGGAAGGAGTAGTCGTCCATAACCTTCGGAATTAAAATTATGTCGTACGGCTTTGAAAGAATACTGCAATTTTCCGTGAACGCCGCCCTTAAAAGTCTTTTAATCCTGTTTCGCTGAACGGCCTTGCCGTGCTTTTTGGATACGGCAATTCCCATTGAAAGCTTGTCCGACGGAAAATACAATAAAGTAATACAGGGAGAAAATACTCTTTTTCCCCTGCCGAAAAGCTTTTTAAAGTCCGTGTTCTTTTTAATTCTTCTATAAATCACGGGTTATGCGGAAAGCTTCTTTCTTCCCTTGTTTCTTCTTCTCTTCAATACCTTTCTTCCGGCGGTCGTCGCCATTCTCTTTCTGAAGCCGTGAACTTTGCTTCTCTGTCTTTTTTTAGGTTGATAAGTTCTTTTCATTTTTTTATTCCTTTTATATAATTATCGTTAATCTTCCGCCCCGAAAGCAGGGCGGTATTTATTATACTATTTATAAAAACTCAAAGTCAAGCGTTATTCGCCGTTCTCACGGGCAAAATTAAGTACAGTCCGTTCCTGTCTTTTAAGTTCTCGCAGGTGAACGGCTGTATCTGGTTGTTGAAGGAGAGGAGTATTTCTTCCTCGGTCAAAGCGTTTACAGCCTCGATTATGAACTTCGAGTTCATTGCAATTCTTACGTCCTTTCCGTTGACCGTTGCCTTTACAGGCTCCTGAACGTTACCAATATCGGAATTCGAGGAAATTTCTATCTTGTCGCCGCCGATATCGAAAATGATTAAGCTGTTTTTGTCGTTTCTGACTAAAATTGCAGCTCTTTCGATACTCGCCTTCAAGGCGTCCTTATTTACAGTAACAATGGTAGTGAAATCTCTGGGGATAATATTTTCCTTTTTGATAAAGTCCCCGTTGTAGAGGCGGGAGGTTAAAACCGTGTCCTTTTCGGAAACTAAAATCATACCGTGCTGAACGAACACTTCGGTTTCTTCTTCTGCGTCGGACATCATTTTCTCGATTTCAACGAGCGTTCTCGCAGGGCAAACGATTTCCAAATCGCCAGTAGAGGAGATAACTTTTCCCTTTACGGTCGCAAGGCGGAAGCCATCGAGAGAGGTCACGCAGATGTCGTCGCCCGAAATTACGAACTGACAGCCCTTTAAAATGGGGCGCGAATCGTCCGTCGCACAGCAGAACGAAGTGGAAGATATGAACTTCTTTAAATCGGCAGTCTTTAACCTGAAGCTGTTTTCCTTGATATCTAAGTCAATTTTGGGGAAATCTTCGGCGGATAAAATCTGCATGTCCGTCTGGCTGTCGGCGTAGATTATATCCATTTTCTTGTTATCAGCCGATAAGGTTATCTGAACTCCCTCGAGCTTTTTGATAAAGTCGGCAAAGTACCTGCCGGGAACGCAAACGTCGCCTTCCTCGTAAATTTCAGCCTTGATAGATTTCTGTATGGAAATTTCTCCGTCGGTAGCCGAAAGAGTGAGGGTGTCGTTGACTGCGGAAATTTTTATGCACTCTAAAACGGGTACGGTGGTTTTCGAGGCGCAAGCCTTTACTACCTTTAAAACTGCATCCGATAAATCGATACCTTCACAAACTGCTTTCATAAGTTTCTCCCTGTATAAGTTTATTATTTTATTATAAAATTTAAATGGTATAAATAATATTAGGGGCGGTGGAAATGTGAATAAACGCGCCCTTAATTTCTTTTCCTTATTATATTAACAAAAATATATAAAAAAAGCAACAAAAACGAGCGCTAACGCTGTGGAAAAGAATAAAAATTTGAGTGTATAATTTTCTTGACCGTTTGTGGAAAAGGGTATAAGTAAATAGGTGGTTGAAAGGGGAGGGAAAGGTAAAATTTAAGAGCTTAAAGAAAATTTAAACTTGTCCACCGTTTTTTGTGAATTGTGGAAAAATATTACTGTGGAATTAATTTGTATTGTTTTTTACGAAGGTTTATGGTATACTTTTACGGTATGGATTTGGAAAAATACTCGGACTTAATTAAAAACAAATGTTCGGATAAATTTACGGCTTTTAAGGATATGCTTTTAAGCTGTAATAAATTATACAATCTTACGGCGATTTGCGACGAAAAAGGTATATTTTACAAGCATTTTCTGGACAGCCTTGCAGGGGAAGAGGAGTTTCCTTTAAACGCCGACGTCGTCGAAATAGGTTCGGGCGGAGGGTTTCCTTCCATACCTTTGAAGTTTGTCCGCGAGGACTTGAAGTTCACTTTGATAGAGAGCACGGGCAAGAAATGCAGCTTTTTAGAGGGGGTTGTGGACAAGCTTTCCTTAAATTGTGTAAAAGTGCTGAATATCCGTGCCGAAGAGGGGGCGCATAACAAAAATTTGCGCGAAAAGTTCGATATTGCCTGTGCGAGAGCGGTTGCAAGATTGAACACTTTGTGCGAATACTGTCTGCCTTTCGTAAAGGTCGGCGGAAGTTTTATCGCCTATAAGGGCGAAGCCGACGAAGAGATTGAAGAAGCTAAGAACGCTGTTAAGATTTTAGGCGGCGAGATTGAGAGCGTGAAAAAGTACGAGCTGCCCGAGTGCGGAAAGAGAACTCTTATAAAGATTAAAAAGATAAAGCCCACGCCCGAAAAGTACCCACGCGGTCAGGGCAAGGAAAGGAAAAGCCCGCTGTGATGGAAAGCTCCGATAATAAAAAATGCTCGTTTACCGGTCACAGAGTTCTGTCCTGCTATGACTTCGACCCCGCTCTTTTGGACAGAGTTATCTTAAACCTCATAAAAAACGGCACTCAAACCTTTTACTGCGGAATGGCTCAGGGCTTTGACCTTGCCGCCGCCGAGAGTGTGATTTACTACAAAAAGGAGTACCCCGTCAGGTTGATTGCCTGTCTGCCCTGTCCCGAACAGTCGCAAACGTTTTCCAAAGCAAACAAAACGAGGTACGAAAACGTATTGAAAAACTGCGACGAGGTGACGATTCTTTCCGACGAGTACTATAAAGGCTGTATGCACGCCCGCGACAGGTACTTAGTTGAAAGCTGTGATTTGCTGGTCTGCTTTCTGAGAAAGAACAGCGGCGGTACCTTTTACACCGTCAATTACGCGAAAAAGTTAAATAAAAAGATTATTGAATTATAAAATTAAAGCCGCCGCGGAATTTTAACCGCGGCGGCTCTTTTTTACCTTATTAATTACAGAAAGCTTCGGAAAGCTGCGGCACTCACCTGCTCGGCAGAGTTTTGAAGCCTGTCGAGGATAAAGGTTGCAATGCCTTCGGAAATGATTTCCGACATCTTATAAATTATATTCAGTCGCGTTGCCGAAAAAAGCGAGTAGTTAAACACCGAACGCTCGGCGACTATTCCCATAATCGAAACGTCGCCTATTTTGCTGAGCTTTTTATTCGCACCGCTCCCCGGCTTCATTGCACGCTTTGCAACCTTGATTAAACCGATATCGCCCGAAAGCCCGACTGCGGCGTCGACCGCAATTATCGGACTTTGGGGGTGCGTCGCCTTTAAAAATTCGTTCATGTACTTTACTTCGTGCGCTGTGATGGGCTTTGCCAGCGTGCCGTAAACGTAACAGTTCAGCCCCGAAAGCTTTTCCTTCAATTTAGTTCCCGTGACGGGCCCCAGGCTGTCGCCCACGGAAAGGTCGCTGCCGATACATAAAATTACGGGCATTTCGCCCGCAGCGTGGATTGATTTTTTGAGTGCGAGGCAAACTCCGCCCGACGCAAGTGAATTGTATAAATTAAACGAGTAGTCCATTTTCGTAAACCTCGCGTAAGTTATTGACCTTATCCTTAATAAATATAATAAAAAGTTTAAGCTTTTGTGAAAGTAATTTTTAAGCGGGTTAAAGCCTATACTAATTAAGTGGGTAACTGCACTGTTTTGCCCGACACGGCGGAGTGGAATGGGTAAACCTTTGAAAAAATACTCCACAAAATTTCCACAATTAGACAGTGCGGTTGTTTATAGTTATTTTCAAAACTACACAAAATAAAGTAAACGGGGTCAAAAACCGCCCGAAACGGCTTTAAAAGGCTGATTTTAACCCAAATTAAGACGAGGGGATTATTCAAATTATTTTTCGGGCGATTTTGTGAACTTCACACTAAATTCCACAATTTTGCAAAAACTATCAACATTTCCTCAAAACAGCTAAATTATCGCGCCGTGTGTTTCACGTGAAACAATCAATACCCCAAAAAATTTGGTTGAAAGTTCCACGTGAAACATGAATTTATGCAATTTAGGCATAGCGCATTATAATTACGGGGTTTTGAGGGTAAGGGAGATACTGTTTTCCTGACCGATAAACAGTTCAGGAATAAAGGTGAAAAGGTTGTAAAATTTGAGTGATAAGCCAAATTAGTAACGCCAAATACTTGTAAACGGGGCGTTATTGTGCTAAAATACTTTCATACGGCTTTCTACGAAAGCCGAAATCTATTTTTTAATAAGGAGTTTTTGTTTTGAGCAAAAAAGGTAAAATCATAACCGGCGTAATCGTCGCCGCTCTCGTCATCGCCTTGGTTGCGGTACTCGTCACCAACCTGATGAACGGCGGGGCGAAGAAAATCGACAGAACGGATTTTCAGACTTACGTCGAAAACACGCAGTACTACAATTCCGAAGGCAAGCCCAATGTAAATGCCGACGGTAAAATCGTCAGCGTTAAGTATAAAGATTATTCTTTGGAAACTGATGCTGAGGACGGCAAAGAAGAAGACTATATTCTTAAAGGCTACAAGGTCAAGGACGGCGTTATCGTGACCGAGGACGAAAAAGGCTCGCTTACGGTAATCTGGAAGGTTTCGACCAAGGACTACGAGTACACGGGCTACACCAAAAATTCGAAGGGCGACTACGTAAAATCGTACTACTGCTACGGTCCGTCGGCTTACAACGTAGAAAGCTGGGATTCCGAAACCTTGAACCTCTGGCAGAGCTGGGGCGTAAAAATCGATCAAGCCAACCCCAACGCGGGCAGCTGGGTTTCCACGGTTTTGTACTTCGTGGTAATCGCGGTAGTGTGCGTGGTGTTCTTTCTTATAATCCGCTCGTCCATGGGCGGGGCGGGCAAGGTGATGAGCTTTGCTAAGACCAAGGCACGCATTTCCACTAATATAAAGGTACGCTTCACCGACGTTGCGGGTGCCGAAGAAGAGAAGGTAGAGCTTGCTGAAATAGTAGAGTTCTTACGCCAGCCCAAAAAGTTCTCCGACCTCGGTGCGAGAATTCCCAAGGGCGTTTTGTTGGTAGGCCCTCCGGGCACGGGTAAAACGCTGTTTGCCAAAGCCGTTGCGGGCGAGGCGGGCGTGCCGTTCTTCTCGGTTTCGGGCTCGGACTTCGTTGAAATGTACGTCGGCGTCGGTGCTTCGCGTGTACGTGATTTATTCGATATGGCGAAAAAGAACCAGCCCTGCATTATCTTCGTCGACGAAATTGACGCCGTGGGCAGACACCGCGGTGCGGGCCTTGGCGGCGGCAACGACGAAAGGGAGCAGACCTTGAACCAGATACTCGTGCAGATGGACGGCTTCGAGTCCAACGAGGGCGTAATCGTAATGGCAGCAACGAACCGTGCCGATATTCTCGACCCCGCACTTTTAAGACCTGGGCGTTTCGACAGGCAGATTTACGTCAACCTTCCCGACGTCAAGGGCAGGGAGCAGATATTGAAAGTTCACGCACGCAACAAACCCATTGCAACCGACGTCAACTTCAAGACGGTTGCCCGCATGACCGCAGGCTTCTCGGGAGCAGACCTTGCTAACGTTCTGAACGAGGCTGCAATACTTGCGGCGAGGGCAGGCAAAAACTTCATTACCAATAACGAGCTGTACGAAGCTATAAATAAAGTAGAGATGGGCCCGCAAAAAAAGAGCCACGTCGTAACCGAAAGCGACAAGCGGATTACCGCTTACCACGAATCGGGTCACGCGATTATCGCAAAACTTTGCAAGGACTTCTATCCCGTACACGAAGTAACCATTATCCCCCGCGGCAACGCGTTGGGCTATACTTCGATAAGACCCGACAACGACGACGTGCATATGGCAAAGAGCTTCCTTTTAGACAGAATTTGCATGGGGCTTGGCGGCAGGGTTGCCGAAGAGCTTGCAATAAAGGAAATCTGCACGGGAGCTTCGGGCGACATCAAGCAGGTTACCGATATTGCCAAATCGATGGTTACCGAGTGGGGTATGAGCGATAAGCTCGGGCTTATTGCATACGGCTCGGATTCGCAGACGGTGTTCCTCGGAAAGGATATGGAAACCCACAACGTTTATTCGGAAGAAACCGCAAAGGTTATCGACGAGGAAATGCGTGATATTATCGATACTCAATACAAGAGGGCTAAAAAGCTTCTGACCGATAACAGAAGCGTGCTTGACAATATGGCCCGCGTGCTTATCGAAAAGGAAACCATATATACCGAGGAAGTCGATATGCTTCTCGAAGGTAAGTCGGTTGACGAAGTAATAAAGTATATGGACGAACAGGACGAAAAGCACACTGAAAACGCTTTCAAAAGGTACGAAGGATAATTTGTTCCACGTGGAACACGGGTGATAAAATGGCAAAAATAATAGCATTTACGAACAAAAAAGGCGGTGTCGGTAAAACGACTACCGCCGTGAACATGGCGGCATACCTTGCCGCTTTCGGCAAAAAAACCCTGCTCGTCGATATAGATTCGCAGGGAAACGCAACGACGGCTTTGGGCTTTTCAAAAAGTGCCCTGAAGAAATCCGTCTACAACGTATTGATTGACGACGACACCGTTGCCAACAACGTTATGCCTACGAAGGTCAAGCTTCTGGATATGCTTCCCGCGAACGTCGATTTGACGGGGGCGGAGGTAGACATAGTATATAAACGTAACCGCGAGCGGATTTTAAAGGATGCCCTTGACAAAGTCCGTTCGAGTTACGACTACATACTAATTGACTGTCCGCCGTCGTTGGGCTTGCTTACAATCAATGCCTGGGTGGCGGCTGACTCGGTTATAATTCCTTTGCAAAGCGAATACTTTGCCTTGGAAGGCGTAAGTCAGCTTATGAATACTATATCCCTCGTTAAGCAGCATTTGAACCCCAACCTGCAAATAGAGGGGGTTGTAATAACCCTTTACGACGGCAGGGCTTTGATTGCAAAGCAGATTACCGCCGAGATAAAGAAGTTCTTTAAAGACAAGCTTTACGAAATTATAATACCCCGCAACGTCCGCTTAGCCGAGGCCCCCAGCCACGGCTTGCCCATTATGCTTCACGACCCGAAATGTATCGGAGCGAGGGCTTACAAGGCTTTGACCGAAGAATTCTTGTCCAAGCAGAAATAATAATACAAACATACGTTTAAATAAAATCAGGAAAAATTTGAGAGGTGAAATATGGCAAAAGGATTAGGCAAGGGGCTTGACGCGCTGTTCGGCGAAACCGAGGCGGCTTACGAAAACGTATTCGAGCACCGCAACGCATTTGAGTTTACCGAGGAGGAAAGGGCGAACGCTTCCGAAATGGAGCTTGACAAGATTTCCGCCAACCCCAACCAGCCGCGTAAAAACTTTGACGAGCAGGCTTTGAAGGAGCTTGCGGATTCCATCAAGGAACACGGCGTAATTCAGCCGATAGTCGTAAACGACAACAAGGACGGCACTTACATGATTATCGCAGGCGAGCGCCGCTACCGTGCGTGCCAGCTTGCGAACTTAAAGACCATACCCGTAGTTATAAGAAACTACTCCGAGCGCCAGATTAAGGAAATTTCCTTAATAGAAAACTTACAGCGCGAGGATTTAAACCCCATAGAAGCCGCGACGGCGATGAAGCAGTTAATGAACGATTACAAGCTCACTCAGGACGAGCTTGCCGAAAGAATAGGCAAATCCCGCCCCGCAATCGCTAACACGCTTCGACTTCTGAATTTAAGCCCCGAGGTTATGAACCTCGTCGCGGAGGGCAAGCTTTCGGCGGGCCACGCAAGAACGATAGTTTTGTTGCCGGCACAGCAGCAGCTGGAGTTTGCGAACGATGCGATTAAAAACCAGACTTCCGTCCGCGAGCTTGAAAAGAAGGTGCGCGCGTACAGTATTCCGCCCGAGATACTCGACGAAAAGAAGAAGAAAAAGCGCGCTTTGGCTTCCGTTGAGTTGAAACAGCTTGTCGAGCGTATGCGTTTTACCTTCCGCACGAAGGTCAGCCTTATCGGTACGGACAAGAAGGGCAGAATATATATCGATTACTATTCGCGCGACGATTTAGACAGAATTTCCGAAATTTTGGACATCGCCGACAAACAACAGTAATTGCGTAAGTTGACAGGGCGCATAATTTTGTAGTATAATAAAAAAACTCATTTGACGGAAAGCGGCATGAAGAAGGTATCTAAAAATATTAAAAAACAAATATTGAATATAACAATCGTGCTGCTTTTAGTAGGAATTACACTTGCAGTTCTTTTAAAGAGCAATAAAGAATTAGACTTCAAGGATATTTTCCACTTTATAAAGCGCAGTAACCCGTGGCTGCTTGCCGCGAGCGTTTTGTGCATGATTGCGGGAATAATCTTCGAAGGGCTGTGCATACATATAATCAGCCGCAAGTTCGGACACAGGGGAAGGCTTGTTTCTTCCATTGTTTATTCCTCGGCAGATATTTACTATTCGGCGATAACCCCTTCCGCGACGGGCGGACAACCTGCTTCCATTTATTATATGATAAAGGACGGCATGGGTGCGGGCACGGCAAGCTTTACGCTTTTAGTCAACGCAATAGCGTATACTGCGGCGCTTTTGATTTTGAGCGCGTTCGCAATAGCTATCCGTCCCGAAATGTTCGTAGGCTTCGAACCGATGGTAAAGTTCTTCGTCATCTTCGGCGTGTCGATGCAGGCGTTGTTGCTTGGTCTGTTTATTGCGTGTATGTTCTGCCACAGGGCGGTGTTGAAGGTGGGCAACGGAATTATAACACTGTTCAATAAAATGCACTTTGTAAAGCACCCCGACAAGTGGCGCAAGAAGCTTTTTGACGAAGTCGAAAAGTACAGAAGCTGCGCGCGCACTATAAGAAAGCACTGGCTGCTTTTCGTGAACGCACTTTTACTGACGCTCGGCCAGCGCGTAGTCCGCGTTATAATTTCCTGTTGCATATGCCTTGCGGCAGAGCCCGAAACGTCGTTCTGGGACGTGTTCGCGTTGCAGTCGTTCGTAATTGTCGGCTATACGTTCCTGCCCGTTCCCGGCGGCGTAGGCGCGTTCGAATATCTGTATTTGCACACTTACAGAATGATATTTGACAGTGACGCGTTCATATTCTCGGCAATGATGGTTATGCGCACGGTTTCCTATTACCTCAGCATAATCGTAAGCGGAATAATGACGCTTAGCTATCACGTATATTTAATGAGAAGGAAAAAACCACACGTTGCGGCACTGCCTGTGAACAGAGCAAAGCAAAGAAGGCAGAGGCATATGCTGATGAAAAGGAAGGCGAAAAGAAAAGCCCGCCTGAACAAACGCGGAAAATAAAACTCCTTCAAAAGAGAATTGAAAAATGAAAAACACTTGTAAAAAACTGGTAGGCTTCTGGCATTACGGTGTAATACTCACGTATATGTCGGTCATCTCGGCAATTATCGGAATTTGTCTTTCGGTCACGGGATATCCCTTTTACGGCGGAGTTATCTGCCTTTGGATATCGGGACTGTGCGACGCGTTCGACGGCGCGGTAGCAAAGACGAGGAAGAACAGAACGCAGGAAGACAAGATGTTCGGCGCGCATATCGATTCCTTGAGCGACTTAGTTGCGTTCGGCGTCGCTCCCGTAATGATAGGCGTGGGCTTAGGCTTTACCGAGTGGTACCATATCGCGCTGTACTGCGTGTTCGTACTCGCGGCGCTTATCCGCCTTGCTTACTTCGACGTCACGGAAGAAATCCGTTTGCAGGACCCCAACTGCGGCAGGCGCGAAAGCTTCGAGGGCTTGCCCGTAACCAACGTTGCGATAGGACTTCCCATATTCTATCTTGCGGCGAGCTTGTGCAGTAATTTAAGCGGAAGGGCGGGAACGCTCGTACCCGAAATTATAATGTGCTTCTGCTACGCACTGGTTGCCTTCCTGTTCGTGTTCAGGTTTAAAATGGTCAAGCTCCGCGCAAAGGGACTTATAATCGCGATAGTAATAGTCACCGTTTTGTGCGTCGGCCTGATACTCGGCAACGTTCTCGGCTTCGGCAGAATATTCGGTTAATTACATAAGTTTAAAATAAAAAGCCGCCGACGGTTTTTACCGTCGGCGGCTTTTTGGTTGAGGTTTTTCGTAATATAATGTCTGTACGATAAACAGTAATTTTGCGGAGTAGAATTATGATACATAAAATGAATTTAGCTCCTTCGGCTTTCAAGTCTATTGGCATCGGTAAAAAGACAATCGAAATGCGTCTTTACGACGAGAAGCGGGCAAAACTAAATGTTGGTGATGAAATCGTATTTGAAAATACGGAAACTCATCAAAAAATTAAGTGTAATGTTATAAACCTCACACGCTATAAAGATTTTTTTGAATTGTACTCAAATTTTGATAAGGTTGCAATCGGGTATAAAATCAACGAAACGGCTAATGCAGAGGATATGTACGCATATTACTCTCCCGAACAAGTTGTAAAATATGGGGTATTGGCAATAGAAATCAAATTGATATAAATTTCAATTTATCGCACTAGCGTCATTGCGAGCAAAGCGAAGCAATCCAGTGACGGACGGTTGATAATTGTTGTATAGTCTGGATTGCTTCGGCAATAAATGCCTCGCAATGACGAAGTAACAACGCCATATGCATAGTTAAAATCTCTCGGAATTATTCTCCGAGAGATTTTTCTTCACTTATATTAGTTTGATTTGCTTATAGTTAATCAAGTACTTGGGCAATAAAGATACCCGCCCGCAGGGGCACCCTGCTTACATTAAGGCTTTGCCCTGAGCCGTACCGATTACCGTGAATATCTGCACTTCGTCACCGGTCTTTGCGTCGATATAAACGTAGTACGTCTGGTCGCCGTAGTTACCGTAGAACTCGTAAGCCAATACTTCCTCGTCATTAAGGGGAATAACCGTCAGTCTGCCCGCCTTAATATCCACGTTCGAGGATACCGCGCTCTTGGCCTTGCTTTCGGAAATCGCCGCCTTACCGGTCGTTCTTTCCGTGTGGTTCAAGACGTAGGATATGCCTTCCATACCCGTAACTATGCCGCGCTGTTCGCACACCTTTACCTTAATCATATCGGGGTAGTAAATAACTCCGTCCTGCTCGTAAGCAAAGTTAAGATTGCACGTCGTGCCGTTCTCGCTCGTCCATACGGGCTTCATATTCTCGAACCCTAAATCGTCTAAGAAATCCTGCGCAATATCTATGCACCTTTCAACCGAGAAGTTCTTGTCGTTGCAGTCCTTGTAGCTGTTAAACATAACTACCTTGCCGCCTTTCTTGGAAAGCTGAGCCATCATCTCGCCGTCCTTGGTATCGATGGAAAGGTTGTAGCACTCGAGCTGAGCCGCAAGCGTTTCGCCCGTGCAACGCACGCCCTTAATGTCGTAGTCCGCGAAGTATTCCGCAGCAAGCTTTTCCGCTTCCGTAGCGTTTATTTCTTTTAAAGCTTCAAGGTTTTTCGCGCTTACCTTCTTGACGCTGTCGGAGAAAGGTCCGTCGTTAATTTCCTTGGGAGTTTCGATAGTGTTGTTTTCCAGATCGCCGAAAGACGCGGAGATATTGCAGTCCTTGCCTTTCATTGCTTTAAGCATATCCTTGGGCGAAGCGTTAGCAGTAAGCTCGTTCAAAACGCGCTTCATTTCAAGGTTGCAGTCGTACATATACTCGATAGTCGCCTTCTGGCTGTCGGAAAGTTCCTTGCCGTTTGCAACCGCGTAAAGCATAGACTGAGCGCTGTCACCCATCTTGTTTACGAAAGACGTCATATTCTGGGTAAGCTGCGTATCGACGGGCAGTCTTTCCAAAATAACTTCAGCCATTTCACTTTCGATAGCAATGTCGGATAAAATTCTTACCTGGTCGTTAGCCGAGTTGGAAACTCTCGCCTTGGATAAATCGGTGTCGAGGTTGTCGACGATAGAGTTAAGCTCGTACAGTGATTCCATCTGAGCGCTTGCCATATCCGCCTGCATACCGTTCATATTCAGCCAGCCGAAGGTCAGCATCGTGCCGAGAGCAAGTGTAGTTACGCCGAGGGATATTACCGCGGCAAGCCAGCCGCCGAAGCCGGGTGCATGCTGTCTTTCCTTTTTGTTCGCGCGCTTTTCAGCCTTGACCTTGAGCGCATGTTCGCGCTTGGCCTGTCTTTCCGCAGCGCGTGCTTCGCGCTTTGCAACCTTAGCCTCAAGCTTAGCCGCGCGCTCTTCCTTCTTTCTGTCGATACGCGCTTCCTTGGTTTCGTGCTTCAACATATCTCTGCGTTCGCGGCGCTTTTCTCTGCGCTCGGCAGCTCTTTCCTTGAACGCCGCAATGGCTTCAAGTCTTTTCTGCTTGTGCGCAAGTCTCTTTTCAAGACGCGCCTGTTTCTTCTGCGCCTTAATCTTTGCCGCTTCTAATTTCTTCTGTTCGCGTGCCTTCATTTTGGCAAGCTTTTTTTCGGAAACTTTCTTCGCGGGCTTGGTTTTCTTTACTTTTTTAACCTTTTCGGGTTTAACCTTCTTGTCCGCAGACTTCTTTACGGTCGGTTTTTTAGCCTTCGATTTCGCCGTCTTTTTCACGGGGCTTTTCTTCGTTTCGTTCGTGTCGTTCTTGCGCGTCAGGCTTTCGGCCTTTTCCGCGCCGCTTGAAACTTCTTTCTTACTCACAATTTACCTCCTATATTGCGAAAACGTGTTTACCGATGGTGGTAACCGTCTGTCTGCTGAAAATCCACGAGCTTGTAGCCACTGCGGGGTTGTAGTAATAAATACAACCGTAAGTGGGGTCCCAGCCGTTCATTGCGTCCTGAGCGGCGTTCATAGCCGTTTTGTCCGGCGAAAGGTTAATCTGTCCGTCCGAAACCGCTGTGAACGCGTGCCTCTGGTAAATTACGCCCGAAATGGTGTTGGGGAACTTGGACGACGCAACGCGGTTCAAGATAACCGCGCCAACGGCAACCTGTCCCGTATAGCTTTCGCCGCGTGCCTCGGCGTAGATACACTTCGCCAAAAGGTACAAGTCCGAGCTGGTGTAGTTCGAGTTCGCCGTCTGCGTGTTGCCGCTGTTTCCGCCCTGCAAAGCCTTTGCGGATTCGTTCATGCCGAGTGCTTCGTAGGTCGATTTGCCCGCGATACCGTCGGCTTTAAGTCCGTTCTTTTTCTGGAACGCCTTGACTGCCGCAACGGTCTGGGGACCGTAAACTCCGTCAACCGCGCCGTTGTAGTAGCCCCATTGCTTTAAGCGGCGCTGTACTTCCTTAACCTCACCGCCGGTTGCACCCTGCTTTAAAACCGCAGTCTGCACGAAGGGCGCCGAGGCGTAGTCATCGTGTGTGTATGCCGTGTTGAATATGGCGGTGGCGGAACCTACGGCGGCAACCGCCAAGGCAACCACGCCCATTCTAAGTGCTTTTTTCATTTTTCCTCCTTGCTCCCCGAACGGTGAGCTTTATATTTTAAAAATTATGTCGTAAGTCAAAACGCGGTTTAATTTATACGGAAACAACTTCCGCTTAAACCTCGTTGCAATTATTATGAATAATACTTTAAAAGTTATACAAAAAATTTCACCGCGGGATATGGGGCGGTGAAATCATCAAAATATTTAATTTTTCCGCATATTTCGCCGTATTCCGCGCCAAAGCGTGTAATATAATTTATTAAAACACAATTCTCGAGGAACTTGAAAATATGTCGGGTTACACTAAAAATATAGCGGTTATCCGCGAGCTGAAAAACGGTTTTTCTGCGGACGGGGGCACTTTGACGGGACTTATCAAAGCCGAAAAATACGGCACGCGTCTGAAGGCGGAAGCCTCGCTTATAAACTTCGCACCTCTTACAGAGGGCAGGTACGTCACGGCGATTTCCGACGGTAAGCACACCCAGATTTTAGATGGCACCGTGTTTGAGGGCTATTCCGAGGTAGATACAAGCTCGGGCTTTGCCGCCCTTGTATGCTTCGTCAACGGCGAGGTGTCGCCAGTGGCTTCGGCGGTGTGCGGCAACTTCCGTTCCGCCGCCCTCGGCATTAAAGAGGAAATAGAGAGGGCGGAACGCATAACCCCCGTGGCGGTGCCGCTTGCAAAAGCCGAGGAAGCCCCGTACGAGGACGAGGCGTTGGCGCAGGAGAACTATTATGAATTCGAACAAACTTATACGGACGGCGGCGCTGTACGCGAGGATAAGAAGAAAAAAGAGGACGGGCGCAAATCTCGTGAAGATGAGGCGGCTGTTGGCTCTGTCGCGTTCGGGCAAAGAGTAAAAGCCCCCAAACCCGACCAGCCGCGCACGGAAAGGAAAGAGGATATAAAGGGCGGACTTGCGCACGGTATGTGTTTTTACGAGCGTATGAAAAACGAAATCGACGGTTTGCTTTCCGCATATCCCGCCGACGTCACGCTCGAAACTATGGTGGAAAATTCAAAGTGGGTGCAGATAGCCTACGGCGACGGAAAGTTCTACGTGTTCGGGGTTATATACGGCGAAAACAATTCGCGGGGCAATATTCCGCAGTATTTATGCTACGGAGTGCCCACAAAGCAGGGCAAACGCCCGCCCGAAAGTCTGGAAGGGCTTGCAAGCTTTATTCCGTCGGATGCGGCGGCAAACAACGGTTACTGGGTAATGTATCAGGACGCGTTCACGGGCGCGAGCGTGAAAATCAATTTAGAATAAGTGTAAGAAAAAAGCCGCGCGGTTGCATAAATGCAACCGCGCGGCGGGGTTGATTTTTAGCCCGGGGAAGGGTTTAATGGACACAGCGCGAGCCCGGGTTGAC
>CAMWPZ010000016.1 GCA_947176305.1 uncultured Clostridia bacterium
AAACCTAAATGACTTTCTTCGCTTCGGGGTTTTCCTGGCTTAATTCGTAGCCCTTGCCTTTCTTTGAAACAATATGTAAAATTACCGACTCGGTTTTAAGTCTTTGTTTGACTTCCAAAAGCTTTTCAATCATTTTTGCAAGGTCGTTGCCGTCGTATACTCCGTCGTACTTAAAACCAAACCGTTCAAAAATTTTCGCGTGCTTGTCGCGCTTTTCTTTGTGCTCGGTATTTTCGCTGAGAATTTCAAGGTATTCGTGCATACTACCGACCGTCGGTGCAATAGACATTCCGTTGTCGTTCAATATAACCAGAACGCGCGTATTTAAAAGCCTTAAACTGTTGAAAGCCTCGTACACAAGCCCGTTGTTGAAAGAGCCGTCGCCGATTACCGCAATTACATTGAAGTTTTCGCCCTTTACGTCGCGCGCCTTGGCTATGCCCAAAGCCGCCGAAACGGAAGTTCCTGCGTGACCCGTGTTATAACAGTCGTATTCGCTTTCCTCACGCTTGGGGAAACCCGAAAGTCCGTTCTTTTTGCGTAAAGTTTCAAACTTGTCAAATCTGCCCGAAAGAAGCTTATGCGTATAACACTGGTGTCCTACGTCGAAGATAAGCTTATCTTCGGGAAAATCGAAAACGTAATGCAGTGCAACGGAAAGTTCCACGGTCCCCAGATTTGAGGATAAATGTCCTCCGTTCCTGAAAACCGTGGAAATAATTTTCTGCCGCGCTTCTTCACACAATGCGTTGAGCTGCGGCAGAGTAAGTTTTTTTAATTTTTCGTCCGTGATATTTTCAAGCATTTACTTTTCCTTCTTGAAAAACGTCGTAAATTTAGCAAAACCGAAAACTATCTGTTTATTATATTTTATTGCAAAATGTTTGAAAATTGCCTTTCCGCCGACGGTCAGCGCACCGATAATAGCGCTTACGCCGATAGAAGCTATAATTTCATAAATCGAGCCGTTCAATGCAAAATGCACGACGAGCGCCGTACCCGCGGCACCGCTGACTATACCGCATATATCGCCGATAACATCCGCAAAAATACTGCTCAATTTCGTTGCGTTGCGGCAGAACGTTACCGCGCGTTTTGCTCCCTTTATCTTCTTGGAAGCCATTGCATGGAAGGCTTCAGGACTGCATGATATTATTGCGTTAGCTAACACGTCGCAGATAATATTCAAAAACAGCAGAACAACGAGTACGATTATACATACGAACGCGGGGCTGTCCTTTACCGAAATTTCGGTGAGAAAGCTGAAAAATACGGTTAGTATGAACGAAAGCACGAGGACGCCGAGTCCCCACGCAAGCCATGGCGGCATTATTCTCTTTTTCTGTTTTTTCTTCTTAGTCTTTTGTTTTAAACTGTCGTCACTGTCCATAATAATCTTTATTTATTAAAAATAATACGCACAACCGTGTGCGTAAAAAATAATAATATAGTGGTTTATATTAAATAAACTTTGCGGCTTAAGGTTCGGTAGGATTTCCCTCGTGACTCACTTCCCGTCGCCGTAGAAGCAGTTTCCTTTTCAGAGTCAGAACACAAAGTGTAACCGAATCGCCACTGAGTCCACACCGTAATCTCTAATATAAAATCAGTCTAGAAGCTTTCCTTGACAAGCACCATTGAGCTAATCCTCTTTTGCAAAATACAATTTCAAATGGCAATAGATATCCGCCGTATGGCCATACGGACGGTATCGTAAATCCATTATCCGCTGTTTTCACTCAAGGCAGGCTACACTGTACCAAACTTTCGCCTGATAGCAGGTTTATACCGTCGGAAATTAATTCCGCCGGCCTCCACGGTAAATGGGTTAGGCTGCGGTATGCCGTTACCAAGCTCCCATAAACCTTTACTCCCAGCATTCACCCACTTTTGGCAAAGCAAGCAAACACCAGAAACTTCATCGATATGCCCTTTAACGGTATTTTACCCCCGTCTTCGTATCAATGGAGATTGACTAGAATACTGCACCACTATATTAATTACAGTAATTGTACCATATATTCATATCAAAGTCAATAGAAATTATTGAATTCTTTGCCGCACGCGGCTGACGAGCGCGGTCAGAAAAGCCGTATCTCCGTCAAAGCCTTCCAAAAGTCCTTCGCATCTGTCGGCGAGTAAATCCGCTCTTATCTTGCTTGCGTCAAGCCCGTAAAGTCTTACTCCGGTATACTTGCCTTCGTCTGCGTCTTTCCCTACGCTTTTACCGAGGTTTTCAAAGCTTCCTTCAACGTCTAAAATATCGTCGGTAAGCTGAAAAAGAAAGCCCAATTCGCGTCCGAAAGCTTTAAGTTCGGTATAATATTTACCGCCGCACAGTATGCTCGGAACAACCACCGCTGCCATTAAAAGCTTTGCGGTCTTATTTTCGTAAATGAAGTTTAGAGTTTCTTCGTTTACCTTTTCGTCATTTTCGTGAATTAAATCTGCAGATTGACCTGCAATCATACCTTTAATTCCCGCACATTCGCAGATATATTTTGCGGCAGAAATATACTCGTTACCTTTAAAGCATTCGTCAAGCAATACGGAGTACGCGGTATTTAACAGCCCGTCGCCTGCAAGCACTGCATGTCCTGTGCCGAAAACCTTATGGTTTGAGGGCTTTCCGCGGCGAAAGTCGTCGTTATCCATTTCGGGCAAGTCGTCGTGAATCAGCGAATACGTGTGTATCAATTCAAGCGCAACCGCAAAGTTTGTAAGCTTTTCACGCTCAACTCCCAACAGCTCGCCTACGGCAAGCATCAAAACGGGTCTAAGCCTTTTTCCCCCGAGCTGTAAGCTGTACTTCAAACTTTCTTCAAGCTTTTCGGGACGACATTTAAGCTTGTTCAAAAAAGCGTTCAGCGCGTTTTCGAAATATTCTTTATACTGTGAGTAACTTTCGTTATAGTCGGTCAACTTCTGCTCCTTAACGCGGCAATATAAGTATTGTACATTAGCATAGTTATAGTCATAGGTCCGACGCCCTTAGGCACGGGGGTTATGTACGAGCATTTTTCTTTTACCGCATCAAAATCAACGTCGCCGCAAAGTTTTCCGTTTTCGTCGCGGTTCATTCCAACGTCTATTACTACTGCGCCTTGCTTTACCATATCGGCCGTAACAAATTTGGCTTTGCCGACTGCCGCAACAAGAATATCCGCCTGCAAACACTCCTCTTTAAGATTTTGAGTTTTGCTGTGGCATACAGTAACGGTTGCATCGGCGTTTAGTAGAAGCATTGCCATTGGCTTGCCGACTATGTCCGACCTGCCTATAACCACCGCCTTTTTGCCGCGGACGGAAATATTTTCGCTTTCCAGCATTTTCATAACGCCGTTGGGCGTGCATGCGACAAGGCATTGCGCGTTCTGCGAAAGCTTGCCGACGTTTTCCGCCGAGAAACCGTCAACGTCCTTTTCAAAAGGAATTATCTTCAACGCGCTTTCCGCGTTCAGGTGTTTAGGTAAAGGAAGCTGAACGAGTATGCCGTGAATATTCTTATCTTCCGCAAGAGAATGAAGCAAATCTTCAAGCTCGTTTTGAGAAGTTTCTTCGGGAAGATAGTATGCGTAAGATTTAACGCCTACTTCTTCACACGCTTTGATTTTATTCCTTACGTAAACCTGCGAGGCGGGGTTGTTGCCGACAAGCACTACGGCAAGACCTATGTCTTCGCCGTATTTATATTTATATTCCGAAATTTTTTTCTTTAAGTCAGAGCGTAAATTTTCCGCAAGAGCTTTGCCGTCAATTACCTTGTACATTTATTCCCTCTCTCAAAATTTCCGCAAGCAAGCCGCTAACGAACGACGCGCTTTTTTCCGAGGAATACTTTGCTGCAATGTTAGCCGCTTCGTTTATGGACACCGCGCTCGGCACGTCCGAAGGACACAGCATTTCCGCAAGCGCAATAAATAAAACGCTTCTGTCCGCGGGGAACAGCCGCGATTCGGGGAAAAGCTTCGAGCGTTCGTCTAAAATTCTTGTGAAATCTTCTCCGTGTTCCTCTACGGTATTCAGTATTCCTTCACAATAGTCTATATCTTTTTCGTCGAGTTTATCTGCCTTGTACAGGGCGTGCTTAAATCCCTCTTCAACGGGTTTGTTGAACTGCGAGGCGAATATTATTTTGAATAGAGTTTCTCTTGCAACCGTTCTCATAGGTTTCCTCGTTAAATACAAATATTCCCTTAAAATAATTTAAGGGAATAGCGTAATATTTTACAATGCCGAATTTTCGGGGAAATTCACGTCCTGAATATGAACGTCAACCTTCGCAACCTTATATTTCGTCATCGACTCGACGTTGTGCTTTATTGACTGCTGAATTCTGAACGCGAGTGACGGTACGTTATAACTGCTGTCTACCTTCACGCTTATATCAGCAATGATTCCTTGTTTGTCAAAGTTAAGTTTAACGCCCTTGTTCTTGGTATTGAGAAGTGAAACGCCGTCAACTTCGCTTATGGCAAGTGCAACTATACCGCTGACTATGCCCGAATTATACGTAACTTTTCCCTTCTGCACGGAAGTAGGGTCGTGTCTGAAATGTGCCATTTTTATCTCCTTAACCTTAGTATAACACGCTTTTTTAAAATTTGCAACTTACAGACTTAAATTTGTGAGTAAACAGGCATAATTATTATGTTTAAAGGGTCTACTCCCGCTTCCTCGGTAAGGCAATAGAAAATGGAAAGCGCAGTCTGGGTGTCAAGCTCGTTAGAGTTGATGAAAACGTTTACGTTTTCGGAGTCAACGCCGATTGAAACTACCGCGTCAGCAAAGCCCTTTGACTTAATCATGGTTTCGAGGACGAGTTCTTTTTCCATAATGCCTACTATCTTCATTTTAAGGTTTACGGCTTCGGTATACTTTTCGCTGCCCTCGTCGTAAAGCGCAATAACGCTGTCAAGCTGAACAAGCTCTTCGCTTCTCGTGGTCGTTCTTTCCGAACGGTAGGTCGAGAAGTAGTTTGCCGTTGCAACTGCGGTATCGCCGCTTGCTACTCTGTTCTTTGCCAGCAGTACGTTGAGAACTGCCGTCAATGCGAGTAAAAATACGAGTGATGACATTACGATGATTTTTTTCTTTTTAGACATAAATTTCTCCTTATACAGTCATTGAATAGATTGCTATAATTTTTTTATCTATACTCAGCGCGGTTGATACTGCGTTGAGTATATCGTTTCTCGTCATGATATTGTTTGCGCCTTCGCATACTATTACGACGCCGCGGATTTCTCCGTCGTCTTCGGTAATCATGACGTCTGCGTTGCCTACTCCGTCTATGCTGCGCAGAATTGCCGTTAGCTTCATTTCCGTTTCGCTTTTCTGCGAGCTTACCGCAGAGGTCGGCGAAGACGATTTTTTGCTTTTGTTGATAAAATATACGGTACCGATTAGTACAACGATAAGTACGACAACGATTATAATTTTTTTGTTTTCTTTCACGTAATCAATTACTTTTCGCATATACTGTTATATTTATATAACCGAGCTTGACCAAATATTCGTATATTTCATTGATTTTTTCATTTTCTTCCGCAAATTCAACAGTGACGGCAGAAACCTCGAATTTCCCTTCATTATAGACTACATTTACCTTGCAGGCTGTTTCCTCGCCGTATTCCTTAAAAATAAGCTTTTCAAGCTGCGTGCTTTGGTTGTCGGAATACACCGTGCAAACGTATTCATAATCGTAAAGCGGTTTATCCGCCTCGGAGGTTTCGATTTTAAATATTCCCGTTACAGGTTGAATGAGAACGAATATACAAACCATTCTCATAACGAATAAGATGCTCTTATGCATTTTACCTTCGGGTATTATAAGCGAAATTATGACCGAAAGAAATATAACGCCGGCGGCGGTTAACAGATAGGTTTTCATATAAAGCTGTTTGCAGAGTTAATTACCAACATTATAATTAGTGCGTACATAAACGCAACGGTTAGAAGCCCTGCTACGAAGTACTCCACGTCCTTCGATAAGTCGGATAAAAGTGAAAACAGAGTGTTTTCCCCTATCGGCTGAACTATAGCGCCGACAAACTTCAAAAGAAGCGAGAACGCTATAAGCAAAATAACGGGGCTGATTATTTCAAACAGCAAAAGTAATATTCCGCACAACCCGACCGAGCTTTTTATCAGAAGCCCTGCTGACGTCAGCATATCGAAGCCGCTCGATAAAAAGTTGCCGACAATCGGCACGGAATTGCTTACGACGTACTTCGTCGCTTTGAACAGTATTCCGTCAAACAGTGAGGACGCCGAGCTTTGCATAGTAATGAAGATACTGAAAACGGTAACGGTTATTCCTATTACCCACTTCATTATGCTTTTGATAAGCGCGGCAACTCCGCTGAACGACATCTGAGTATTGAGCTTTGACATAAAGTTCAATACGATAACCGTAATAGTTGCGGGGAAAATAAAACCGCTTACTATCTCCACCGCTCCGCTCGATAAAAACAATGCGGACGGCTGATATATTGCCGCCGTACTCGTTCCGCCGGTTAAAACTGTAAGCGTTGCAAGTATGGGCGTAATTATTTCCACTTGCTTTTTAACGCTCTTTATGCAGGATATGCAGTCGGTTATTATCCCCACCAGCATTGACGAAATTATAAGTATGATTAAGGAATAGCAGGCAAGATGGACTATTTTAGAAGTGGATTTACCGACAAGGCTCCCTTCCGCCGAGGTGACTACCGCGGAAATCAGCGCTATTGCGGTAACTTCCGCAAACGCGGGAATAAGTGAAATCACGTTCTTGAAAATTACAGAAAACAGCTCGCTTAAATATCCGCCGTAATCCGTTTTAAGATTGCCGTGGATAAGGTACTCAACTATTTCCTTTGCCGTGCTACCGTAATTATATAGATAACTGTCTGCGTGCTCGTCAAGGTAGCTTTGCAGCTCGTTTAAATCGAGGTTTTCCAAAAGGTCGGCAATATTCTGGTTTAACTCCTCTCTGCCGTCATCGTCTGCAAAAGCCGTAATGCCGCTCAATACGGCGATTAAAACAATTGCTGCAAGCAGAATTAAAAGCACTATTATGCGCTTTTTTATGCCAGCTCTATAAGCGATACTATTATTTTGTAAGTACTGTTTAGTATCGGGACGGATACTACGAAGATTATTATTTTTCCGCATAAAACAAGCTTGTCCGCAATGCTGTCAAATCCCAGTTCCTTTACGGAACTTGCAGTAAGTTCGACAAGGAAACCTATACCGACTATTTTAAAGATAATCCTTATTATATCGTTGTTAATCCCCGCGCCTTGGGTAAACGATTTTATAAACTCTATACTTTCCGTAAGATAGTCGAAAGAGTATAAAAACATAATTATGCCGCCTGCGGTCAGGCATAACGGCACAAGTTCGGATTTATGGTTCTTTAATACAAGCGCGCATATTGCAGTTATTACGGCAATACAGCAAAGTCTGAAAACAAACATCAGAAAATATCAAACAACTGCCTTATCTGTGAAAACAGGTCGGCTATCATTGAAATAACGACCGTAAGCACGATAATCAAGCCGACGAGGCTTACAAGGGTGGCGATATCGTCTCTGTCCGATTTTTTTAAAACCTGACAGATAATAGTCACTATTATGCCGACGGCGGCAATTTTAAAAATTATACTTATATCCATTACGCCAGCAACACAGCTATCATTACACCGATAAGAAAAAATATCTTTACGTACAGCGAGCTGTATTTTTTATAATCGGTGAAGCTTTCTTCCTTATATTTTTTTAGTATAGTTTTGCGCTCCGTAAGATAATCGACCTGAGAAAGCGCGTCGGTTTTGCCGAGGTTTTCAAGATAATCGCGGACAACTTCGCTATCGTGAGCATTCAGCTTACATTCGCCGTTTAAAATCTGTGGTACGAACTTGAAAGGCTGAGCTATTTTATCTATCGACGAGCGTGAAAATTTAAGCGTAAGTATGAGCTGTTCGTTAAATTCGTACAACTCCGAAAAAATCTGCATTCTGCGTTTTTTATTTGCCGATAGAAATACCCCTATCGAGGTCGTCAGCGCCGCCACAGCAAACAGTATTAAAATTTTTATCATATATTACGGGCCGCCTGCCTATTCCAACAAGTTCAACGAAGTATTCGAAGGGCATTGCGCGCATCGTCGTTCTGTCGGATAAATGTGACGAGGCTATAACACATATTCCGCAGTCGGCGGCATATTTCACCGCCTGCGCGTCTTCTTCGCCATATAGTTCGTCTGTAATTATAAGGTCGGGTTTCATAGCGCGAATTGCGCTTGCGATTGCACTTCTTTTACTGTAACACCGAACGACGTCCACCCTATCACCCAAATCGAAGCCTATACCTTCACCGTCGATTGCGGAAATTTCGTTTCTCTCGTCGAACACCAATATGTTATATTTTTTGCGCGCGCCAAGTTTTATCGCCAAGTCTCTAAGCATTGTCGTTTTGCCATACCCTGGTTTTGAATACAGCAAAGTACTATGCAAACCGTCAAAAAATAAGTTTTCGACCAAAAAATTAGAACAACCGAGTACGTTATGAGGTATTCTTATATTTATTGACGTGATATTTTTAACGGCGCGCACTTCTCCGTTTTGCGTTACGTATTCGCCGGCAAGTCCTATTCGTATGCCGTGCCTTACGGTAATAAATCCGCTTTTCATCTGCTCGGTATAGTTGTAAATACAGCCATCCGTTGCAGAGTTTATTATAGTCGTTAAATCTGCGACGGTTAAAAGTCCTCTGTCCCCGTCGGTTACGCCGAAGGGCGTCAGATATTTATATTCGCCGTTATATTCAACTAATACGGGTTGTCCGCGCCGTAACCTTATTTCGGAAATATGATTGTAATTCAAATTTAACAGTGCTGCCCTTATATCCGCAGGCAGAAAGGACAAACTCATACTTTAACTTATTTTTATAAAGTGAATTTTAGAACGGACAAACTGTTTTTTACGCAATTTTCCACATAAAAACAAAAATGCTTGACAATTTGTCGAATTTTGTCTTTAATTAAGGTATAGTGAAAAAGTTATAATTTGCTTTGTAAAGGGATTACAATGAGAAAGCTTGGCTTAGTCTTGCTTTTCGGTCTTATTCTTTTAACTTTATCGCTATTCGGTTGTAAAGTTAAAAAGTACGACTTACAAAATGAATTGACCGTCAATTACGTTATCGACGGTGACCTCTATCAATCCGCTACCGTTTCACGAGGCGCGTGTTTAATCACCCCAAAATTGAGTGAACGTAGCGGATATATTTTTGACGGTTGGTACTATACAAGCGATTATACGAAGCTTTGGGAAGACAATTCCATACTTTACAAAGATATAACTCTTTACGGCAGATGGCTTTCAAAAAACGATGATTTTGCGGACGTTACTTTTATGTACGAGGGTGAAATTCTGTCAACCCAAAGTGTCCAGAAAGGCAAATGCGCAACTGAATTTATTCCCGAAGAAGTTAAAACGGGATATGAATATGACTGTTGGAAGCTGGATGGCAAACGCTTTGATTTTTCTACCGCTATAAATGAGGACACAGTTTTAAATCTTTCTTTGAAACTTAAAGAATACACAGCAGAGTTTTATTGCGGCGACGTAAAGGTCGACAGCAGAAAATTTACGATTGCGGATACTTCGATAGACGAGCCGCCCGTGCCGTATAAAGAAAATTACGACGGAGCTTGGGGCAAGTATGAATTAAAAGCAAAAGATATACGGATTTACGCTGTTTATACTCCCAGTGTTTATCATATTCAATATTTTGCGCTTAACGAAGCCGTAGCTGAAGCCGAATATTCATGCGTAGATAGAAATTATCCCGAAGCGCCGCAAGTTCCTAAAGTGGCCGGTCATACGGGTGAATGGAAAAGCTTTGAAATAATGGGAGCGACGGTCAACGTTTTTGCCGAATATGAAAAACTTACTTATGAATTAATATATACCGTAGACGGTAAACCTTTTGAGAATATAATTTATACTTATTCCGACGTTCCCGTTAATTCCCCTCCCGTTCCTGCTCGGCTCGGGTATTCGTGCGAATGGGAAAGTTTCGAATACACCGAAGAAACGACGGTAATTATTAACGCGGTTTATAAATCGATAGAATACAGCGCGAGTTTTGTTGCCGAAGGCAAGGAAGTTGCAAATATTCCGTTTGACGTTGAAAACCTATCCTTTGATATGCCGAAAGTGCCTTATAAAGAAGGTTATACAGCGGTTTGGGAAGATTATGAGTTATCGCTGAGCAATAAGGTGATTAATGCAGTTTATACTCCCATCGATTATCACATAACGTTTATTGCAGACGGAAATATTTTAAGCGTGCAGTCCTTCAACGTTGAGAATATGACAGTTGTACCTCCTACGCTTGAAGATGAACCCGATTTTATGTGTGTTTGGGAAGATTATGTTCTGGAATATAAAGATATAGTAGTTAACGCCGTTTATATACCAATCAAAAAAGAAGGCGGGTTTTTGCTTACTTTGTCTGATGACGGTTTGAGTTATACCGTTTTAGGTTACGACGGCTCGGACAAGCATGTTGAAATACCGCAATTTTACAACGATTTGCCGATAACGAAAATTGCAAGTAATGCGTTTACCTATTGTCAATTAGCGAGCATTGAACTCAGCTCTGAAATTGAAATTATTGAAGAGCGCGCGTTCTTCGGATGCGCTAACCTTGAAAGAGTGACCATATCAGCAAGTGTTAACGTAATTGCACCGTATGCATTTTCCGATTGCACTGCGCTCAAATATTTTGAATTTGAATCACCTGACGATTGGGCGGTTTCCAAAGACACACAAACGGTTGTCGGAGATATTCCTTCGGATAAGCTTGCCGACGGAAGTATTGCCGCAACCTTGTACGAACCGATGAGCAACTATTACTGGATAAAAAAATCAGCCGTTTCATAAGCGGCTGATTAAAGTTTTACATTATAAAAAATTTTTTAATATGCTTTAATTTGACTTGACAATAAATGTAGAATAATATAAAATCAATATTGCTTTGGATCAATGCACTCATGGCGGAATTGGCAGACGCGCAAGACTAAGGATCTTGTGGTTAACCCCATGCAGGTTCAACTCCTGTTGAGTGCACCAAAAAGGCGCAAATTGTATTCAAACAATTTGCGCCTTTTAATTTTGATGTTAGTTAAAGCTCTTCAGTTACATTACCGATAAATCTATAAATATTTTCTTTTTTATAGCCGTATTTTGAACCTTTAAGTGCTATATGCGGTTCAAATGTAAAATGCTTTACACTATTAAGCGTTGCTTTATTCCCTTTTTCAATAAAAATTCTATCTGATTTATCCGTAACTATTGAATGACCTAAGTTGCCCATAAAATCTAAATTAATATAGCCGTTAACATCAATTAATCCGTTAATATAAAAATACAAATCTTCAAAAGTAGTTTCAGGTTTAGCAAATAAAAGTAATTCCTTGTGAAGCATTTCTTCCATAAGTAATCCGTTTTTCCACTCGGTATTGCTTATTTTATTTATATCTGAAATTACTGTTCCGTTTTCGACTATAATTGTTCTTGCAAAGTCGCCCCAGATATTATCGACTTGCGGACTTAAATCTATCGTTATTATATCGTTTGCGTTTATAACTTTATCAGCTGTTTTGTAATATTTGCCAGAAACTGATAATGACGTATCAAATCCAGAAAATACAAATGCGCCTACGTCCCAATACCAAAATGAAGTTGCACCTAACTCTATCATTTTGTTTTCGGCAAGCTGTCTTAATTCCGACAAAGTCATACCCGCTTTTATTTGCGTTTGTAAATATTGCATAGTACGCTTGGCTATTTGTTGAACTTCAATATAATTCATTTTTGTTTGTTATATCTTTTACTACTTCATAAATTTTATCGCGCAAATCACTTAAATTTTCATCATTATGTATAACATAGTACTGCGCAAGATTTAAAATATCGTAGTTAATCTGTGATTTTATACGGTTTTTAACTGCTTCCGTACTCAAGTTGTCTCTTTGCGTTACGCTTGAAATTCTTTCTTCCAAGCTTCTTAAAACCACTATTACTCCGTCAAAATTTTTTTCGTATTCGCCTTCAAACAAAAGCGGAACTTCGCAAAAACATATTTCAAACTTTGTTGCCTGAGCGAAAAGCTCTTTCATAATTTCAGGATGAGTAATTTCATTCAGCTTTTTTAATTTACCTTCATCCGAAAACACAATTGAAGAAAGCTTTGTTTTATCGAGCTTACCGTCTTTAATAATTACGTTGCCAAATTTTGCGGCGAGCTTTTGTAAAAACTCTGTATCCTGCAAAATCGTTTTGTATATTTTGTCGCAGGATATTACGGGATAGCCTAAGTTTTTAATAATTTGACATACAGTAGACTTACCGCTGCCTATCCCACCCGTTACGGCAATTTTTATGTTATTTTGCATCGTACCAATTCCTGCCGCTGTGAACTTCAACAGTAAGCGGAACTTTTAACTGAACGGCGTTTTCCATTTCATATTTTAAAATTTCCGCAGCTTTCTCCGCTTCGTTTTCGGGCGCTTCCAATACAAGCTCGTCGTGTACCTGTAAAATCAGCTTAGTTTTCATACCTTTATTTTTCAATGCGTTGTACACGTTAATCATTGCAATTTTAATAATATCCGCACTTGAGCCCTGCAACGGCATATTCATTGCCGCGCGCTCTCCGAACTGTCTCAAATTGTAATTTGCGGAATTTATCTCGGGAATAACGCGCTTTCTGCCTGCAAGGGTTGAAACGTATCCGTGCTCCCTTGCAAAGGCGACGTTTGTGTTCATATACTCTTTAACCGCACTGTAACTTGCAAAATATTTTTCGATATAGTCGTGTGCGGTAGCAACAGAAATATCAAGGTTTCGCGAAAGCCCGAATTCGCTCATTCCGTAAATAATTCCGAAGTTTACCGCTTTTGCGTCCCTGCGCATTCTTTCGGTTACCTCTTCAACTGGCACACCAAATACCTGCGATGCCGTAACAGTATGAATATCGATGCCTTGTTTATAAGCTGAAATCAGCTCCTTACAGCCAGAAAAATGCGCAAGTAAGCGCAATTCAATCTGCGAGTAATCAGCATCGATAAACACGTTACCTTCGCGCGGTACGAAAAGTTTTCTTAGTTCGCGCCCCTCGTTCTCGCGGATGGGAATATTCTGAAGATTCGGGTTTGCGCTCGAAAGCCTGCCCGTTGCCGTAGTGGTCTGATTATACGTAGTTCTTATTATGCCCGAGCTCTTCTCTATAAGCGGTCTAAAGCCTTCAAGATACGTTGAATAAAGCTTTTGATACTGCCTGAATTTAAGCACGTAGCCGACTACAGGCTCTTTCTCTTTAAATTTTTCCAATACCTCCGCGCTAGTTACAAACTTGCCCGTCTTTTTCTTTTTAATCTCGGTAAGCCCGAGTTTTTCATAAAGAATTTGACCGAGCTGAGCGGGCGAATTCAAATTGAATTCACAGCCGCAGCCTTCGTATATTTTGCGCTTGTATTCCGCAATCTGCGCATCGTAGCGCTTGGAAAGCTCGTCCAGCATATCTACGCTGACTTTAACGCCCAAGTCTTCCATTTCATACAAAACGGTCAAAAGCGGCTTTTCGATATCGTCGTAAAGATGCTGCATTTCTTCCGATTTAAGTTTTGCACAATATTTATTGTGCAACTCGTAAACGGCAAACGCGGCGTAATCATAGTTGTAAAAATAGTATTCGCACAACTGCTTTAAATCAAAACCCGCAGCAGTATAATCGCAAAGATATTTTTCTATGGAAACATCGTCGAAGTTACATTTAAAATCTATCCCAAGCGACTTTAAAAGGTGCATGAGCGGCTTACAGCCGAATACTATTGCGCGGTGATTTTCTTCTGCAAAAACGTATTTTAAAACGTTTATAAGCCCGTCGGCACTTATTCCCTCGTCAACGAGATTTTCGGCAATTTTGAAATTATACAGCTTACCGTCTGCATAAATTTGTGCGAAGTTCTCGTCTTCGATAAACACAGTAAATTCGGTGCAGCTTCCAAAAGCTTGTGTCGCTTCTTCGTAAGAAGTGCAATTTATTTTTTCGGGATAAACTATATTCTCGTGTACGCTTGAAACGTCGCCTTCAAAAATATCAAGACCCAATAGACTTTTAAATTCAAAATCGGTAAACTGCTTTTTTACGTCCGAATTGTATTTTTTCGGCGTCTTACAGTTTTCAAGATCAATTTCCAAATCGCAGTCACGGTCAATAGTCGCAAGCTTATAGGAAAGATAAGCCATTTCTTTATTGTTTATAAGCTTATCTTTTAACTGCCCCTTCAACTCGTCAACATGCTCGTATACACCGTCAAGCGTTTTATAGCGTGCGAGTAAATCGTGGGCTATCTTTTCGCCAATACCGGCAACGCCTTGAATATTATCGGATTTATCACCCATCAGCGATTTGAGGTCGATAATCTGTTTAGGCTCTATTCCCACTTCGGTTTTAAAATTATCTATATTCAGTTTTTGAAGGTCGGAAACGCCCTTCTTTGTATAATAGACGTCAGTCTTTTCGTCGACAAGCTGAAAGCTATCCCTGTCGCCCGTATAGATATAGCTATGCACGTCAAACTTCTTTGACAGAGTGCCTATGATATCGTCGGCTTCCAGACCTTCCTTTGCACATGTCGCAACCTTCATAGTGCTAAGCAGATTCTTCAAAGGCTCAACCTGTGCGCCGAGGTCGTCGGGCATACCCTTACGGTTTGCCTTGTAATCGGCGTAAATCTTGTGTCTGAAAGTAGGCGCCTTTAAGTCGAATGCAACCATTAAATATTCGGGCTTGATATCGTCAAGAATTTTAAAAAGCAGTTTGACAAAACCGAAAATCGCGTTTGTGGGCATACCGCTTCGGGTTGTGAAAATTGGCGTCGCATAATACGCCCTGTTAAGCAGACTGTTACCGTCAATTAAAACCAGTTTTTCCATACGAATTTATTTTACCACTTCTTTATCGTAAAATCAATTTATTTTCAAAAAACATTGAAATCACTTGATTTTTATACCCAAATATCATATAATAAAATAGTTAGCCGCTGTGGTGGAATTGGCAGACGCGCTGGACTCAAAATCCAGTGGTAGCGATACCGTATCGGTTCGACCCCGATCAGCGGCACCACAAAAAGAGGTTGGAATTTCCTGCCTCTTTTTAATTTTTAAAAACATATGAGAAGCGGAGCGCAATGCGCTCCGCTTCTTGTTTAGTTTGCTTTATTTGTTGCCTTCGAAAGTATCGTAGAAGCCGTCAATATCGAACAGCCTGCCGTCATCACTTCTTACAGCTCGCGGCTGAGCTTTGTTCTTAGTCGTGTCAACCGTCGTGGTCGTAGTTACAACTGCGTCGGGCGGATATACCGTAGGCGCGTTTACAGCCGTAGGTTGGCTCTCCGTCTCTATTACCTGAGTTACTTCCTGTGCGGATTTTTTCTCAAGTTTTACATTGTTGTCCGTAAGAGTCTTGAACATCGACGCAAGTACCGCTCCGAACGCGTCGGCATTACCATTGTTAGCCTGCTGTACCTGAGGGGTAGGCACGTAAACCGTTTGCACCGGCTGAGGTGCGGGCTGTTGCATTACGGGCTGCGCCTGCATATACATAGGTTGCTGTACAGGCATTTGATTGTTGCCGCCGCGGGCAAGTCTGTCTTCTGCAAGTATAGCTCTCTGCTCGGTTGTTCTGAACAGTCTGTCTTCCGCAGTTCTTGCCCTTTCTTCTGCAAGCCTTGCCCTTATCTCCTGATTGATATCTCCGCCGCCGTTGCCGCCGTATGAAGGCATAGGCCCATACGTCGGTTGTTGCATCATGGGCATGGGCATCTGCATCATAGGTTGTTGCACAGGCATCATCATAGGTTGAGCCATGGGCATTGAATTGTTGTTATGCTGATTTGCTCTGTTCTCAGCCCTTAATGCCGCAAGCTCGGCCTCAATCCTTGCCAAGGCATTCGGGTCTACCGTAGGTTGCTGCTGTACATACTGTACCTGATGTTGAGGTTGCTGTACGGGCGCAGGAGCAACTTCTTGCTGAGGCTGTGCCGCCACCGCAGTTGCCGCAATTCCTGCCGCGGCCGCCGCTTCGGCTTTCATCTTAGCAAGCTCTGCTTCCTGCTTAGCTTTCGCTAATTCAAGCTCCTGACGTTGTCTTTCTCTTTCGGCTTCGCGCTCTTCTTCTCTGCGGCGCTTCTCTTCTTCCCTGCGTTCCTTTTCTTCCTCTTTCTGGCGCTTCTTCTCTTCGCGCTCTTCCTTATTCTTTCTGCGCTTTACAAGCACTACGATAAGGATAATGAGTAAGATAAGTATCGCAAGAGCAATGAGCAGCCACCACCAATTGTTTTTGAGGAAGCTCAACACTTTTCCGCCGAACGCCGCTATGCCGCTCTGAGGTACGGTATAATCAACGCTCTTAGAGGTTGCGCCGAACTCGTTGTCGCCCGTAAGGAACTGCACGTTCCTTTCCGCATCGTCACCGCCAAATACCGCCTCAACCTTGAAGGACTTGCCGCCCTTTATTTCAGGGCTTTCTAAAAGTTGTCCGTCACCGTCGTAGTATCTATATCCTACGTCAAGAGTTCCGCCCGCGATTAAGTCCTTGATATTCTGGGGAAGATTAAGCGTTGCACCCTTCTTTCCCTTGTTCCACATATTAGTGGTGTCCACAATTAAGGGCGTAATATTCCAGTTATACGTTGCTGTTACTTCGTCGCCCGTGGGAACTACATCCGCAGTAAGCGCATAACCTGCCGTTGACTTAGCTTTTGCGGGATAAACCCACTTGTAATTCGTGTCGGTAAGTTTAAGCGTTGTTACGTAGTCGCCTGCGCCGACGTTCCTGTCGGAAAGCTTGCCGTTTAACTCGATTATGCTCTTATAATCGTTCCAGCTTCCGCCAAGGAAGTTTTCAAACACAAGCTCCTTGCCGTTGAATACCATTTCGCCGAGCGTGGGAACTTCTATTCCCTTAGGCTCAACCTTTACGGTAAACCAATCGGTTGCGAGGATATACTTCTTTTCGGCAATTGCGCCGAGCGTTACCGCTATGCAGTACTCGCCCGCATCTTTGGGAAGCTCGCCTGCCGCAAGCTCGTTGCCCGCAACGGGGGAATTACCCTTGTAATAGGTTACCGTGAAATCGGTTACGTTAATTCCGTCGTCACCCGTTATCTTTATGAGCGAAGTATCAAAATGATCGTTGGTATCGTACACCGCGGTTATCGGAGTTGAGCCGTCGTTGCCGTCTATTGTAACGGTAGCAAGCTTGTTTTTACTACCAGTCACGAAAGTGTCGCTCGGCACACTGCCGTCACTTGCCTCTACAGCAAAGTTAGACGCAAACGCGGGGTCTATGTGCGCTTCAACCTTATACTTCTTCTCGTGCGTGGGGTCTGCCGCCGCCTTTATATCGGCAAGCGTAACTTCCAGGCCCGTTGCTAAATCATAGTATTTATAGGTGATATAGCTATCGTACATCGGATCGATGTTAAGCTGTTTTAAGATTATCGTGCCCGAGCCGTTTGCATTGCTGTACGTGTCCTTTACGTTTTTGAAGCCTGTAAACAGGTTCTTCTTCGCTATCTCCCAGTTTAAATCAAGCAAGCTTGTGTTAGGAGCGTTGAAATTCGTCGTGTTATATTTAAGGTCCGAAGCTGATATAGTTGCCGTATAGGTATCTACGTCGTATTCTTCATTGCCTGCATACAGACTATCTAACGTTAAGCCCAACGGCAAAGTGCTTGCCTTTACGCGAACGGTTATATAATTGCCGTCGTTATACTGCGGGGGATTTGCGGGGTCGTAGTCCGCCCAAGCAGAGCCGTCCAACGAGTACTCCCACTTGACAGCCGATAAATCGAACGTGCCCTTTTCTATCTCCCAGCTGAGAGTAACCTCTATGGTCGCAGTCTTGTTACCGCTTGCGTCCTCAAACTCAAACGTGGGGTCTGTAGATTTAAGGGCTACTTTAGTGACGTAAGTGTTTACACTGTCGCCGCTACGTAATTGATAACCGCTTGCATATTTGGAAGTATCCACTACAACGCTCGTATGCGCCGCAGGTATCTGTATGGAAACCTCGTACTTAACGCCGTCCGTCGTGCTGCCTGCCTTTAACTCGAACGGAAGCTTGTCGCCGTCCTTTATGGTTGAGCCTGCCGCGCCGTCTTTGGTGTATATCCAGCCGTAAGTACTGGGGTCTATCCTGCCCGAAGTTATCTCGAAATCAAGCGTATTATAAGCAGTTACCTGATAGTTTGCGTTATCGCCTGTGGTACCGTTAAGGTCCACATAAAGGGTATGACTGCCAACGGCAATATCCGAAGGGATACTTATAACAGCAACATTACCCGTTGCGGTTACGTTGGTAAGGGTATTCGATTTATTGTCGTAATAGAAAATTAAGTTTAAAGTTTCGCCAGAAATTCTGTCGTCCGTGACTGTTACCGTTACGGTACTGTCGCCGTACTCCCATTCCGCATTGCCTATGCCGTTTACCGCCGAGCTTACAGGTGCGCTTGACAAAAGCTCCTTTTGCGTTACTTTGAAGTCAATGGTTTTAGAAGTGTTGGTGTTGTCTTCCCATACGTAATTCGCCGTATCACGCAACGATAATGTTACGGTGTAAACGTCTACCTTGGTTGCCTCGAAGGTGTCCGAAGCGTCCGTTAAAGCCGCACCGCTCGCGCCCGTCACAGTACTTCCGTTCGCCGCCGCTACGCCGTCCATACTGATATAAGTACCGCTGTTGAAGTCCGCCAACACGAACGTTAACGCACTGCCTGAATATTCCTGCGGTGCAGTTACCGTGGGTATATCCAACTTTTTCGGGTCAATTTTTAGCGAAGCTGCGCTGCCCGTCAGCTTATAATTGCTCGGCATCTTTTTGCCTGCGTTATTAGGGTCGTCCTTGACTTTAAGCGTCAGCGAATAAGTACCTGCTTCCGTAGGCGCTGTTGTACTTGCCGTGTAAGAAGTCGAACCTGTACCGGCATACAGTAACTCGTAAATATCCGTAGGCAACGACGTAACCGCCGTCTGCACAACTTCATGAGTGAAAGAATCGCCGTAGGTTACCGCCGTAACCACTGTACTGCCTTTTTTAAATTGCAGAGTATACGGAACGGCTTTTTGATTTATCGTTATGGTAAATTTCTTTTCGCCCGTGCCGCCGCCTCGCCACTCGTACTCCGTTGAAGTTGACGGTATTTCAAGCGTTACTTCATACTTGCCTGCGTTGCGTATATTCGCCGTGCCGCTTGAAGTTACGTCCTTATTTGCAGTAACTTGCGCGCCAAGCGCGTCGTAATCGGTGTATTCTATCTTTTTAACAGTTACTATACTCGTATCGGTGTGTAAAGTAGCGTCTATCCACTTGAACGCATAATTATTGCCGCTTGTATCCGTAGTGGTGTCAAGCGAGTTTAACCACTTTGCGCTACCGTCATAGTCTACGGTTATATCCTGCGGTACGGGTACTTCCGTTATATCCGAATCTGCTTGCGCCTTGGTTAAATTGAGGTGCACTGCAGGGCGCACGGCAAGAGAGTCATATGTTTGCGTGCTAGAAAATCCACCGTCAACTTTAATATTATAGGCAGAGTTAGCGGAGCTGACGTAGCCGGAACGTAGCCATGTCATTGCGTTCTTCGCCTGAGGTGCGGCAGAGAAATTTATGCGCTGGTCGTTGCTAAGTCCCCAAATACCGCCGTCGGGAGTATAGCCAGTTTCGGTCACAGAGGGAAGCCAGACTTTATCGTTCTGCCAATCTTCATAGCCTGCCTTATGGTTTGAATCAATTGAAATCGTCGTGCCTGAGGCGTTTTTACTGTCAGCCGCATGGCTTGTGAAGTTGGTGTTTACACCGGAGCGATCGCTCATATTATTGTTTACTCCGCCTTTGAAGTAGTTTTCAACCGTGGGAGTGCCGTAAGCCTCGTTGGAGAAATTAAATGCAATGTTGTAGTTGGGTCCCGTTTCACCCATTAATTCGACATAACTTTCCTTTTCCTGATAGTCTACGTTTGCAGGCGCGTCAAGGTAGTTTGAATATATGCCCGAGGCAAATTTGCCCCAAGTGCCGCCGCCCGCCGCCGCCGTTGCACTGCCGCCTGCGTTGCCTTGTTCTATTGTAGTATATGTACGGTACTCACCGCCGTTGCCCAAAGTGGCACAGCGAATATAGCTTGTAGAATAAATGTTACTCAGATGAGTGTACGAAGTGTTGTTCCATACAGTACAACCATTGCCGCTACTGTATTTGCTCGTTTGTGTGCTTGTAGCTTGGAACAAATCAAGTATTATTTCACCTGATTTGTTGGTAGTCAGGTAAACCACCTCCCATTGAATACCGCCGAAGGTGACGTAAATATCCTTATCGCCAAGGTCACGGAAATCTGCGGCGTTCAGAGCTTTGGTTGTCACACCCGAGCCTTGCTTTGTCGTGCCTTTCAAATTGAGCAATTTTTCTACGTTGTGTAACGTACCATCGCTTGAATAACTGCTTCCTAAAATTGCGTCGTACAGCTCAGTAAGCTTATCGCCGTTAAACGTCACGCTTGAACCGCTTACTGTTGCAATTTCGCCGATAGTAATATCAGTACCTGCCGTCGGCGCCGCCGCTTTTACCGTTTTATTATTCATGCCGCCAAGTAGTCCGACGGAACAGGATAATAAAGCCGCGCACAGCAAGCTTAGAATTACCGTAAATAAATTCTTTTTGCTTTTTAATTTCATGGCGTTGTACTCCTTTTACGTACAAAAAAAGTGTGGCTCCGTAGAGACACACCTGCCTATGTAGTATCTCTTACGGTTACCACACCTATTTACAATTGCAGCTTTTGAGCGGATAAAAGGTTTAACGATTAAACAGCCTTTGAGCAATAAAATTGTTAAGAGATACACAATGCTGAAATTGTGTAGCCCTAAGACTGTTCATAATCGACCATAAGCCGAAAATTGCCTATAAAAAATTATAAGCCCAAAAACTACATATTAAATTGTAAATAAATGTGGTATTGGCATTATACCACACAGTTTTTATAT
>CAMWPZ010000017.1 GCA_947176305.1 uncultured Clostridia bacterium
TCTTATGTCCCGATTTTGCGCTGTGAAAATAAATTGCTCCGTATTCGTAAACGTAGCTCAAAGGCACGCAGTAGGGGTAGCCGTCTTTGTCGATTAGCGAAAGCGCACCCGAAGTATTTTCGCGCAGTATTCTTTTAACCTCGCTTTCATCAAGCTGTTGTTTAAATCTTCTCATTTCTCGGGGCATAATGCTTTCTCCTTCATTTTGTTTCTTTATCATTTTACTCCAATTTATAAAGCCGTAAGTATCCAGCGTGAAGAACTCGGCAAAACAAATAACCATAGGTAGATAGGTCAGGTTTTTCGCACTTGCCATACTCCACATAACAATTAAAACCGCATCGTTCAAGGCGTAGGCTATTGCATAAAACCTGCTTCTGCGCACGGTAAGGTAAGCCGCCACAAACGACGTAAATACCGAAACGGTGCTTATTATCAGGTTAGAGGTATTCAGCACACGCAGTATAAAGTAAAACGCAACGCTCACTGCGGTTGCCGCTATTAAAAATATACACCACTCTCTTGCGGAAATACAATTAATTTTTACTTGGTTTTTACCTTTTCCGTACGGATTTTTCAGCCACGCAACCAGCGCAACGACCGCCATAGGCGCACTCATACCGAGGTAGGTTATCATTTCGCCGAAGTAACTGAACGAAAAGGAAATCACTCCGTAGAACGCGCTGAAAACTACTGTTAAAAATTGCCCGACGGGGTTGCCCTTTGAAACGAACAGTAAAGCCGTAACGCCCGTCAATGAAGCGGCAAGGTAGTGGTATTGTCTGTTTTTCAAAACTATAAAGCTTACAATTACGGCGACAACGCTCACGCTCCATATTATCCGTTCCGCCGTATTAAAGCTCTTTAAAAATTTACGCATATCGAACTCCTGAAAAAAACAGCACTCTATCTATATCTTCAAAGACCTAACGACATAGATAAAATGCTGTTGCACCGGCAGGCACTCGGTAGCGCCTGCAACCAAATATTCAATTTTTTATTATTATATCAGTTTTAAGTATTAAGGTCAAATTAATTTCCGCGGATAAATACGGCTTTTCGGGCTTTTATAAATAGCTTGACTTATCTTCAAAATTACACTAAAATATAAAGGTAATAATTTCAAGGTAAACTTATGATAATTTTGGGTATCGACCCCGGACTTGCCACTATGGGCTACGGCGTGGTTGAAAAACTTAAAAACGACGATACCGTCGCCGTGGACTACGGAGTGGTTTTAACGCCCAAGGACGAAAGTCTGCCCGTCCGCCTTGCTATGCTTGAAGAGGGAATTAATAAAATTCTCACCAAATTCAAGCCAAACGAAATAGCGGTGGAAGAGCTGTTCTTTTCCAAGAATATCACTACGGGCATACCAGTCGCGCACGCAAGGGGAGTAACGCTTTTAACCTGCATAAAGTATTGCGGAAGATTATTCGAATACACCCCCAACCAGATAAAGCAGTCCTTGACGGGCTACGGCAAAGCCGACAAGGTGCAGATGATGCACGTCGTAACCTCGCTTTTGCACTTGCAGAAAATCCCCCGCCCCGACGATGCGGCGGACGCACTCGCGGTTGCTTTATGCCACGCGCACACATCGCGCTTCGGCAAAATGTTCGGAATACGTTAGCCGTAAAAACTTAAATTCGGGAAATAATAATGCTTAAATTTAAAGAACAATTAGAACAAAAGTGGGGACAATTTGAAAAGGATGAGTATTTTTGGAAACAACGCAATATTGCAAGCGTCTCGCCGAGAACTTATCTCAACGTTTTATTTATTCCCGTAGATATCCGGTTATATAAAAGTTTTGAAGAAGAATACAATTGTGTATTTCCCGACGAATTAGTTGAATTTTATAAACATTATAACGGAATAATGTTATTTTGCCAGAGTTTCAGAATATTCGGATTTAATCTTCACGTAGATATGTCGTACCAAACGTTACACTTGAATTTTGAAAATAGAAGGTTAAACTTTCAAAAGAAATGCACGAAATATTCGAATATGATTTCTTTCGGATATTACGCGGAATATAATTTTTGTTTTGACAGAAAAGACAAAAAAAATTTACGTTATCAGTCGTAACACTTTTGAGCATGTTCATACCTTCAACAGTTTGCAGGAATTATTCGATTATTATTTGCCGCCGCTCATAAAAGAATATAACGAAGAAGGCGACAAAATTCACCCGACTTCCGAGACGCTGAGAAATCTGTCGACTGAATTTATTTAATTTTGTCAGTTAAAAAAGGATAATATGATAGGATACATTAAAGGAAAAATTTTATCGCTCACCCCCGAGTGCGCGCTCGTTGAAACGGCGGGCGGCATAGGCTTCGAGGTCGTATGCTCCGGCTCGGCTTTTTCCGCGCTTGCAGGCAAAAAGGAAGGCGAGCTGTACACTTATTTGCAGACGAGCGAAAACGGCACGGCGCTCTACGGCTTTTCCTCGCCCGACGAAAAAGCAATGTTTTTAAAGCTCATATCCGTTTCGGGCGTAGGCCCCAAAATGGGCATAACCGTCCTTTCGGGTATGAATGTCGGCGAGCTTGCGGCGGCTATCGCCACGCAGGACGTAAAAAGATTATCGTCCGTCAAGGGCTTGGGTAAAAAGACGGCTGAGCGCATAATTTTAGAGCTCAGGGAAAAAGTCACTGCTTCGCAGGTTGCGCAAAGCACGGAAGGCGGCGCACCGCTTCCGCCCGTAACCGGCGGCGACGAGGACGCGGTTGTCGCGTTAATGACGCTCGGCTTCACCCGCGCGGAAAGCGAGAAGGCAATTTCCCGCGCACGCGCAAGCGGCGCAACCTCGGTTGAGGATATTATAATGCTCGCCCTCAAAGGAATGTAAATTATGTTTTTCGACGACGAAGAAGAATTTGAAACCGACGGCGACGACAGGCTTATAAAAAGCACCAAGGGCGAATACGACTACGAGGAAAACGTACTCCGCCCCAAAACGCTCGAAGCCTACGTCGGTCAGAGTAAGGTCAAGGAAAATTTAAAAGTATATATGAGCGCCGCAAAAGCAAGGGGCGAGGTCTTGGAACACGTCCTTTTATACGGCGCCCCCGGTTTAGGTAAAACCACCCTCGCGCACATAATTTCAAGCGAAATGGGCGGCAACCTTAAGCTTACTTCCGCGCCTGCGATAGAGCGCAGCGGCGACTTGGCGGCGATACTTACAAACCTTAACGAGGGCGACGTTCTGTTTATCGACGAAATTCACCGCCTGAACCACAGCGTCGAGGAAATTCTGTATTCCGCAATGGAAGACTACGCCCTCGATATAATCGTCGGCAAAGGCCCCAGCGCACGCAATATCCGCTTCTCTTTAAAGAAGTTCACGCTAATCGGTGCAACCACCCGCGCGGGCATGATTGCAAATCCCTTGCGCGACAGATTCGGCATCTTGTGCCGCCTTGAAATGTACACCCCCGACGAGCTTAAAGAAATTGTTATCCGCAGTGCAAAAACTTTGGGTATAGCAATCGACGAAGCGGCGGCGGCGGAAATTGCCCGCCGTTCGCGCGGCACGCCCCGTATTGCAAACAGACTTTTAAAACGCGTCCGCGACTTCTCGACGATTAACGGCAATTCCACGGTAACGGTGGACGACGCGAAGTTCGCCCTCGGCAAAATGGAAATCGACGACTTGGGACTTGACGAGGTTGACAGAAGCCTTCTCCGCGCCATGATAGAAAAATTCGACGGTAAGCCCGTCGGCTTGGAAACGCTCGCCGCAACCATAAACGAGGACGCGGGCACGATAGAGGACGTTTACGAGCCGTATTTATTGCAACTCGGCTTTATAGCCCGCACCCCGCGCGGCAGAGTAATTCTTCGCGGCGGCTACGAGCATTTGGGCTACACCATGAACGAAAAACAGCGCGAACAAGTTTCAATGTTCGATAAAGATTAAAATGTTCACCAAAAAAGATTTTTATTACGACCTGCCCGAAGAATTAATCGCGCAGACCCCCGCAACTCCGCGCGACAGCTCGCGCCTTTTGGTCTACGACAGGGCGGCGGACAAAACCGAGCATAAAATTTTCAGGGATATTTACGGCTATTTAAAGTCGGGCGACGTCCTCGTTATAAACAACACCAAGGTTTTGCCCGCGCGTATGTACGCGCACACCGAACACGGCGGAGTAGTCGAAATTCTTCTTTTAAAGCGCCTTGAAAAAGACAAGTGGGAAGTGCTTGTAAAACCAGGAAAAAAATGTACCGTCGGTAAAAAGCTTAAAATTTCGGACGAGCTTTCTTTGACGGTCGAAGGAATTACCGACAGCGGCGAGAGAATAGTTAATTTTTCTTACGTCGGAGTGTTTGAAGAAATTTTAGACCGCGTAGGCTCGATGCCGCTTCCGCCCTATATAAAGGCGAAGCTCGAGGATAAAAACCGCTACCAGACGGTTTATGCAAAGTGCGACGGTTCGGCGGCGGCGCCCACGGCAGGGCTTCACTTCACACCCGAGCTTTTACAAAAGATTAAGGACAAGGGAGTGGCGGTTGCCGAGGTTCTGCTTCACGTAGGTCTCGGAACGTTCCGTCCCGTCAAGGAAGAAATAATCACCGACCACAAAATGCACTCGGAATATTTCGAGGTAAGCGCGGACGCGGCTGAAACTATAAACCGCGCCAAACGCGAGGGCAGAAGGGTAATCGCGGTCGGCACGACTTCCGTCAGAACGCTTGAAAGCGCGGCGGACGAAAACGGCTTTTTAAAGCCCTGCAGCGGCAACACGCAGATATTTATCTATCCCCCTTATAAATTCAAGTGCGTTGACGCACTTATTACTAATTTTCACTTACCCGAAAGCACTTTGATAATGCTTGTCGCGGCGCTCACGGGCAGAGAAAAGATATTATCGCTGTACGAAGAAGCTGTCAAACAACGTTACCGCTTTTTCTCGTTTGGCGACGCTATGTTTATAAAATAACCATGAGTAAATATTTTTCTTACGAACTACAACATATCGACAAATACACGGGCGCACGCGCGGGAGTTTTTCACACTCCTCACGGCGACGTTTTAACTCCCGTGTATATGCCCGTCGGCACTCAGGCGACAGTTAAGGGCGTGTATCCTCGCGACTTGAAGGAAGCGGGCGCAAGCATAATTCTTTCAAATACCTATCATTTGTTCGTTCGCCCGGGCGACGAAACGGTCAAAAAAGCCGGCGGACTTCATAAATTTATGAACTGGGACGGACCTATTCTGACCGACAGCGGCGGTTTTCAGGTCTTTTCCCTCACGAAACTGAATAAAATCAAGGACGAAGGGGTATACTTCAATTCGCACGTGGACGGTGCAAAACACCTGTTCACGCCCGAAAAAGTTATATCCATACAGGAAAATCTGGGCGCGGATATAATTATGCAGTTCGACCAGTGCAGTGCGTACGGCTTCACCCACGCTCAGGCAAAAGAGGCAATGGAGCGCACGGACAAGTGGCTTCACAGGTGTTTGGACGCGAAAACGCGCGACGACCAAGCCCTTTTCCCCATAATTCAAGGCAATATGTTCGACGACTTACGTATGGAAAGCCTGCGCCGCGCCAAACCCTACGCATACGAGGGAATAGCGATAGGCGGACTTTCCGTCGGCGAGCCCAAGGAAAGAATGTACGAAATTCTAGACTTGATGCGCCCCGAGCTTCCCGAGGACAAGCCCCGTTATTTAATGGGCGTCGGCAGTCCCGATTGTTTAATCGAGGGAGTTAAGCGCGGCGTGGATATGTTTGACTGCGTTCTCGCAACCCGCATTGCCCGCAACGGCACGGCGTTCACTTCAAAAGGCAAGTGCGTAGTAAGAAACGGCGCCTACCGCGAGGACTTCTCGCCGCTCGACGAAAACTGCAACTGCTACTGCTGCAAAAATTACACGAAAGCCTATTTGCGGCATTTGATAAACGTCAACGAAATGCTCGCTTCCATGCTTTTAAGCCTGCACAACATAACGTTTTTACAGAACTTAATGCGCGGTATGCGCGAAGCCATCTTTGCCGACAGCTTAAAAGAGTTTGCCGAGGAGTTCTACAAAAACTATTCCGCAGAGGACTTAAAATATTAAATTTGCGTGAAAGTTTCGTGCAATCGCTAAAAGGCGGTCAAAAACGCTTGCAAAATAACGGCAAAAATATTATAGTTATCGGGTAAATAAAAAAACGGAGATATAAAATGTTAACCTCACTTTTAATAGAATCAGGTCAGATTTTCACTTACGTAATCCTCGGTGTGCTTTTGGTAGGCGTCGTAGGTATGCTTTGGTATTCATCCAAAAAGCGCAAAAAGCAGGAAAAAGAGTCTAAGGACTTAATCGACGCGGTACGCCCCGGCAACAAGGTTAAAACCATCGGCGGCATCTGCGGTATCGTCGTAGAGGTTGACAACGACGAAAACACTTTCGTTCTCGAAACGGGTACGGAAGCTTCGGGCAAGTGCTTCATAAAGTTCGACAAGCTTGCTATCTATCAGACGGACGCGGTAGTTGAAGGCACCGAGGACAAGAAGGAAGAAAAGGTCGAAGCGGAAAAGGTAGAAGAAGCCCCCGCAGAGCCTTTCGGCGAAACGGTTGAAGCAAACGCGCAGGCGCCTGCGGAAAGCACGGAAAACGGCGAAACCGAATTAAAACACTAATAATTGAAAATTCCTCCGCATATGTTAAAGCGGAGGTTTTTTTATGCGCAAAAATATATTTCAGATAGTCAAGGCGGCAGCGGCGGCAATTATAATCTCGCTGTTGTTCGTGCTTATTTTCACGCTCGTAATTCAGCTTTTCTCGCTTCCCTCGGGTGCGGTCAAGCCGACCACTCAGGTTTTCAAGGTAATCGCAATCGCCGTAGGCGGACTTATCTTTATCCGCGGCGACAAAGGGCTTATTAAAGGCTTGATTTACGGACTTATCACCGTAATTATAACTTATTTCCTGTTCGCACTCATTGCGCACTCTATTTCCATAAGCTGGAAATTCGCGTTAGAGCTGGTTATCGGCGCGGCGGCGGGCGCAATATCGGGCGTAATCGCCGTAAACGTGAAAAAAAGCGCGTAATCGCTTGATTTTTTCCCGCGCGTATTTTATAATAATATAGTAAATACGCATAAGGAGATAATTTTTATGATTAAAACCATAGCTACCCCCAAGGATAGAAAAGTTACGGGCTGCGGCGAATGCAGAAGCACCTGCCAGTCGGCTTGCAAAACCAGCTGCACGGTCGGCAACCAGAGCTGCGAAAGAATAACGAGAGAACAGAACCCCGAAAAGAAGTAATAAACCGTTAAGGAGCAGACGAGTTTCTGCTCCTTAAATTTAGTATAGAGTATGATACACGTTTTCAACTATAAAAACGCGCATTACGTTTACGACGTCGGAAGCGGCAGTCTGCACGAGTGCGACAAGGACACAGCCGAATATTTAAAAGCCAAGTACGAGGGCGGACAAGCCCCCGCGCTTTCCAAGGAAAAAATCGCGGAAATTCAGCGCGATATCGACGAGCTTGAAAAGAGCGGACTTCTCTTTAAGGAGGAGGTCAAGGTCTACCCCGTAAAATCGAGCGAGGTCAAGGCGCTGTGTTTACATATCTGTCACGACTGCAACCTTCGTTGCCGTTATTGCTTCGCAGACGAAGGTGCTTACCACGCCGAGCGCGAGTTTATGAGCGAGCAGACGGCTAAAAAGGCGATAGATTTCCTCATAGAAAACAGCGGCAACAGAAAAATTCTCGAAGTGGACTTTTTCGGCGGCGAGCCTTTAATGTGCCTGCAAACCATAAAAAACGTGGTCGCATACGCAAAAGAAAAAGCGGCAAAGTCGGGCAAGAAATTCCTTTTCACAACCACGACCAACGCGCTTTTACTTGACGACGACGCGATTGACTTTTTCAACCGCGAAATGGAAAACGTCGTTTTAAGCCTCGACGGAAGAAAGGAAGTCCACGACGCGATAAGAAAGACCAAGAACGGCAAGGGCAGCTTCGACCTTGTCATAAACAATATAAAGAAATTCGTGAAATCGCGCGGCGACAAAAATTACTACGTCCGCGGCACGTTCACCTCTAAAAACCTCGACTTTTCCGAGGACGTAATTTTCCTCGCGGAAAACGGCTTCGACAGCATCTCGATGGAACCCGTCGTTACCGAAATCGAGGATTTGCAGATAAGGGAAGAACACCTCGATACTATTTGCAACGAGTACGAAAGGCTGTGCGACAGATACCTTGAAAAGCACGAAAAGGGCGAAGGCTTCAACTTTTTCCACTTCAATATCGATTTGGAAGGCGGCGTGTGCCTTCAGAAACGCGTTTCGGCTTGCGGCGCGGGCAACGAGTATTTCTCCGTCGTTCCCAACGGCGACATTTACCCTTGCCACCAGTTCGCCGGCGAAAAGGACTTTTTAATGGGCAACGTATTCGAGGGCAAGCTCGATACGAAAGTGCGCGAAAAATTCGCAAATTCCTGCCTTTTCACGCGCGAGGACTGCAAGGACTGTTTTGCTAAATTCATATGCAGCGGCGGTTGCAGTGCTAACAACTATCACTTCACGGGCGATATGAATACGCCCTACAAAGTGACCTGCGCAATGATGAAAAAGCGCATAGAGTGCGGTATGCACTCCTTAGCGCGCAAAAAAGCGCAAAAACTTCAACAAGATAAGCATAATTAATTGACTGATAAAAAAAATTTCTATATAATATAGAAGTTAAATAATCGACTTTTTCAGTCAGGAGTAACAGATGGGCAAAATAAAATCGGCGATTTTAACGGCGATAATAGTCGCGGCGGTTGCGGTTCTCGCGTTCTTCGCCGTGGTTTCGTTCCCCGTAGCGGGCAGCGGCGGCGTTAAAAAATATAATTCGTTTATAAGCAGTATTCATCTGGGCAGCGATTTCACGGGCGAGGCCCGTACCGTGCTGTACCCCGAAGGCGTGCGCTCGGAAGCGGACTATCTTTCGGACATGCCTGAAATTCCCCAAGGCGAGGCGGCCGAGGGCTTAACGCAAGCAGAAATAGACGAATACACCAAAAAGCAGACCGACTACGTAGCTAAATACGAAAAGCGCGGCAGTCTGTATATCGAAAAAGACTTGCTCGGCGACAGCGAAGCGGAGTTTATCGAAAACGTTAAAAAGGACGCAGAGGTATTAAACGACCGCTTCAACCAGAAGGGCTATTCGAACTATTCGGTTTCCGTGCAGGACAAGTTCACCGTACGCATTTGCGTTCCTACCAATTTCGCATATTCGGCTTATAAGGATTCGGACGACGCAAACAGAACGGCTCGTTCCGAGGAAACGGCTAAAATCAGCCGTACCGTTCAGTACCTCACCGCAAGCGGCGAATTGACCTTGCGCAATTCGGATATCGGCAAGGGCAACGACGACCTTTTGGTTCCCGATACGGCGGATATAACCACGTATTTCAAAAGCTTCAAAAAATACTCTTCGGCTAAAAGATACGCCGTAAAGGTAAACCTCACCAAAGAGGGCAAGGAGCTTTTCAGCGACAAAACCGACGACATAGTGAACAACGCTTCGAGCGATAAAGCCGTTCACTTCTACGTCGGCGACACTCAGCTTATTTCTCTCACCGTTGAAGAAGCTATCAGCGAAAAGAGCTTTTATATCACCGTAAACGACGGCGATTATGCAGACGACTACGCGATTATCTTAAATTCGGTATCCCACGGCAAAACGCTTTCCTTGGACTACGGTGAAGCAGGCGATATCGAAATCGTCTACTCAACCGCATCTCTCGGCAAAAACGCGGCAATCTACTTCGGCGTGATTTTACTTCTTATAATCGTCGGCGCAATAGTGTTCTCGGTTGTAAGATATAAAAAACTCGGACTTGTCAACGCGCTCACGGTAATAATCTTTGCGCTTGCAATGGTAGTGGCACTGTTGATAATCGGAATTCAGCTCACCGCGGCGGGCGCGTTTGCGGCAGTTTTGGGGCTTGCACTTTTGTGCGGCTCGAACATAGCGGCGTTCGAAGCTATCCGCAAGGAAACCAAGAAAGGCAAGACTATGCAGTCGGCAGTAAAGTCGGGTTATAAATCCGTGCTTACCGCAATTTTAGACTTGCACGTAATTTTGATAATTGCTTCACTTTTACTTACGCTTATTTGCGTAGGCGAAATTCAGGCTTGCGGCTTCATATTCTTCATTGCCTCGATTGCATCTTACATCCTGTACTGGTTCACGAGGTTTATGTGGTTCGTAATCTCGTCACCCGCACGCGACAAGTTCAAATTCTGCGGATTTAAGAGGGAGGTACCTCTCGATGACTAATCTTAAAATCAGCGCTAAAATGCATATTCTCATCATCGTTTCGTCCGTGCTTATTGCACTCGGCATAGCGGTGGGGCTTATCTGCGAGTTCGTAGCCGACGGTTATTTCAACTACGGCAACGACTACAAGAACTATAAAAGCGTGGAGGTCACCTACGCGCTCGTAGACTTCCCCGACGAAGAAGGGGTTGAAAAAATCTGCAAAACCGCGTTCAAGGACGCGAAAATCAATTACTACGGCTGCACCTTCGGCGACGGAAAAATCGAATACAGATTTGCCAAAAGCGTAAAGACCGATAAAATTCAGGCGGCGGCTGAAGCAATTAACGCAAAATTGAAGCTTGACGGAAAGGATTTATCCAACGCTTCCGCGCACGAAATAAACACCACGCTCGGCGGCGGCAAGGCTTTGACCTTGGGCGCAATCGCGCTTGCTGCGGGAGTTGCGGTCCAGTTCATTTACTTCGTTATCCGCTATAAATTGGCAATGGCGCTTTCGGCGCTGCTTGCAAACGTTCACAACCTCGGCGTGTTCTTCGCGCTTTTATCGATAACGCGCGTGCCCGTCGGCTCGAATATCTTTGCGTTCGCCGCGCTCACCGTGGTCGCAACAATGATAGGTTGCTGCTTCTACTTCGACAGAGTAAGAAAGAACATAAAGAACGAGGTAACGGCAAAGCTCGGCGCAAACGAAATATGCGATCTTTCTATGTCGGAAAGCTTTTTAAGCGTCTGCGTTCCAGCGGTTTGCTTCGCGTTCGCGGCGTTACTGATGTTCGTGTTCCTGTCAATCAGCGCACTGTCGGTTACGGGCGTGTTGTCCGCAGTACTTTGCGCAATATTCAGCGCGGTTGCCTGCGTATACGGAACGTCGTTCTTCACACCGTCAACCTATTCACGGTTTATGAAAATCGGCGACGACTTCAAAGCCAAACACCATTTGAAAAAGCCCGTTAAAAAGGCGTAAAAAAATTCAAGGCGGGTTTTTGCCCGCCTTTTGTTTATTTATATGAAAAGAATTATTTCCGAATACGAATTTTCGGCAGAACAATTAAATACCGTAAAGAGCCTTGCGGCGGAGTGCAACCTGTTGGAGGAAACCGTAAAAATTCTCTACGGCAGGGGTATAGACAGTAAGGATAAAATTCTGAACTTTATCCGCCCCTCGCGTGAGCATTTCATTTCGCCCTTCAAAATGAGCGGTATGCGGGAGGCGGTCGATTTAATCACGCGCGCGCGCGACGAGGAGTGGGCTGTCGTCGTCTACGGCGACTACGACGCGGACGGAGTGTGCGCCGCAACCATAATGGCGAACGCTTTGCGCGATTTCGGTATTGAGCCTTCGGTCTACGTTCCCGAACGCCGCGAGGGCTACGGGCTTAGCTGTGCCGCTATCGATAATATTTTCGAGGAAGACTTCCCACAGCTATTTATTACGGTCGACTGCGGAATTTCCTGCGCGGACGAGGTGGAGTACATAAAGGAGCAGGGCGCGGAAGTTATCGTCACCGACCATCACGAGCTGCCCGATAAAATCCCCGACTGCATCTGCATAAACCCCAAATTCAACGACGGCTATATTTACGACAATCTTTGCGGCGCGGGAGTTGCCTTAAAGGTTGCCTGCGCGTTAAACGGCGACGCGGCGTATAAATACCTCGATTTCGCCGCAATCGCAACCGTTGCGGACAGCGTTCCCCTGACGGGCGAAAACCGCGACATAGTTTTCGAGGGGCTTAAACTCATAAACGAAAAACCCCGCGCTTGCTATTCGCATTTTCTTTCCAAAACCGACGCAGGAGTAAACTCTCAGGCAATCGCCTTTTCCATAGCCCCCAAAATCAACGCGGCGGGCAGAATGGGCGACGCGAAAGCCGCATTAACGCTTTTCGGCGAAACCGACCAGAACAAAATTTTCGACCTTGCGGCAAAGCTCACCGCATACAATACCGAGCGCCAGAAATACTGTGACGAGCTGTATTTAAGCGCCAAAAACAAAATCAACGAGCGCGGCGGCGCGTACGGCAGAGTGATTATGCTTTGGGACGAGGACTGGAACTCAGGCTTCGTCGGCATAGTCGCTGCGCGCCTTGCGGACGAGTTTTCGCGCCCCGTTCTGTTGTTCGTCAGAAACGGCGAAAATTTGAAGGGCTCGGCACGCTCGATTGAAAACGTAAATATTTTCGAAGCCTTAAAGGCTTGCGGCGAATATCTGACGGAGTTCGGCGGTCACGCGCAGGCGGCGGGCGTTAACGTCGAAGTCAAAAACTTCGAAAAACTCGAAGCCGCCCTGAACGAATACTTAACCCAAAACTACTCCGCGGAAGATTTCATTTCCACGCTGTATATAAACGGAGTACTCACCTCGCAGTATTCCGTGCGCTTTGCAAAAGAGCTTGAAATGCTCGAACCCTTCGGCGTGGGCAATCGCCGCCCGATGTTCGAAATCGACGGCGCCGCTTTGGACGTGCGCCCCGTAAAACCTCTTTCGCCGCACGTTTCTCTCAAGAGTAGTAACATTGAATTAATGTACTTCGGCGGCGCTAAGTTCACATACCTAATGGAAAGCCGCGCCCCCAAAAAATTCATATTCGAATACAACGTATCAACCTTCCGCGGCAGGGAGTACGTCAAGGGTTTTATCCGCGACGTGGTGCTTTCAAACGATGCGGGCAAAGCCGCCGCACAGGAAATTGCGGTGAATAACATAGTCACGCTTTCCGCCCCGGAAACGGCTTGCGAAATTATTTACAAAACGCAAAAGGAAATAAGGGAGGAGGTAACGCTTCAGGGCTACGGCACGCTGTTTATAGTGCACGAATATTCCACGCTCGAAAGCTTTTCCGACCTTTTGAAAAACCTGCCCGTAGAGCTGTTCTCGCTGTCGGGTGCAAACCTTGCAGACTGCGTGCTTCTCTCGCCGAACTACGACTGCGACTTGTCGGGGTATCGGCAGATAGTCTTTTTGGACGAGCCGCCCGCAGGAGTTAGGATAACCTCGTTAAAGGGGAAAAGCGTAATTATATGCAGTGATATCGAGGGCAATAAATTTTTAAAGGGCTTGCCGTGCACGCGTGAAGATTTACTTAAAATCTTTGCAATGATAGTCGCAAACGCGGGCAATGTCGAGGGCGCGGACAGCGCGGAGGTTGCAATCAAAACGGCGCTGGGCTTCACACCGCCGCACGTTGCGTTCGCGTTAGAGGTTTTCCGCCAGCTCAATTTATTATCCTTCGAGGGCGGCAAACTCACCTTATTCCGCGGCGTAAAAACCGAGCTTACAAATTCCGAACTTTACAATATCGCAACTAAATTCAACGGTTAAATTTATGAAATCTGTCAAGGATAAAATTTACGATTACAACAACGAGGACGACAGAGAGCTTCTGCTTTCCGCGTACTCGTATGCAGAGCTTATGCACGAGGGGCAAAAACGCGCCTCGGGCGAAGCGTACTTTTCGCACCCCTGCGCCGTTGCGGAAATTTTAATGGACCTCGGCATGGACGTTCCGTCGATTGCCGCGGCTTTTCTGCACGACGTTATCGAGGACACCCAAGCCACCGCAGAGGATATCCGCTCGCGCTTCGGCGACGAAATTTTAACGCTCGTCGACGGAGTTACCAAGCTTGATAAAATCCGCTTCCAGACTCACGAGGAAGAGGACGCGGAAAATTTCCGTAAAATCTTCGTCGCAATGGCGAACGACGTCCGCGTAATAATCATAAAGCTTGCCGACAGGCTTCACAATATGCGCTCACTGAACTATTTATCCAACGAGCGCCAGCAGAGAATTGCAAGGGAAACACTCGATATTTTCACACCCCTTGCAGGCAGGCTCGGTATTTCGCAGATTAAGTGCGAGCTTGAAGATTTGTGTTTGAAATATATCGACCCCGAAGGCTACGAATACCTCGTTACGAATATTCACCAGAAACTGACAGAGCGCAGAAGCTTCGTCGAGTTCGTCGTGAACGAGCTTAAAAAAATGCTTGAAGACAGCGGTATGAAAGGCGAGGTTTTCGGCAGACCCAAGCACTTCTATTCGATATACAAAAAAATGAAGAGGCAGGGCAAATCGCTCGACCAGATTTACGACTTATCCGCCGTCCGCGTAATCGTCGGCACGACGGAAGAGTGCTACGAAGTCCTCGGCAAAATCCACAAGGAGTGGAAGCCCGTACCGGGGCGAATTAAGGACTATATCGCAACCCCCAAGCGCAATATGTACCAGTCGCTGCACACGACCGTCGTAACCAATTTCGGACAGTTCTTCGAAATTCAGATACGCACGCAGGAAATGCACAAGATGGCTGAATACGGTATCGCCGCGCACTGGAAGTACAAGGAGCAGAAATCTTCGGAAACCAACTTCGACCAAAGGCTTTCGTGGATACGCGACGTAATGGACTGGCAGGGCAGTTTGAACGATTCCAAGGAATTTGTCGACAGCCTCAAAAACGACTTATACTCGAACGAGCTTTTGGTGTTCACTCCGCAGGGCAAAGTTATTTCCCTGCCGCTCGAAGCAACCCCAGTGGACTTCGCGTATTCCATACACTCGGAAGTCGGCAACAAATGCACGGGCGCAAAAGTCAACTCGCGCATAGTGCCGCTGAACTCTACCTTACACACGGGCGACGTCTGCGAAATTTTAACCTCGCCCACGGCAAAAGGCCCTTCTTGGGACTGGCTTAAATTCGTCAAGTCGGGCAGTGCCCGCGCCAAGATAAGGCAGTTCTTCAAAAAGGAAATGAAGGAGGAGAATATCAAGACGGGCAGAGCCATGTTAGAGGCGGAAGCCAAGCGCAAGGGTTACAGCCTTGCGGATATTCTCACGGAAGAATCCTTCCAAAAGCTTTCCAATAAACTCGTATTCTCGTCGGTAAACGAAATGATGGCTTCCGTCGGCTACGGCGCGGTCAGCGTAAATCAGGTCATTTTCAAGCTTATCGACTACTATAAAAAAGAAATCCCCAAGCCTGTCGAAGTTTTATCCTCGGATAATCTTCGCCACACGCCTGCGGGCAGTGTAACGGTAAAGGGTATGAGCGGACTTTTAGTTCGCTTTGCGCACTGCTGCAACCCCGTCCCCGGCGACGATATAATCGGCTTTGTTTCGCGCGGCAGGGGCTTTATCGTCCACCGCCGCGACTGTTCCAACCTTTCCGAGGTGGACGCCGCAAGGCTTCAGCCTGCCGAGTGGACGGGCGAAGTCGATACCGACTTCATTGCGGGCATAAAGGTACTCGCAACGGACGATAACGGTCTGGTTGCTTTCGTCACTGCGGAAATTGCCGCAATGCGCCTTTCGATGACGCAGATTAACGGCAGATTGAACAAGGACAAACGCGCCGAATTCGATATAAAAATCAAGCTCAACAAACGCTCGGATATCGACCTTTTAATCAAGCGCCTTAAAAAGGATTCGCGCATAATCGACGCGTACAGGACCACGACGTGAAGATAATAAAAATCCTTCCGAAAAGCTTTGAAAGTAATTCCTATATTCTTACGGCGGACGGTAAAACCGCCGTGGTTATCGACCCGTCGCCCGATATCTTGGCCGCGCTTGAAGAACGCAATCTTACCTGTAAATACGTACTGTTGACGCACGGTCATTTCGACCACGTCGGCGGTTGCGCCGCCCTGCAAAATAAGGGCGCGCAGATTTGGTGCAGTGAGGAAGAAGCGCCGCTCATTTTCAGCAGGGAATACTTAGGAATTTTCGGCGGAGTTTCCGTTCCGCATTTCGAGGTTTCGCATACCGTAAAGCACGGCGATAAATTCGATTTGTGCGGAATAAATTTTCAGGCAATCTCAACCGCGGGACACACGAATGGCAGTATGTGCTTTGTTGCGGACGACAAAATTTTTACGGGCGACACGCTGTTTTTCCGCAGCGTGGGCAGGTGTGATTTACCTACGGGCGATTTTGCAGAGCTGACGAAAAGCCTGAAAAAGCTTTCCTCGCTCGTCCGCGATTACAAAATTTTCTGCGGCCACGGCGCGGACACGACGCTTTACGCCGAAAGGAAGTACAACCCGTACCTCAGGGAAAATTAAAATGCTTTTAACCAACAGCGAAAACTTACGCCCCGAAATTATGGATATCCTCCGCGCGTTCGGCTGTGACGACGCGGATATGACGCATTACTTTTCCTACGGCGGCGGAAAATTCTACAACTGCATAGAATACCTCGGCAATTTTTACGACTTCGAAAACGAGTTCAAGGTCGAGGACGATTTGACTTTTAAACGCTTTGCAAAACGCTTTGCAAAGCTTTCCGTCTATAAGGTACTTTCAGAAAATTCGAGTGTAAAACTTCCTTGGGGCGCGCTCACGGGAATCCGCCCGACCAAGCTCGCCTACTCGGAAATCAAAGCCGAAAGAAGCTACGAAGAACTTTTTGAAACCTTCGGGGTAAACGCGGAAAATATTTCGCTCGTTTCCGAGGTTTTAAAAACCCAGCAAAAAATTTACAACTCACCAAGGGGCGGCGCGGACCTTTTTATAAGCCTGCCGTTCTGCCCGACCAAGTGCGAATACTGCTCGTTCATAACCGCGCCCATTTCGTCAACGCGCGGCTTCGTGGAAGAATACATAAATTGCCTCGTCCGCGAAATTAATGCGGTAAAGCCCTTAATACAGCGTTTAAACAGCGTGTATATAGGCGGCGGCACGCCTTTCGTACTTGAAACAAGCGGGCTTGAAAAAATATTCGAGGCGGTAAAAAACGCTTTCCCCGATATTCCCGAATATACCGTGGAAGCGGGCAGACCCGACGTCTTTTCGGAAGAAAAGCTCGCCCTCTGCAAAGCTTACGGAGTAACCCGCGTGTGCGTAAATCCGCAGTCGTTCAGCGATGCAACGCTTGAAAAAATCGGCAGAAAGCACACCGCCTCGCAAACGCTTAAAGCTTATGAAGCCGCCAAAAAATTCGGCTTCGATATAAATCTTGACTTAATCGCAGGGCTTGCCGACGAAAGCGTAAAAGACTTTGAAAAATCCGTCGATACGGCTATAAGCTTAAACCCCGAAAATATCACCGTTCACACCCTGTCGTTAAAATCGGGCGCGAAATTAAAGGAAAATATCAAGCGGCTCAATATCGACGGCATTAACGAAATGGTCGCCCTGTCGCGCACAAAGCTTACGCAAGGCGGCTACAAGCCGTACTATCTTTACAGGCAGAAGTATCAGGCGGGCGGCTGTGAAAACGTCGGCTGGTGCAAAGAGGGCAAGGAGTGCGCCTACAACATAAACGTTATGGAGGAAATTTCCGATAACGTCGCCGTAGGCGCGAACGCGATTTCCAAAAAGCTTTTTTCGGAGGACGAACGCATCGAACGCTACGCCACCCCCAAGGACATCCCGACGTATATAGCAAAGATAGACAAAATAATCAAGGACAGAGAAAAGCTGTTTTCCAAGGAGTAGTTTTATGGAAAAGCAACCCAATTTTTATAAGCTTGATAAGTCTAAGCCATATAAAGCGGAAGGCGCGGCTTCTCGTCAGTTTTCTAAATGGATTATAATTTTCTCGTCTTTTTATCTCTCGTTTCTCGTGCTTTTTGTGGTTATCAGCGTTATAACCGACATAGGCATGTTTGAAGAAGTTACCGCAATTATTGCGCCGGTTTTTTTATTCGTTCTTGGTGCGTTCTTTTTATGTGTTGGATTGATTTATAGGAAGAAGGATAAAAAGCAGAATCATGCCGAGCAAGAAATTTTAAAAAACTGTTTACTTACCGACGGGCGAATAAAGGAATATCATTGCCGAGAAATTCGCGGTTCAGATAATTCGCATACAACGTACGACGTAACGCTTGAATACACTTTTTACGATAAGGATATGAATTTGCGCCTCGGAATACACGCTTGTTCATATAATTATGACCCGCAATTTTACAGAGGGCAGTATTTAATGATTGCCTTTAACGAAACCGACAGCCTGATTTTAAAAGAATTCACAATCGTAAAGGAAGACGAGGAAAAATTCCTTGACAACGAGGCACAACGCTCTGCGGACGATTTCGACGACTTGACGGGCGAGCTTTTAGATATAGACCTTAACAAACCGATAAAAGATTATGAATACGCTTACGGCTTTTTATGGGCGGCGTTCGCGGTTTTTATTTTTGCCGCCGCTTACACCATACCTATTAGCATTTTAGTCGCGCCGCAAATTATAACGATTAATTGGCTCGTACCCGAATTAATAGCGTTTATAGGTATTTATATCTTGCCGTTGGCGCTCACTCCCGCAATTATTTGTCTGCTTCGCCTTTACATAAAAAAGAAAAGAAAATTTAAAAGATTAATGAACGGCAAGCCTTATTTTACGTTCGGTAAAATGTTCGCTTCCGAAACGACTTACCGCGACGGTATGCGTAAAAAGGTGTTTTATTGCTATATAGATAAATGGGGCGAAAAGCACACCGAATTGGTGACGTCAACGGTTTTCCATCTAAGAATTCAGGACGAAAATCTTGACGTGGTAGTGGCTTACGACGCCCTCGGCAATTCCACTGTAATTTTAGAATGTACCCCTATTGACGAAGATTGATTTATGGAAGATAATTATAATTTTTACAGACTGAAAAGTCCGAACTCCGCGCGGGCGGAAGGACACGTAAGTAAAGTAAATTTCTTTTTGATATTTGCGGTTGCCTTTACGTCTGTCTTTTTGGGAATGCTGATTTATACGCTTGTCACGCATTACAAATTCAACTTGGAATCGTCTCTCGTCATAGCGTTTTTTGTTGTCGGCTGTTGTGTATTGCTCGGTTTCGGCATATACGGGCAAATTAAATACAATAAAACAAACGCCGCCGAGCGCAAACTGTTAAAGGACTGCCTTTGCACGGACGGAATCGTAAAGTGGTGTAAATCGGCGAGAGTTGAAACGCACGGCGGCGAAAGCTATTATTACAAAGTAACGGTATGTTATCGTTTTTGTAACGATAAAAACGCAATAAAACAACGTACTTACACTAATGATTACGACTACGACCCCGAGTTTTACACGGGTCAAAATTTAATGATTGCCTTTAACGAAACGGACAGCGCCATTTTGGGCAAGTTTTCGTTTGTGAAAGAGGACGAGGAAAGGTTTTTAAAAAATGAAGCCGCCCGTTCCGCGGACGACTTCGATAACCTGAACGGAAAGCTTGTAAACGTCGACCCTACGAGGAAAATTCAGTCGGCGGAACTCGAATACGCTTGGTTTTGGGCGGCGTTCGGACTGTTTATTTTTTTTGTCGGCTACACCGTGCCTATAAGCATATTCGCAACGCCAAAGCTCGTAATGGGCAGGATAATTCCCGATATATTCATAATCCCTCTTTTGTACTTTCCATCGCTTTTGTTTATTTCCGTCATTACGGGATTTTTGGTTGTGTACGTAAAAAAGCGCACGTACTTCAAAAAAATTCTGAACAATAAACCGTACTTCACTTGGGGTAAAATTTTCGCTTCCGAAAAAACTTACAGGCGGTACGTAAGCAAACACGTGTATTATTGATATATCGATAAGGACGGCAACCGCCACACGGAATTATTTTCAGGTCACGCAGTCCGCAAATCAATTGAGGGCAAACCCGTTGACGTCGCGGTAATGTACGACGATAACGGAAATTCAATTCCGCTCTACAACTATAAATTCACCGACGAAATTTGATACGGATATCAATCAAGGAGAAACTATATGAAAAAGAAGCCGATAGCCATTAAAATATTAATCGTACTTTCAGTAATTTTCGGTATGCTGTTTTTCGGCTTGCTAATCTTACAGATAAGCGGACTTGAAAGCGACGCGGTTTTAACTTCTGTTGCGGGCGTTTTGTTTTTTGCTCCCGTATTGGCAATTCTGATTATTAAATTAAAAGGCTTAGCCGCCGACAACAAAGAGAAAAAAATCAAACAAGAGTATAACGCACGTGGCGAAATGTATATAACAACCAAAGAAAAGCGCGCTTTGCAGGAGCTTGTACATAGCAAATTTGTTCCAGGTACTAAGTGCGTTGTTTGCGGCTCGACCATTGAAACCGATGCATATCAAGGCGCCGAGCGCGTGGGTAGTGTGCTTGTGGACGTTCCCGATACCTACGTTGCAATAGGCGATACGGGAGTTATAAAACAGGCGCAGAAATACGATGATATCGTTTACAGAGAAACTATAAGGTATAATAGGTGTCCTAAGTGCAGATATAGCTGGCGGTATGAAACCTGGCATAAAGAGATAAAAAAAGACCGCAAAGACAGCTGCGGCGACACGTATACTTACGTTGATAAAATGGTAGAAGTCGAGGACGAACACAACTTCGTCGACTGGGGCGACTTAAAAAAATTTATGGAATAATGAAAGCGGGGGGGGCCGGCGGAGCACGCCCGCGGGGGTTTTTTTTTTTTTTGTAGAACACGA
>CAMWPZ010000018.1 GCA_947176305.1 uncultured Clostridia bacterium
AGCCGGGTTCGCCGGGAATCATGTGAAGTTTGCAGTGACCGTACTGACCTTTACCGCCTGACTGACGCTTGTACATACCTTCGCAGTCAACGGCTTTTCTGATGGTTTCGCGGTAAGCAACCTGAGGTGCGCCGACGTTAGCTTCAACCTTGAACTCTCTTAAAAGTCTGTCGACGATAATGTCGAGGTGAAGCTCGCCCATACCTGCGATAATGGTCTGACCGGTTTCCTGGTCGGTGTAGGTTTTGAAAGTGGGGTCTTCTTCTGCGAGCTTGATTAAAGCCATGGTCATCTTTTCCTGACCTGCTTTGGTCTTAGGCTCGATAGAAAGCTGAATAACGGGGTCGGAGAAGGTCATCTGCTCCAAAACGATGGGATGAGCTTCGTCGCAAAGCGTGTCGCCCGTGGTGGTGTCTTTAAGTCCGACTATCGCGCAGATATCGCCCGAATAGATACGGGGGATTTCGGTACGGGTGTTTGCGTGCATCTGCACCAAACGGCCTACCCTTTCCTTCTTGCCCTTGGTCGAGTTGTAAACGTATGAGCCTGCTTCCAGAACGCCGGAGTAAGCTCTGAAATAAGCAAGACGGCCTACGAACGGGTCGGTTGCGATTTTGAACGCAAGTCCTGCAAACGGCTCTTCGTCGGAAGTCTTTCTTTCTTCCTCGGCGTTGGTGTCGGGGTTTACGCCCTTGACGTGCGCAACGTCCACGGGGGAAGGAAGGAAGTCGATAACCGCGTCCAAAAGCATCTGAACGCCCTTGTTCTTGTAGGAAGAGCCGCAAAGTACGGGCGTACACTTCATATCGATAGTAGCTTTACGCAAGCCCTTGCGGATTTCGTCGGGGGTGAGTTCCATGGTTTCGAGGAACTTTTCCATAAGCTCATCGTCGCCCTCTGCCGCCGCTTCCATAACAGCCATGTGCGCTTCCTCGGCTGCGGAAACCATGTCCGCGGGAATTTCAGCCTTGTGATATTCCTTGCCGTCCTCGGAGTCGTAAATTTCTGCGTTCATTTCGATAAGGTCAACGATGCCTTTGAAGGTATCTTCCTTACCGATGGGAAGCTCGATGGGAACGGGGTTGGCGTTGAGCCTTTCCTTCATCATCTGTACGGCGCGGGGGAAGTTTGCGCCGTTGATATCCATTTTATTGACGTACGCGATACGGGGAACCTTGTACTTGTCAGCCTGACGCCAAACGGTTTCGGACTGGGGTTCAACGCCGCCCTTCGCGCAGAAGGTTGCAACGGCGCCGTCGAGTACGCGCAGGGAACGTTCAACCTCAACGGTGAAGTCAACGTGGCCCGGGGTATCGATAATGTTGATGCGGCACTCGTCTTTTTTGGCCTGTCCGCTTCTCGTCCAGTGGCAGGTGGTTGCTGCGGAAGTAATCGTAATTCCGCGCTCCTGTTCCTGTACCATCCAGTCCATCGTTGCGGAGCCGTCGTGAGTTTCGCCGATTTTGTGGTTGATGCCCGTGTAGTATAAGATACGCTCGGTCGTCGTGGTCTTGCCCGCGTCGATGTGAGCCATAATTCCTATATTTCTGGTATGGGCTAAATCGTATTCTCTTGCCATAAACTACCTCTTAGAAACGGAAGTGCGCAAACGCCTTGTTTGCTTCCGCCATTCTGTGCGTGTCTTCCTTCTTCTTGACAGCGCCGCCTGCGTTGTTGTACGCGTCGATAAGCTCCGCCGCGAGCTTTTGCGCCATTTCGCGCTCAGAGCGTTTGCGGGTGGAAATTACCAGCCAGCGGATTGCAAGGGTCTGCCTTCTTTCGGGTCTGATTTCAATGGGAACCTGATAGTTCGCGCCGCCGACGCGCCTTGCTTTAACTTCCAAAACGGGCATGATGTTGTTCATTGCCTGATTGAAAATTTCCATGGGTTCCTGTCCGAGCTTTTCGCTCATTATTTTGAATGCATCGTAAACGATGTTTTGTGCCGTGCCCCTCTTGCCGTCGTACATAATCTGGTTAATAAGCTTGGTTACAACCTTTGAATTATAGACGGGATCGGGTAATACGTCCCTCTTGGGAACGCCGCCTCTTCTAGGCATGGTTGAGTACCTCCAATTTTTATTTTGTGTTTAAGGGCTGTTTACCTTAAATAAGCTATTGCTTGCTTCGCATTTTGCGAAGTAGCAAATCTTCTCCCCGCTTACGCGGGAATACTGCCTACTTTTATCGGTAAGGGTATTATATATTCCGAAAACAAGTAGGGCAGCTTAAAGCTGCATTTCGTATCTTAATTTCTTTTGCGCTTGATTTACTGTAAGCAAATCAAACTAAAATTTTCGTGCCTTTAATTATTTAGGCTTTTTAGCGCCGTAAAGCGAACGCGACTGCTTTCTCTTGGAAACGCCTGCGGTATCGAGCGCGCCACGGATAATGTGGTAACGAACGCCGGGCAGGTCCTTAACTCTTCCGCCGCGGATAAGCACGGACGAGTGTTCCTGTAAGTTGTGACCTTCGCCGGGAATGTAAACGGTACCTTCCTGCTTGTTGGTCAGTCTTACTCTCGCAATCTTTCTTATAGCCGAGTTAGGCTTTTTGGGGGTCGTGGTGGTTACCGAAAGGCACACGCCGCGCTTTTGGGGACAGTTGTCCAAAATGGGCGATTTGCTCTTGTAGACCTGTCTTTCCCTGCCTTTTCTTATAAGCTGATTGATAGTGGGCATTTTACTCCTCCTTGAATTACTCGACCTTTTTCGGTCTGTGGAATATATCTTCTTACCGCATACCCTTAAACTGCGGAGGAAAATCTTTGTTTTTTGCCTTTACAATATTATATAAATAATATAAAAAAGGCCTCTGCGTTTAGCATAGTACTCCATACTAAGCATAATCGCAAAGGCAATTTTAACAAAGTTTGCACAAATTGTCAAATATTTTTAAGCAAATTTATAATTTATCTTTCCGCGCGTTAAATCAGTTTAAAATTACGTCCTTTAAGCTTTCGTACTTTTCCGCGGCTATTCTCGTTAGAGTTTTCGTATCGAACGCGCCCGAAAACGCCTCGTCCGAGATGGCTTTTGCCGTGAAAATGGTTTCCACGGGGAATTTTAAATTCCTTATTTCCGAAAGCACCCTGCCGCTTTGGCGTGTGCCCATAAAGTCGCCGCCGCCGCGAAGCTTTAAGTCGGCTTCGGCAATTTCAAAGCCGTCCGTGCTGTTCTTTATTACCGAAAGCCTTGCCGCCGCTTCCTCGGTATCGGCGGCGGGAAGCAGGAAGCAATAGCTCTTTTTATCCCCTCTGCCCACGCGGCCGCGGAGCTGGTGAAGCTGGGAAAGTCCGAAACGTTCGGCGTTGTAAATAATCATTGTGGTTGCATCGGGAACGTCCACGCCGACCTCGATAACCGTCGTGGAAACGAGGCAGTCGTATTCCTTCGCCTTGAACGCCGCCATAATTTCGTTTTTCTGCTTGTCCTTCATTTTGCCGTGCAAAAGCGCACAGCGCACGGAAGGAATTTTCGCCTGCAACTCCTCGTACAGTTCGGTTACGGAAGCGAGCGAGCCTTCCTCGTCACCCTCGATTTTGGGGCATACAAAATATGTCTGGTTGCCGAGCCTTGCCTGTTCGGCAACGTATTTATACATATCGTTGTACCTTTTGGGAAGGATAATCGAAGTCGTTATCTCCTGCCTTGATTTGGGCTTATCCTTAATGGTGGTTATATCCAAATCGCCGTAGAAAATGAGCGAAAGCGTGCGCGGTATGGGGGTTGCGGACATAATCAGAACGTCGCACCCCTCGCCCTTTTCGGTGAGCGAAGCGCGCTGTGCAACGCCGAAGCGGTGCTGTTCGTCGCAGACGACGAAGGCAAGATTTTTAAACACGACGTCGCCTTGAATTACCGCGTGCGTACCGCAGACTATGTTCACCTCGCCCGACGAAAGTCCGCGCTTAATCTCTTTCTTTTCGGCGGCGGAAGTCGAGCCCGTCAAAGCTTTTACAGTGTAGTCGGGGAAGTATTTTTCGATTAATGCGGCGTTCTGGCGGGCCAAAACCTCGGTCGGGGCAATCATTGCCGCCTGCCAACCGGACTTTACCGCCATATAAATTCCCGCAAGCGCGACCGCGGTTTTGCCGCTTCCGACGTCGCCCTGCAAAAGCCTGTTCATTGCGTGCGGCGAGTGAAGGTTATCGAAAATATCGTCCACGGCGGCTTTCTGCCCTGCGGTAAACTCGAACGGGAAGCGCGAAACAAAGCTTTCCACTTCCCCGCGCGTGACCTTGTACTGATTGAGCCGCGCGTCGTCGCGGCCGCCCTTTATGACCTTGAACGCGGAAATTAAAAGGAAGTATTCTTCCAAGGCAATTCTTGCCGAGCCTTCCTTGACGTCCTTTTTGGTCTGCGGCTCGTGAACTTTTTTGTAGGCTTCGCGCAAGGGCATTAACGAATACTTTGCCTGCAACTGCACGGGTATGTAGCTTGCGGGGACGGTTTTGGAAAGCCCCTGCCTTATCGCAACGCGCACGACGCCTTGCGTAAGGCTGCCCGACAGCGGATAGACGGGAACAAGCCCTTTTAAATTCGCATTCCTGTCCGCGCGCTCAAACGAGGGGTTGACCATACTGCAGCCCATGCCGTATTTGTTCTGCACCCTGCCGTAAAACAGATATTCGCCGCGCTGTAATTTCTGCGCGACGTAGGGTTGATTAAACCATATCGCCGTAAAGCAATAGCCGCCCTGCTGACAGAACGCTTTGATAAACGGCCTTTTAGCGTAGCGGTTTACTTCCACGTTTAAAACTTCCGCAAGCGTTAAAACCGTATCGTTGTGGTACGCGTCGCGCAGAAGCGAAACGTGCGTCAGGTCGAGGTAATCTCGCGGGAAGTGGCGGATAAGCTCTTCAACGGTGTAGATATTAAGTTTATTGAAGTCCTTTTCGCGCTTGTCGGATACGAACCTGAGGGAAGTTAATTGCATAGCTTATTAATTTTAAAGGGAGGTTACCGCCTCCCTTCCGTTTGTTATTGATTTTTTGTTTGGTTTATTCCACGGATACCATGTAATAATACACGGGCTGACCGCCGAAGTGACAGTCAACGTCACACTCGGGGAAGGCTTCGGTTACCTTTGCAACGAGGGCATTCGCCTCGTCCTCGGTCACGCCTTCGCCGTAGTAAAGGGTAATCATTTCGTGGTCGTCGTTCTTCAAAGCCTTGATAAGCTTCAAGGTCGTTTCGTCGATATTTTCGCCCTTGGCAAGAATACGCTTGTTATCAAGCCCGATTATATCGCCCTCTTTCAGCTTGAAGCCGTTCATCGTGGTGTTGCGCACGGCGTAGGTTACCTGACCGGAAGCGACGTTATCTATCGCGTGAGTCATATTCGTCTTGTTTTCGGGTACGGATTCTTCGGGGTTGAAAGCCAAAGCCGCGGCAAAGCCCTGCGGTACGTTCTTGGTGGGGATTACGTGAATAGTCCTTTTGTTCACGAGTGCCTTAGCCTGCTCGGCCGCAAGAATTACGTTCGAGTTGTTGGGGAACACGAAGACGTTGGAAGCGTTTATCTTCTGCACGGCGTCCGCAATGTCCTGCGCGGAAGGGTTCATGGTCTGTCCGCCCTCTATTACTCTGTCGCACATTAAATCCTTGAAGATTTCCGCAAGCCCTTCTCCCGCGCAGATTGCGAGCATACCCATTTCCTTCTTTTCAGCCTCTAACTTGGCTTTCAAAGCGCGGTTTTCTTCGAGCATGTTTTCGATTTTAAGCCTGTCAAGCTCGCCGAGCTCGAGCGCGTAAGAAAGCGCAATGCCGGGGGTGTTGGTGTGAACGTGGACTTTAACTAATTCCAAATCGCCGATACAAATGACCGAGTCGCCTATGCTCATAAGCTTTTCTTTGAGCTTGTCAATGTCGGCAAGGGTGGTCATTTGCTTTAAATGAATTATGAAAAATTCCGTACAGTAGGCAAATTCGATATCGCCTAAGTCGAGATTTATTATATCGGAGTTGTCGCCGAAAGCCGAGTCGTCGGACTTATTCGAGTCGTGCGCTTCGGTGGGGATATTGTCCGTGCCTATATCCTCGCCCGTGATAGCCGCAAGGAAGCCGCGCATAATGGTCATCAAGCCGACGCCGCCCGAATCGACTACGCCCGCTTTTTTCAATACGGGCAAAAGCTCTGGGGTCTGCGCCAGAGCCTCGTCGCCCACTGCGATTAACGCATTGAAGAAGTCAACGAAGTCCTTGTTCTTGCTTGCAAGCTTGGGGGCGGACTCACTCATAAGCCTTACGACGGTTAAAATCGTACCTTCCTTGGGGATAGAAACCGCGGAGTACGCGACCTTGGTGCCTGCTTCCATTGCCTTTGCAAAGTCCTTCGTGTCGAAGCCGCCTTCCTTGGTATCCTTTAAAACGGAGCAGATGCCCCTGAAAATCTGTGAAGATATAACGCCCGAGTTGCCCCTTGCGCCCTTTAACGCGCCCTTGGAAACCGCGTCGCAGATTTCCTGAAAGCGGTTTGACGAGCAGGCGTTCATTTCCTTGATAGCCGACTGCATAGTAAGCGACATGTTCGTACCCGTATCGCCGTCTGGTACGGGGAACACGTTGAGAGCGTCGACTTTGGCTCTGTTTATTTCAAGCATTCTGGCACCGCTGGCAACCATTTTGCGGAATTCGGTGCTGTTGATGGTTTTTTGCATATTACTCCTTATAGCTTTAAGGGTTGATCTGCGGGGAAGCAGTTATAGCTGTACCGCAAGCGATACAGCTATTTTACAGTTTTACCCCTATTATATTTACGTTCACGGTATCTACAATCATACCCGTGAATTTTTCAACCTTGTACTTTACGCCTTCTTTAAGTGATTCTGCCACGGCGTTAATGGATACGCCGTACTTGATAACGACAAAAACGTCGATGAAAATTCTGTCGCCAGAGGTTACGACCTTGATGCCGCGGCCGCCCGACTGCTTTTTCAAAAGCTCGGAAAGAGAGTCGGTAAAACGGCGCGAAACCGTTTCAACGATGCCGTAACATTCCATTGCAGCATTTTTAGCCACCTTGGCGATGGCTGCATCGGATATTGAAATTTTACCGTATACGTTGCTTGTATTTACTGACATAATCTCTACCGTCCGATTAGTATTTTAAACCATTTGTGCTTTTTTTGCAAGAATATTTAAAGAAATTCTTACCATTTCAACTACTTTCTCTCAAATTATTTTGTAAATAATAAAAAAAATTAATCTTTTACGGCGAAATTGATTGATTTTTTTCGGGGTGCGTGTTATATTATTAACGGTCGTTTTTGAAAACGGCTTTATTATTCAATGAAAATACCTGCGGAGGTGAAGATATATGTCAAGAGTATGCAGTGTTTGCGGAAAGGGTCAGACCACGGGCAACAACGTAAGCCATTCCAAGAGAAGAACGAGAAGAACGTTTAAGGCAAACGTACAGAAGGTTTCGTACGTTCAGGAAGGTAAAACCGTAACGGGTTACGTTTGCACGAGATGCCTTAAATCAGTTGAAAGAGCGTAAATTTTAATTTAAGAATTTTAAAAGTGTGCGGAAATTTTCCGCACACTTTTTATTTTTTATTAAACTATTTACCGAAATGCTTTTGCGCGCGGTTCAATGCGGAGTTATCGTAGACGGTGCCCTGTTCCTTTATCGGGGTCATAACCTTTTCAACGGCTTCCCACTTTTCCTCGCTGCCCGCGAAATAAATATCCGTCAAAGCCTCGTCACTGTGGAAGGCGTGACCGCATTCGAGGTTGCCGTTTTTATAATACGCACCCTCTACCTTCTTCAAATTTTCGGGCAGGTAAATTTCTTTAAGCGCGGTGCAATAGCCGAACACACCCGAACGCAGAACGGTAATCCCCTTGCCGACTTCCGCCTTTTCAAGGCTTGTACACGAGTGGAACGCGGCGTAGCCCAAGCCGTAATCCGTAACCCTTACGGGCTTGCCGTCCTCGCCGACTTCCTCCCTCTCGACGTCAGCAACACTGTCGGGAATGGAAATTTGCTTCAATGCTTCGCAGTTGTAGAAAGCCAAGTCGCCGATTTTTTTGAGAGTTTCGGGCAAGGTGATATTTTCGATTTTCTTACAGCCTTGGAAAGCCCCGTCGCCTATCACCTCTAAACTTTCTGGCAGGGTGACTTCGGAAAGAACTTCACACTCTAAAAACGCGAGCGCGCCGACGGTCTTAACCGAGTTCGGCAAAGTTATATTTTTAATCGAGCGGCAGTAACCGAACGCGCCGCGCGGAAGCTCAGATAATTTGCAACCCTCCTTGAATACGACTTCCCTCAAATTGTAGTTATACGCAAAAGCCGCGTTGCCGAGCTTTTCAACCGTCGCGGGGATAACAAGCTTGGATATGCCCGTGCTTGAAAGCCCTTCCTGCGCAACTTCCTTTACGGGGGCGCGGTCGTCGCCCTCGCCGTAGTATTCGGGAATTTCGAACTCGCCCTTTATATTGTTGGTGAAGCCCGAAACGCTTAAAATATAGTACTTCTCTCCGTTCTCGTCGGTTGCAAGCGTGTAGTTTGTTTTCGCCTTACAGCCCGAGAACAGGGGCACGCACGCAAGGCATATCAGCGCGGTTATAATTAACGCAGTAAGTTTCCTTTTCATAACGTAACGATTATATCACAGCGCAATAAAAATGGCAAGTGAAAATTTTTTTCACCTGCCGTTCGATAAAAGCCGTATTTAATTTTATCCGCAGACTTCGCGGAAAACGCGGGCAAAGTTTTTATACGCAAGCTTTTCAAGCGTTGCGGTTGACAGTCCGTTCAAGTTTAAAAAGTTCAAAAGCTCGGGCATTGCCGTGCAATCCTTTATAAAAGGGTTTTCGGGTATGCCGTCAAAGTCGCTGCCGAAAGCTACGGTATCCTCGCCGCCGACTTTAATAATGCGGTCGATATGTTCGAATACGCTTTCCATACTTCCGCCGCCGCCTAAAAAGTCAACGCAAAAGTTCACGCCCACAACGCCGCCGCAGTCGGCAATCTTTTTTATAAGTCCGTCGGTCAGGTTTCTGCACACGGGGCAGACCGCCTCCGCGTTGGAGTGGCTTGCAACAATCGGAATTTTTCTGTCCTTTAATATATCCTCCGCGCCTCCGTCAGATAAATGCGAAATATCCACGATTATGCCTAACTCGTCAAGTTTCTCAACGGCTTGTTTGCCGAGCTTTGTCAAGCCGCGATTTTCGCGTTCGGAAAACAGCGGAAGATTGTCCTTGAATTTCAAGTTGGGAAAGGCGAGCGCGTTTTCGAAGTTCCAGACGAGCGAAGCCATACGCACGCCCGATTTATAAAGCTTATCCAAGCGGGAAATATCCGCGCCGATAAAGCCGAAGTTTTCAACCGTCAGGATAACGCCCGTGCCGCCACCGTCAAGGCAATACTTCAAATCGGAATACTGCCTTACGGGGAGTATGCGCGCACTTAAACGCTGCATTTCCTCGCTGTAAAAGGACAGATATTTTTCAAAGTCTTTCGGCGCGGTTTCACCATCGGTAAAAATTGCAAAGCACTGTGCGGCGCAGCCGCTTTTTTCAAGCTTGTCAAGGCTTATATGTAAATTGCCGCTATCGAGCGGTATGCCCTTATTCTTGCTTGCAGTCAGCGCGTCGCAGTGCAGGTCGATATATTTCATTTGCGGCGCAACCGCCTTAAAATAAACCTTACGGGTTTAGGCGGCTTAATGCAGATAATCGTCATACCTCACCTCTGTTGATTATTACAAGAGCCGTACCCTCTACGCAAAGCCAGGCTTTGCCGCTTTCAACTATGTTTGAAATCCCCCTGCACTCGCCGTAATTGAGCGATTCGGGATAGGTGTATTTCAGCCCTGTACTATCCATTATATGCAGTACGCCGCCGAAAGGTAACACCGAAAAAGTTTTGCCCGAATATTCGCCGAGGGATATTTTGCCGCTTGCGGGGAAGATAACCGAACGCGCGGTTATCATTTTGCACTTCGCCCCCTTTTTATGCGCGTGGTATAAAAGCTGAAGGTTGCCAAGAAAATGGTCCTCCCTGCCGCCTCCGCCGCCGTAAATTTCTATCTCGTCCGCGCCTGCCGCCAGAAGCTTGAAAAGCGCAATCTCGCCGTCGGTGAAGTCCTTTTCGGCAGGGTACACCTCGGCAGGTGGCGGGGTAGGAACTTCGTCAAGACTATCGAAGTCGCCCACGTTCATATCTATTCTTATCTTGCCTTTCGCCCATTTGTACGCACCGTCGCAACAGACGACGAGGGCACCCTTATCGTCGATTTTTTCGGTGAAAGGCTCGCCGTTCAATAAAAGTATTCCTTTCATTTTCGTAAATCCGAAATTGCCTGCGCCATATCGGGCGCGTTGAACACAGCCGAGCCTGCGACTAAAACGTTCGCACCGGCCGCGCGGATTTTTGCCGCGTTTTCCGTCGTTACGCCGCCGTCGATTTCTATATCCATTTCGGGGCGGCCGATGAACTTCGCGTACTCGCGAGCCTTTTCTATTTTTTCAAGAACTTCGGGGATAAACTTCTGTCCGCCGTAGCCGGGGTATACAGACATTAACAGCACCATATCGCACAAAGGAAACACGGGGAAAATGTTTTCCACGGGAACGTCTGGGTTGACGACCGCGCCGCACTTTACGCCGTAGGACTTTATGAGCTTAAGCGTTTCTTCCAAATAGGTATCGGAAATTTTTTTGCAAGCCTTGCAATGCACGGTGATAATATCCGCGCCGGCTTCGGCAAAAAATTTAATCTGCGTTTTGGGGTGCTCGATCATAAGATGCGCGTCGAGCGGCAGCTTGGTCAACGGGCGGATATTTTTAATCATCTGTCCGCCGAAGGTAATCGGCTCGACAAAGCTTCCGTCCATAACGTCGCAGTGAATTAAGTCCGCACCGCTTGCCTCTAACTTCTTTATAGTTTCGCCCATAACCGAAAAGTTTGCCGAAAGTATCGAAGGCGCTATTTTTGTCTGCATATGTTTCTCCTATTTATGTATTATCGGACTGCGCGGCAGTCAGTCGTTTGTTTCTTTTAAATGGCTTGCGCGTAACTGCCCGCACGCACCCGCTATATCGTTGCCCATACTCCTGCGGATAGTTGCCGAAAGTCCGCCCTTTTCCAAGAGTCCTAAAAACTGATAAGCTTGTTTTTCGGTGACGGTTTTCAAAGAACGTTCCTCTACCTCGTTCAGCCTAATTAAATTGATGTGGCAGGGCTTACCCTTTAAAAGGCTTATTAATTTTTCCGCGTGATCTTTGTCACAGTTTTCGTTTGCTATCAGGGAATACTCGAAGATATATCTTCTGCCCGTCTTTTTGAAGTAGTTGTCGCAAGCCTTTAAAATTTCCGCGACGGAATATTTTTTGGCTATCGGCATGGTCCTGGCGCGCCCCTCGTCCGTGGGGTTGTGCAGGGATATGGTTAAATTCACGGGCAAGCCTTCTTCGGCTAAGTCGTAAATTTTCGGAATTATTCCGCAGGTGGAAAGCGAGATATTCCGCGGCGAAATATTTATGCCGCCCTCCGCCGAAACGTTTTTCAGAAAACCTATGACGTTTTCGTAATTATCCAACGGCTCGCCGCTGCCCATTAAAACTATATTTGTTACGGCGCGTTTTTCAACGCTTCCGCCGTGGAATGCGTTTACCGCCAACACCTCGGCAAGTATTTCGCCCGAGGATAAGTTTCTGACAAGTCCGCCGAGGGTGCTTGCGCAGAACTTACAGCCCATACGGCAGCCGACCTGCGTCGATACGCACTGCGTGTTACCGTAGTTGTAGCGCATAAACACGCTTTCAATAATATTCCCGTCGGCAAGCCGCATTAAATATTTTTCCGTGCCGTCGGCAGAGGTGAGCGTTTTTATAATTTTTATCGGCTCGTCCTCGTACTCTTTTAAAAGGCTTTCGCGCAGGCTCGGGGAAATATTTATCTCGGAAATTTTTTTGCCGCGCATTAGTCCGTCGTAAAGCTGTTTTGCGCGGAACTTCTTTTCGCCGAGGGACAGTATTAAATTTTCAAGTCCGCCGTACGGAAGATCCTGCAAAATTTTTTTCATTGATTATTCCTTTTTAAACGCGGCGAGAAAGAAGCCTGCGCCCATAGAGATATGCGGCAGAAACTGCAAGCCGAATTTGGTTTTGCGGTGAGCAAGGGGGCTGTCGATTTCCTCAACCGTAAAGCCCTTTACGCTTTGCAAAAAGTTATATACCGTGCTGTCGTTTTCCTCGGGTAAAATCGAACAGGTCGAATAGTACAGCCTTCCGCCGCTCTTTAAATAGCGCGAGCAGTTGGATAAAATTTTAAGTTGAATTTCGGAAAGTTCGGCAATATCTTCCTCTTTTCTGAAAAGCTTGATATCGGGGTTTTCGTTGATAACGCCCGTACCCGAACACGGCGCGTCGCACAAGACCGCGTCGAAAGCATTTTCGTATTCTGGGATAAATACCGAAGAATCCGCAAGCCGAGCCGTAATATTGTCCGCGCGCATACGGGTTTTATAAGCGTTAATAAGCTCTAACCTGTGGGGGTGAATTTCGCACGCGGTGACATGCTTGCACTTCCCCGACAACAGCACGGACTTACCGCCGGGGGCGGCGCACGCGTCCAGAAGCTTTTCGCACGGGGCTATTGCCGAACAGATTGCGACCGAGCCGACCGACTGGAAGGTGTATTCGCCGTTATCGAAGCCCGTATCGCGCGTGAAGTTTTTGAAAATATAAGTATTTTTAAAAGGCGTTTCCTCGCGGGGTTTATCGAGGTATTTTTGCTCGCCGCTTACAAAGCGCACACATACGCCGCGGCTGGGTGCGGACAAAATTTCCGCCGCTTCGCCCTTGTAGCTTCTTCTTATCTTTTTGACGAGCCATACGGGCGAGCTTGTTTCGAGGGAGATTTTCTCGTCCGTCTTTTCGGGAACGGGCGGCAGTTTGTACGAGCGCAGAAACGCGTTCACAAATCCCGACGCACCGTCCTTGCCTAATTTTTTAATCAGCGTTACCGCGTTATCGACGACCATATAATTATGCTTTTCCATAAACTCGAGCATATACAGCGCGATTTTCAAAACCAGTCTTATCGCGGCTTTGGGCGGCTTTTGGGTGTTGTATGAAATTATTTCGGAAAGGTATATATCCTTTTCAAGTACGCCGTAACAGATTTTTACCGTGCGCGGCTTGTTCAGAAATTCTATCGGAGTTTCGCTTAAAGCCTGCTTTAAATATTTTCCGTCCTGATAGACTTTCGAAAGGACTAAATACGGGTCGGTCAGAGGGTTAGTCAAGCTTGTCCCCTGCCTTTATCTTTCTGCCGTTCGAATAATCCGCGGCGGACATTTTTTTACCGCCCGAGGGGATAAGCTCTAAAATATTTACCGCGCCGTTTCTGCACTTGACTTTTACGCCGTGCTTATCGGCGGAAATTACCGTGCCGACTTCCGCTTGGCTTTCGTCGGCGCAGATTTGCGCGCGGAGAATATTCAAGGGATTTTCGCCCTGCATACAGTACGCCACGGGCTGGGGATTCATTGCGCGGACAAGTCGGCAGATATTTTCGGCGGAGTTTTCAAAGCTGATTTTGCCGTCCGCCTTGTTTATCTTTTTGCAGTAAGTCGCCTTTGCCTCGTCCTGCATAAGCAGCTGGGTTTTGCCGCTTTGTAAATAGTCGAGCGCTTCGACCGCCGCTTCCGCCGCAAGGTGTGAAAGCGTTTCCTCCAACTCGCCGTAGGTCCTGTTGCCTATCTCGGTGCGCTTTACCAAAAGCATATCGCCCGTGTCGAGCGAGAGTTCGGTTTTCATTACGGTTACGCCCGTGTGCGTTTTACCCTCGAGTATCGCCGACTGTATGGGCGACGCGCCGCGAAGCTCGGGCAAGAGTGACGCGTGCAAGTTCCACACTCCCTTTTTAAAGCAGTTTAAAATATCCTGCGTCAGAATCTGACCGTACGCGCAGGTTATCATTATGTCCGCGCCGATTGCCTTTACCTCGGCTGCGTGGTCGCGGATTTTCGCAAAGTCGTATACGGGAATATCAAGCTCGCGCGCCCTCGACTTTACGGGCGTGGGGGTGAGAATTTTCTTTCTGCCGACGGGCTTGTCGGGCTGGGTTATTACCGCCGCGATATTTGCGCCGTGACTTACCAGCGCGTTGAGCGCGGGTACGGCGAACTCTGGCGAGCCTGCAAAAATTATTTTCATTGCTTACTCCTCGTCGGCGGGTAAATCGTAAATTTCGTCCGCAACGTCGGTATAGAGTATTCCGTCCAAGTGGTCCAATTCGTGGCACACGGCGCGGGCGAAGAAGCCTTCCGCCGTTAGCTTATGCTTTTTGCCGTGGCGGTCCCTATACTCTGCCTTGACCTTCATCGGGCGCGTAACGGTGCCCTGCTTGCCCTTAACCGAAAGACAACCCTCGGGGCCGGTCTGTTCGCCTTTTTTATAGGTTATGACGGGGTTTATAAGCTCGAAAAAGCCTTCCTCGACGTCGATTACTACGACGCGTTCGGGAACGCCGATTTGCGGTGCGGCAAGCCCCGCGCCCGATTCCGCGCGGACGGTCTGCTTCATATCCGCAAGAAGTTCAGAAAGCCCGTCGTTAAAGCTTTTCACTTCCGCGCATTTTTGTCTTAAAACGGGGTCGCCCGTCTGGACGACGAATCTCTTTGCCATAACCATATCTCCTTTATTACGATAAATTTACGGGGTTTTCCTCGACATAGACGAGGACGGAATCCGACGAGTATTTTACAGCCGCGTCGTATATCCTTTCTATAAGCTTGTCCGAGGATAAGCGCATTAAAACCTGATAGCGAAGCTTGCCCTGAATTTTTTTAATGGGTGAGTGCATTTTGTTTAAGAATATAAATTCGTCGGGGAATTTCGCGCGCAATTCTTCTATTGCAAAGTACACGCCTTTCAACGCTTCGAGCGCGTTTTCCGCGTTGTCAGAAGTGACCATAACGCGGCATATCAGCGAGTACGGCGGAAAGCCCGTAGCCTTTCTTAAAGCCGTTTCGTTTTTGAAAAAGCCCGAATAGTCGTAAGCGGTTGCAAACCTTAAAATGTAGTTTTCGGGCGAGCAGGTCTGCAAGACAACCTTACCCTTATCGTCCGCCCTGCCGCTTCTGCCCGAAACCTGAGTTATAAGCTGGAACGTCCGCTCTCCGCTTCTGTAATCGGAAAAGTGCAGGCTCATATCCGCGTCCATAATTCCGACAAGCGTTACCGCGGGGAAGTCGTGTCCCTTTGCTATCATCTGCGTTCCGACTAAAATATCGGCTTCCTTGTTTGCAAACTTTTTTAAAATATTATAGTGACCGTCCTTGCCCGTGACGGTGTCGTTATCCATTCTTAAAATCCGCGCTTGGGGGAAAAGCGACTTTAAATCCGCGACGACCTTTTGCGTGCCCGTGCCGCTGTATAAAACGTGCCGACCGCCGCACTCGGGGCAGGCGGTGAGCATGCGGTACTTCGCGCCGCAGTAGTGGCATTTTAAGCAGTTTTCTTCGCTGTGGTAAGTTAAGGTTACATCGCAGTTTTCGCACTTGGCGACGTAGCCGCAATCGCGGCACATAACCGTCCTCGAATAGCCGCGGCGGTTTAAAAATATTATTGCCTGATTGCCGCTTTTAAGCGTTTCGTCAAGCTCGTCGCGGAGGGCCTTGGAAAAAGCCGTGTTATTGCCGCGCTTTACTTCCTTTCGCATATCCGCGATTATAATTTCGGGCAGGGGCTTTTTGTTTATGCGCTCGGTCAAGGTTATCAGTCCGTACTCACCGTCAACGGCTTTCGCATACGTTTCGACCGAGGGCGTTGCACTACCCAGAACGAGCTTTGCACCGTTGTATTCGGCACGCATTTTGGCAATTTCTATTGTGGAATATCTGGGCGCGGACTCACTTATGTACGAGCTGTCGTGTTCCTCGTCAATGATTATCGCGCCGATATTTTCAAGGGGTGCGAAAATCGCGCTTCTTGCGCCGATAGCTATTTTCGCCTCACCCGAACGCAGGCGCCACCACTCGTCAAATCTTTCGCCTGCGGAAAGTCCGCTGTGTAGAATTGCCGCCGCGCCGCCGAAGCGGCTTCGAAGCTGTGTAAGCATCTGCGGGGTTAAGGAGATTTCGGGAACCAAAAATATTGCCGTTCTGCCCCTTTCGATTTCGCGGGCGATTACGCTTAAATAAATTTCAGTCTTGCCGCTGCCCGTAACGCCGTGAATTAAGTTGACGCGGTGCTTTCCGCTTTCTATTTCTTCGAGGGCGTTATTCTGTGCGGGCGTCAACACCTTTTTGGAAACGCCTTCGGGAAGCCCCGAAAAAGGGCTTCTGGTTATCTTGCGCTTTTCAAGTTTTGCCGCGCCCTTTTCTATCAGCGAATTCACCGCGCCCCTTCCGAATCTTTCGCAAAGGCGGGTGAAGTCGCACTCTTTTTCGGTCTTTAAACACTGTAAAGCTTCCGCCTGTTTTTTTGCGGAAGCCGAAAGCTTTATATCTTCGCCCGTGTATACCGCGTAGCTTTTATACACCTCGTGCACCTTTCCAAGGCGCATTTCCGAAGGCAAAAACAACCTTAGCGCAACGGCTTTGGGCACGCGGTAGCGCGAAGCTATGCCGTGCATTAGCGAGATACACTCGGGCACAAGCGCAGGCGGCTCGTCAAAAACCTCGGCTATGGGTTTGACCTTGTCCGCAGGGTAAACGGAAGTTTGGCTTACGCCTATGACGAAGCCGTCTATCACCCTTCCGCCGAAGGGTACTTTAACTCTGCTGCCCGCGCACAAATCGTCGGGGCAGGAGTATTCGAATATTTTGTCCACCTGACTGTGGGCTATGTCAACGATTACCTGCGCAAACATCTTTTAAATATTTTTTTCGCTGCGGCACTCCCGATTTCAGGAAAACCGCAGCGAATTATTTTTTCTTATGAACAGCGGAAAAATTTTAGTCCTTGGCGTACTTGATTTTGCCGTCGGCGATTTCCTGACAAGCCATGGAAATTTCCTTTAAATACTCGTCGGGTCCGGGATTGGAAGCCGCGTACTTTTCAAGTATCTGTCTTGCACGCTTTGCCGCTACCACGCAGAGGCAGTAACGCGAAGCGGGCTGGTCCTCCGTGCCGAGCTTGTCGATTAAAAGGTCTACTGAGGGTTGATTTATCATTTTCTAACTCCTTTTGGTTTTTGCAATTATATTTTTTATCTCGTCTACGGCGATATCGAGGTTATCGTTTATCACCGTATAATCGTATTCGTTTTTCTTCGAAAGTTCGTACTCCATACGCTTAACTCTCTCGCGTATCTTTTCCGCGCTTTCACTGCCGCGCTTTTCAAGCCTTGATATAAGCTCGCTTTCGCTCGGCGGCGCTATCATAATAAGCAGTGCTTCGGGGTGAGCGCGCTTTACCTGCAACGCTCCGTCCACCTCTATTTCGAGTATGACGTCGCCCGTTTTGAGCTTTTCTTCCACGAAGGCTTTGGGCGTGCCGTACAAATTTCCGAAGTGTTCGGAATATTCTAAAAAGCCGCCGTTTTTAATTCCGCCCTCGAAGGTTTGTCTATCCGTAAAAAAGTAGGAAACTCCGTCCCTTTCGCCTTCGCGCGGTGCGCGCGTGGTGCACGAAACGCTTAACGAATATCCGCCCGATTTTAAAAGCCTTTCGACTATCGTGCCCTTACCTACGCCCGACGGGCCCGACAAAACTATAAGTAAATTCTTCATAGGTTTACTCTACGTTCTGGACCTGCTCGCGTATCTTCTCAATTTCGTTTTTGAGTGCAAGCCCCAAGCGCGTAACTTCCAGATCGTTCGACTTCGAGCATATTGTGTTGCTTTCGCGGTTAAATTCCTGAACGAGGAAATCGAGCTTTCTGCCAACGAGCGTTTCCTTACAGATTTCCCTGAACTGCGAAATGTGCGAGTGCAGGCGGGTAAGCTCTTCGTCTATGTTGCTCTTGTCGGCGAACAGCGCGACCTCGGTTAAAAGTCTACCCTCGTCCACTTCGGTGTTTTCGAGAATTTTCTTTATCTTGGCTTCGAGCTTTACTCTGTATCCCTCGACAACGAGAGGTGCGCGCTTTTCCACGTCGTTGACGAGCTTTTCAATCGTCTTGACTCTCGACAGCATATCCGCCTCCAGCTTCGCGCCCTCTTTCAATCTCATTTCGTTGAGCTTTCCGAGCGCGGCCTCGAGCGCAGTCTTTAACGCCGAAATGCACTCGTCGTCTGCGGCCGAAGTTTCCTCCGTGCGGATAACGTCGGGATAGCGAAGAATACTCGTCACGGAAAAATCGTTCTCGGCGTCGGGGAAAAGCTTTTTAATCTTTCTCGCTGCGTCGGCGTAAGCGGTTGCAGTACCCTCGTCCAAATAGAGCGTGCGCTGTTTTTCGCGCTTGTCCGCAAGGCTGATGAATACGTCCGCATGACCGCGCGTAAGCTTTTCGCGCACTATGCCGCGAATAACGTCCTCGCAGGCGGTAAAAATTCTGGGCGCTTTTACGTTGACGTCAAGATAGCGGTTGTTCACCGTCTTTATCTCGACTGTAAGCTCTATGCCGCCCTTTTTGTATTCACCTCTGCCGTAACCCGTCATACTTAACATACGCGTTTTGCCTCCGCCGTGCGATATTCCAAGTAGTAATATTATAGCAAGGTATTTGAAAAATTACAAGCGTTAACGACGCGATTAAAAAATTTTCCGTTTTGCGGTTTTATATAAGCGGAAAGGCGCGGAAAGCATTTAAGCTTTCCGCGCCCCCGCGCTTGATTACCACATCCAGCACTTATACGAAACCCTTTAAAGGGGTATCGCTGAATTGATGATTACTTATTCTCGTCGAAGGCGTCGTAGAAGCCGTCGATGTCGAACATTCCGTTGTTCTGTGACCTGTTGTTCCTCTGCTCACGCTTTACTGCGCGGGGCTGTGAGGTCGCCTGAGGCTGTTCCTTAGCACGGTTGGTCGTGTCCACGGTAGTCGTGGTCGTGATTACCGCGTCGGCAGGATAAGCCGTAGGCGCGCTTATCGTCACGGGCTTACTTTCCTCCACGCTGTGCGGAAGCTCTAACTCGGGCTTCAATTCCACGGGTTTGCCCGTCGCAAGGTTTCTTACCATAGAAGCAAGTACCGCTCCAAGCATATCCGCGTTATTGAGGTTGGGGTTATTGCCCATGTTCGCAAAGCCGTTCATTGCGTTGTTGTTCGGCATGCCGTTCTCCGCACGGAACTTCGCAAACCCAAGCTCCATCTCCCTGCGCATTTCCGCAAGCTCTCTGTCGGAACGCTGTTCTGCTCTCATATTAGCTATTTCGGATTTAAGCTCTCTCAGCTCGCCGTTGTCGTAGTTATTGCCGTTGCCGTTGCTCTGCATCTGCTGTTGCATGGGCATCTGCATAGGCATCATCATAGGCATTTGCTGAGGCATCTGCTGTTGCTGAGGATACTGCTGCATCTGCATCTGAGGCTGAGGCATTTGTTGAGGCTGCTGCATCTGAGGTTGCTGTTGCTGCTGCATTTGCATCTGAGGTTGCTGCTGCTGCATTGCCATACCTGCCATACCCGCTGCGCCTGCCGCCGCGCGTATCTTAGCAAGCTCCGCTTCCTGCTTAGCTTTCGCCAATTCAAGCTCGGCTTCCTGCTTTGCTCTCGCCGCTTCTCTTTCTGCCTCTCTGCGGCGCTTCTCTTCCTCTTTCTTTTCCTTCTTCTCCTCGCGGATTTCCTTGGTCTTCTTTCTGTGTTTTATTATGCAGATAAGAATAATCAGGAATATTAACGCTGCCGCTATCGCAACTAATATCCACCAGTTGCTCTTAGCCCAGTTCAATGCGCTGCCAAGTGCGGCCTTTACTCCGCTCTGCTGTACCGTGAACGATACCTTAGGCGTCGTCTGCGCGTCGTTCGCAAGTATTACGTTTCTGTAGCCCTGCGCCTCGTCCGTGCTCTCGCCTGCGTCTAAGCCCTTAAGCGATGCTGCTACCCACACCGAGCTGCCGCCCTTGAGCTCTATATCCTGAGGTTCTGTATCGCTCTCGTTTGCGTAGTAGCTATACTCCACGCTTACGTTCACGCCTTCGGATATATATTTGCTCAAATTGAGTACGGGCGTTTTGCCTTTCAGGTTCCAGTCTTCCTGTTTTATATTGAGTACTAACGGTGTTATACGCCAGTCTATCTTGACTGTGCTGTCGCTGTCCTTTCTTATATCGGGTGCGCTGTCCGCAGCAAGCGTGAACTTAGTGCCCGTTACGCTGTCCGCGTCCTTCCACTTATAGTTCTTTGCCGCTTCCTCCGTCAGCGTTATAGTAAGCGTGTACGCACCGTCCTGTACGTTTCTTACTCCGTTGCCTGCCGAGCCCTGGCCCGTGATTACCACGAGGTCCTTAACCCCTTCCGCGAACACGAGCTTGCTCTCTATCTCGATATTACCTCCGTTGAATATGGGGTTGCTATCAAGGGTCGGTAACGCAAGTTCTATTTTC
>CAMWPZ010000019.1 GCA_947176305.1 uncultured Clostridia bacterium
AGCAACCTCAGATGCAGCAGCCTCAACAAATGCCTCAGCCTCAGATGCAGATGCAACAGTATCCTCAGCAACAGCAAATGCCTATGATGCCTATGCAAATGCCTCAGCAATCGTCCTCGTCGGGCGACAACGGTATGATGATGGCGCTTATGCAGGCTCAGCTTGCGGAAATGCGCGCTCAGCAGAATGCGGCTTTGAAGACGGAAATCGAAGTTCTGAAATCAAAGCTCGAAGGCAGACAGGAAACTGCATATCATTCGGCAGAGCATACTCCCAACAAAGATAAGCAGGGACTTTCGGCAGAGCTTTTAGGCGACGCGATTATATTTGCAATATCGAAAGTCGTGGCAAGCAAACAGATGCCTGCCGAAAACGAGCCTAAGCTTATAGAAAGTGAGTCCGTAGCGTTGAACGCGCCCACGGTTTATCCTCCCGATGCGGTAGTAACCACTACCACGACTGTGGACACGACCAGCAGGCAGAAGACTACTTCAAACGACAGCGCAACGACGCGTTCTAACAGCCGCAACCGCGACAGACGCGACTTGCCTTTTGATATCGACGGTTTCTATGACGCTTTCGACGAGAACAAATAAATAATGCTTAAACAATAAATGGCGGCGCGGACGAATTTTCGTCCGCGCCGCTTAACATTAAAAAACAAAAACCGCACTCTCAAAGCCCGTTCGTTAAATTTTTTCGCGTGTGATAAAAACAGTTGAAATTATTTGTAATATGCGTTATAATATACAAAGGTACGGTTTGCCGTACGCAAGAAAATTTTAAGGTTACAGTTTAATGGCACTCAACGTAAAAAATCTTGAAGGCAACGAAATCGCCGACGACTATACGCGTAAAGCCGCCCAGCGCGGCAGGTGGGGCGAAACGTGGGACGCATTCAAAGCGTCCTTCGGTAAGGTCGTCCTTATCAATATTTTCATATTAATAACCTTTCTCCCCGGCGTTGCTATAATGTTTATCCGCTCGATGAGGATAACCAGCCTCGGCTATCTTTCGCCGTTCAACGCTAACACGGGCATAGGCTATCCCGCAGTTTCGGGCACGCAGGGACTTGCGGAAACGTTGTATCTTTCCGCCGACGTGCTGTTTTATCCGCTTTTGCTCGTTGCTGGTTTTATTGCCGCAGTCGGCATTGCGGGCGGTGCGTATTCCATTAAAAAGCTTATAAACACCCACGGACAGTTTTCTATCAAGGGCTTTTTCCACGGTATTAAGGTCTGCTATTTCAACGCAGTTCTGCCCGTAACGATATTTTTACTGTTCCTCATTTCAACCTTTTTAATCAGCGACTGGGCTGACCTGGTCATCGCTCAGGGCGCAAGCGTTCACGGCCCTAGGGCGGCTTACGCGTTTGCAATAATCGTTACGATTTTCGTCGGGGTTTACTGCGGCTGGCTGCTTGCCGTCGGCGTAAGCTACCGCCTGAAATTCACCCAGCTTTTCAAAAACGCTTTCGTTTTAATGATAGGCAGCCCCCTGCAAACGGTATTTTTCGCAGGATTTGCGCTCATTCCCGTGTGGTTCTATCTGATAGGCACCGCGGCTGCGTTTATGAAGATAATTTCCTATATCGTGTTTATCTTCCTCGGCTTCTCGTTCATACTTTTAGTCTGGATGAGCTTTACGCAGTGGGTGTTCGACTTGTACGTCACCCCCAACATAAAGACAGCGGCGGAGGAAGCAAAAGCGGCAAAATCGCCCAAGGAACTCGAAGCGGACAGGCAGGCGGAAGCAAAGCATGCGGCTATGGAACTTCTTGCCGCAGGCAAGAGCGAGCTTATCTGTAAGCCCATTCTTCCCATTTCCGACGACGGTGCGGTGCGCACGCTCGGCAAAACCTTTACCCGTGCGGATATGAAAGGCGTCGCGGACGATAAGGAAAAGTTAAAGACCGACGTCGAAGCATACGAAAAAGAGCATATGTCCGACGAAGTGTACGCAGAGTACAACAAGCTTTTTGCCGAAAGGGAAAAGGCGCTCGAAGTCAAGGACAAGAAAGGCAAAAAGAAGAAGGTCAACCGCAACAACCTTTTGGGCGGCAAATAAGAAAAATAAGGCAAAAAAATGGCAAATTCTTACTCTGCGCTCGGCAGATGGTTTGAATATTTAAACGACGACTGCGGCTATGAAAAATGGTCGCAGTATTTAATTAATACTTTAAATAAATTCGGCACAAACGGCAAGGGCGTGGATATCGGCTGCGGCAACGGCTATTTCACAAGGGCGCTTATAAAGAACGGTTACCCGACCGTCGGGGTTGATATTTCTGCGGAAATGCTCGACACCGCGCAAAGACTTTCTTTAAAAGAAGGCGTGCGCACTGAATTTTTACTCGGCGATATTACCAAACTAAAATTGAATTTCAAAGCCGCGTTCGCCGTTGCCGTAAACGACTGTCTAAACTACGTCCCCAAGGACAAGTTAAAAACGGCGTTCTCGCGCGTGCACGCATGCCTTAAAAAAGGCGCACCCTTTATCTTTGATATCAGCTCGTCGGATAAGCTTAAAAACACGATAGGCAGCAACCTTTTCGCCGAGGACAGGGACGAGGTAACTTATATCTGGTTCAATTCCCTGCAAGACGATAGAGTGATTATGGATATAACGCTATTTGAGAAAGCTAAAAACGGCGCGTATCTTCGCCGTGACGAGCGGCACGTTCAGTATATCCACGAGGAAGCCGAAATAATTTCCGCACTTGAAGCAAGCGGTTTTTCGGTTGAAAGCGAGGGACACCTCGGCGGCGATAAAAAGGAGAGGATAAATTTTATCTGCACACGGCTATGAATAAACTTTACAAAACGCTAATCTACGATAACGAGGTTTCGCTTTCTATTCTGGAAACAACCGACCTCGTAAACGACGCAATAAAAATCCACAACCTCGACGAAAATTCCGCAAAGACCTTGGGCGGACTTCTGACCTGCTGCGCGTATATGTCAGGCTGTCTTAAAAGCGAACGCGGCGCGGTTTCTCTGACCGTCAAGGGTGACGGTGAAGCCGGCTCTGTCAGCGTTTCGGGCGATATGAATTTGCATATCCGCGGCTATATCGACGGCTCGTGCGGCGGCAAGTTAAAGGGCGGAAGCCTGACCGTAATCAAGGACGACGGGTTTTTCCGTCCGTTCGTGGGCGCGTGCGAGCTTGCGGGCGACGACGTTTCCGAAAACTTAATGCAGTACTTCGACAAGAGCGAGCAAATCCCCACGGCGGTTGCAATCGGCGTAAATATCAGGGACGGTAAATGCACCGCGGCGGGCGGCGTGGTTATGCAACTTCTCCCCGGCACAAAAGACGAAAATATGGACAAGGCCGAACAGCGTATGCAGGCTTTCGTAAATGCCGCGGACGTCGTTGAAAAATACGGCGCGGACGGAATTTTAAAGGAATTTTTCCAAGGCATCGTCAAAGAGGAACAGCTCTATCTTCTGTTCCCCGAATATAAATGCAACTGCTCGCGCAAGAAAATCGAGGGCGTAATTCTTCCCCTCGGCAAAGCCGAGCTTCTGAAAATCTGCAAGGAAGAGGGCAGCGTTAAAGTACACTGCCACTACTGCAATACCGACTACGTTTTCACCGAAAAGGACGTGCAAGAACTTATAAAATAACTATGGGCAAAACCGTTAAATTCGATTTAAGCTGCGACAGGCTTATCGGCATAGCCGCAGACTTAACCGAAGACCACAACTATATAGGCGCGTTGAAAATGCTCAACAAAAATTCCTCGCTTCACTGCAACGACGGGGATTCTTATATGCTGTACGCCGAAATTTACGACGATATCGGCTTGCACGAAAAGTGCGTGAACAGCTGGTTTAAATTTATCGACTGCACGGAAGAGGGCGAATTTTCCGAAGCGTACGAAGGGCTTGCCGTGGCTTTTATGAACCTCGGCAACGAGCATTTTTCCGCGTACTACTATAACAAGCTTTTGCAAAACGACTGTGAGCTCGACGCTGAAGAGCGCGGCGAAATTATAACCTCGTTTTTAAGCAACGAACCGAATCCTTTAAAATTCGTCTATCCCCCGAAGATTGCCGACTGCTCTGAAATAATGGCGGCGGGCGTTGACAAAATGCGCACGGGCGAATACGAACAAGCCGTCGAGGAATTCGAAAAGGTGGACGAGGAAAACCCCGCGTACCTTTCCGCACGCAACTATATAGCCATGTGCGACATTATCTGCGACAAGTGCGACGAGGCGGAAGCCGAGTGCCTTGCGCTTTTGAAAAAATACCCCGACAACGTTCAGGCGCTGACTACTCTTGCCGCCGTACGAACTGAACAGAAGAACGGTGAGGAAAGCCGCCGCCTTGCCAAAGAGCTTTTAAAACTGAACGTAAAGTCCACGGACGAAATTTATAAAATCGCCACGGTTTGCTGTGAAAACAAAATGCACGCCGAAGCGTACTCGCTTTTCTGCAAGTTAGAGGACGAGCTTTTCTACGACAGCTCGCTTTTATACTTCAAAGCCGTTTCGGCTTATAACAGCGGAAAGTTCGAAGAAAGCTTTTCAGCCTTCGACAGACTTTTAACCGTCTATCCCGACGCGGTGACCGCGCAGTTCAATTACGAGCAGGCGCGTAAAGCTTATGAAGATGGCGAGCCGTTTGAAATGAGTTATTTCTGCCGCCTTCCGAAGGAACAGCGCGAAAAGAATCTGACTATGCTTGCCGCGTTTGCCAAGCTTACGCGCACGGAAGCGAAAAAGCTTTTCGATTTAATCGATATATCAGACAGTATCCGCTGGTGCTTCGACGAAACCGACGGAGTAAACAATGAGGAGCTTCAGTTCCTCGCCGCCGAGTGCGCAGTGAAGGCGGGGCTTGACGGAATACTCTGCGATATTTTACTGAACGCATTTGTTTCCGACGCGCTCAAAGTGCATATTTTAATGCTTCTGGGCGAGCGCAACGAGGATAACTCCTTCGGCGTGGTAATAGCAAATATTTATAAGCGCGTATCTTTCCGCGCGCTTCAGCTCGGGCGCAAGCAAAAGCGCAGCTTTATTTTCGCCTACGCGCGGCTTGTGGCGCATTTCTCGATTTTGGACGATAACTTCGGCGAACAGTTTGCATTAGCCACGGAAAGTCTGTATAATGAAATGGAGCAAGGCGAAAGGCTTTCTTGCGCTTCCGACAACGACGCGCTTGCCGCGGCTGTCTATTTGAAGTCGGGCGTTCTTGATGCAGGCGGAATTACGCGTGAAAATATCTGCGCCTTTTTCGATACGACCGAAGAAAAACTTACGCGCATTACAGGTGAAAAATTATGAAACTTTACGACTTTGACGGTATGTTCGACGAAAAGCTTGCCGAGTACGTTTCCAAAAACGCAAGCAAGTACAAGGAAAACGAGTGGGAGGATATTATCCCCAAACTGTATAAGCAGTTTGGCGACACGTTCATAAAATCCGTCGGCGACACGCCCAACGGCTTTTACGCGAAGATGACGGACGCGGAACTTATCACCGCGCTCACCACGCACTTAAAAAAGGACGTGCCCGTTTCGGAATTTTTATGCTCTGCAATAGAAAGCAGAAACGCGGTCGAGCTGTTGCTGCCGCTTCTGGACGGTACGGAAAACGAACGCTCGTACGCAATGAACTTAATCGGCTCGGACGAGCGCGCAATTAAAAAATATATGCAGCTTCTGACAGCGGAGGACAGCAGTGCCGACTTAAAGGACGCGTGCGTGGACTTCATAAAGGAAAAAGCCGACCTCGTAATAAACGAAGCCGTGGAAAATTATAAGAAGGGCATAGAGCGCGAGTATATGCTTGAAATTATGTCGCGCACGGTTATCCGCTCGGACGAGATATTTGAAATTCTGTTAAAGGAATTCCGCACCGACCCCGAAAATTTACCTATGCACGCAAGCTACCTTGCCGCCTACGGCGACGAGCGCGCGCTCGAATACTTACTTGAAAAAATCGACGAGGGGGCATAACCTTCGTCGAATACCGCGAGCTTAAATTCGCAATCGAGGCCTTGGGCGGCGAGTACGAAAAGGAACGCGACTTTTCCGACGACCCGTATTTCGAGCTTATCAAATCTCACTCGCAAAACACTGCCGACCTTTTCGGCTCGTTCGACGATAAAAAGAATTAAAATAAAAGCGCGGCGCTTCAAAATTTGAAGCGCCGCGCTTATTATTTATTTTCTCGTCGCAAGCCATACGATTAATACCGTCACGTCGGCGGGATTTACGCCGTAAATCCTGCCCGCCTGCCCCAAGGTGAGGGGGCGCACGCGCTTCAACTGTTCGCGCGCTTCTATTCTCAACCCTTTAATCTCGTCGTAGTCTATATCATCGGGCAAACGCTTTTCTTCGAGTTTCGCCGCCTTTTCAATCTGCTGAGCGTTCTTTTTCAAGTATCCTTCGTACTTAATTTCGGCTTCGGCGGACTTTAAAATTTCGTCGGAAACGTCCTTTAAAATTCCGAAGTATCCGCACACGGCTGTAACCTTCGCGCCGCGCCGGATAAGGTCTGCGTAAGTCCTTGCCGCCGCGCCCGCAATGCCGTTCTCGCTTGAAAAGGCTTCAACCTTTTCTCGGTCCGCGCGTTCGTTCAAAACCTTTATAGCCAAATCGAATTCCGCTTTGCGCTTTTCAAACGCGCTTCTCCTTTGGGCGGTGTAAAGGGGAGTGGAAGCAATCTTCGGCGTAAGTCTGAAATCGGCGTTATCCTGCCGCAGTGCAATTCTGTATTCCGCGCGCGAGGTCATCATGCGGTACGGCTCTTCCGTGCCCTTGGTCGTCAAATCGTCGATAAGCACGCCGATATACGCCTCGTTTCTGCCGAGTACGAAGGGCGGCTTATTCATAATTTTAAACGCCGCGTTAATGCCCGCCATAAGCCCCTGCGCCGCGGCTTCCTCGTAGCCGGAAGTTCCGTTTATCTGCCCCGCGGTGTAAATGCCCTCAACCTTTTTAAATTCAAGAGTGGGGTAAATATTCAGCGTGTCTATGCAGTCGTATTCTATCGCGTAAGCGTAGCGCATAATGTCGCAGTTTTCAAGCCCCTCGATTGAGCGGTACATATCGCGCTGAATATCGTGCGGCATGGACGAGGACATACCCTGTACGTAAACCTCGTTCGTGTCCAGCCCCTCGGGTTCGAGGAAAATCTGGTGACGTTCCTTGTCGGAAAATCTTACGACTTTGGTTTCAATGGAAGGGCAGTACCTCGGTCCCGCGGACTTTATATCGCCGTTATATAAGGGCGAGCGGTCAAGGTTTTGCAAAATAACCTCGTGCGTCGATTTGTTGGTGTAGGTCAAATGGCACACGGCTTTATTCTCGGGCGCAGTGGCGGAAAGGAAGGAAAAAGCGGGAACGCCCGTTTCGCCTTCCTGCATAACACATTTTTCAAAGTCGACCGTCCGTCCGTCAAGCCTTGCCGGAGTACCCGTCTTAAACCTGCGCACGTTGAAGCCCAATTTTATAAGGTTTTCGGTCAAAGCCGTTGCAGGCGCAAAGCCGCTCGGCCCGCTCTTTTGCCTAAGCTCGCCCGTAACTATTTCTGCGTTCAGATACACGCCAGTTGCGATAATCACGGCTTTTGCCTCTATTTTTCCGCCGTAGGTTGTAAGCACGCCGCACGCCTTATTGCCGTCCGTAAGAATTTCCGCCGCCTCGCCTTGGATAATGCGTAGGTTTTTCGTATTTTCAAGCGTGCGCTTCATTTCGCGGTGGTAGGCGTTCTTGTCGCACTGACAGCGCAATGACTGCACGGCTTCGCCCTTGCCCTCGTTCAGCATACGCATCTGAATTGCGGTCTTGTCGGCGTTCACGCCCATTTCGCCGCCAAGCGCGTCAATCTCGCGCACAAGGTGCCCCTTTGCCGTGCCGCCGATGGAGGGATTACAAGCCATAAACGCTATGCTGTCCAAATTCAAGGTCAGCATACAGGTTTTTAAACCTAAGCGCGCGGAAACAAGCGCGGCCTCGCACCCTGCGTGACCCGCGCCTATAACGCAAATATCGAATTTTCCCTCGCTGAAAGTTTTCATAAATAATTCAGTTTCCGTATATTTCCAAGCAGTAGCGTTTGCCTTTCTTTAAATACTCATGCGTTAAAACGTACCCGCGATTAAAATTATCGTCAAAAATGTAAACGTCTTCGGGCAAGTCTTTTTTAATTTTCAGGAACTCGCCGAAAGTTAAACTCAATACGGCTTCCTTGGGGTACTTCCAATAATCTTCTATAAAAATAAAATCTTTTGAGTGAATATCCCAAAGTATATAAAACCTGCTTAATTTTTCAAGTTCGCTTTCAACAAAATTCTCACTGCAAACTTTTACTGATTTCAGCGTATCCCAAAGATAGCCCGTATAGCAGTACCCGTCCGAACATAGCCTGCGCTTAGATATTTCTTTAAAGGTTGGCGTTTCGCGGTTTACGAATTTTTCAATAAACGTCTGCCGTATTTCGTCCGCGGTGCTATCTAAAATAATTTCCATAGAGTTATATATCGAATTCTTCAAATCTTTCTTCGACGTTCATTAAAACTTCGCAGTCACAGCCTGCGCCGTTATCCATAAGCCAACTTAATACTTTGTCTTTGGGCTGATTGTGTGCGGATAAAAATTCTTCCGTCATTTCGAAGTTGTATTTGCAATCGCGCGTTTCTAGTTGTTTGTCAAGATAGTCGAAAAGCTCGTAAAAAGCCTCTTTCGGCATCGGCAAGCTTTCTATAAATTTGCTTTTTAAACTGTCTTTATAATCTCTTATTAATTTCTTCTTTTCGTCTTTTTGCATTGTTTTCTATAAAATTTTTGCCCGAATTTATCGGGCAATTACTTACTTTTTCAGAATTATATTTTTAATATCGTCGACGTCCTTTGCAATCTTGTCGTTGACGCGGCACATTTCGTCGATCTTGTCGCGCGAATACAAAATAGTGGTGTGGTCCCTGCCGCCAAGCTCCTTTCCGATAGAGATAAGGGGGAGGGATAAAAGCTCGCACATCAGATAACAGCAAATCTGTCGGGGAATAACGATTTCCTTTTTCTTGCTCTTGCCTACAATATCTTCCTTATTTATTCGGTAAAAGCTTGTCACTGCCGAGATAACGCTTTCCGAGGTTATTTCTTCCTTGCCCTCGGAAACGGCTTCGTTCAACGCGCTCTTTGCAAGCTCGACAGTAATCGAAACCTCGTGCAGCTTTGAAGCGAATATAACTTTGGTAAGCCTGCCTTCAAGCGTTCTCACGTCGTCGCCCGAATCTTTCGCGAGGAACGAGAGTACGTCGTCCGGAACGATACACTTTTTCTCGAACGCCTTGCGCTTTAAAATCGCAATCTTGGTTTCGTAGCTGGGCGGCTGAATATCGAATAAAAGTCCGCCCGAAAACCTTGTCCGCAACCTCTCTTCCAAGGCCGTTAATTCCTTGGGAGGATGGTCGGAAGATATGACGATTTGCTTGCCCTTTGACACAAGCTCGTTAAACGTGTGGAAGAATTCTTCCTGTACGGCTTTCTTGTGTTCGATGAACTGGATATCGTCGATAATCAAAACGTCCGCGTTGCGGTAGTGCTGTCTTAACTTGTTTCCCCTGTCGCGCGCGTCGGGTCCGCGGCTCGTAAACATATTGTCAATAATTTCGTTTACGAACTGTTCGCACGTTACGTAAATTACTTTAAGGTTGGGCTTTTCCTTGATAATCTTGTTGGCAATCGCCTGAATTAAATGCGTCTTGCCCAAGCCCGTTCCGCCGTAAATAAACAGTGGGTTGTACGTGCCCGCAGGGTCGTTCGCAACCGAAAGCGCCGCCGCGTGAACAAACTCGTTATTCTTGCCCACGACGAAGCTGTCGAACGTGAATTTCGGGTCAACGTTCGCGGGGGGAGTGTACCCGCCGTCGTCGGGCGCGTTGTAAGCGTAGCCCTCGCTGCCTTCGACCTTTAAGCGAAAATCCGTCAAACCCACGTCGGCTTTAATAATGGCTTCGCGCATCTTTTCGGCAAGATTGCCGGTAATGTAGGTTGCAAAGCTTTCCGTCGGCGTTTCCAAAATGATATATCTTCCGTCGATTTCTACGGGAACGAGTTTTTCAATGTAAGTAATATAATTAATGTGCGTAATAAGCTCGCGCATCTTTTCCTTTATGGGGTTGTATAAAAAGTCAAAATTCCCGTTTTCTGCCATAATCGTAGCCGATAATCCTTTGAATTTTTCAAAATTTTTGCTATAATAGTTAAAAGCGGTTTAAAAATCGCTTTACACAATTATAATACAAAACCTCGTTAAAATAAAGTGTTTTTAAACTAAATGCGGATAAAAAATTTAAAATTAAAAAATTTCAGAAATTACGAGAACGAAAGCGTTGACTTCACCGAAGGTCTGAACGTCATTTTTGGCAGAAACGCGCAGGGCAAAACCAACTGCGCGGAAGCCGTTTTCTACCTCTGTACGGGCACTTCGCCGAGATGCAGAAGAGATAAACAGCTTATCCGCCACGGTGCGGACTTTGCCGAAATTTCCGCAATCTGCGAGGGTGCTTACGGCGAAATAGAAATATCCGCAAAAATCTTCGAAAATTCGAGGGAAGTCAAATTAAACGGCAATAAAATCACGCGTAATGCGGACATCTTAGGCAACATTTTCAGCGTATTTTTCTCACCGCACGAATTAAGATTAATTCAGGACGGCCCGGACGAGCGGCGCAGGTTTTTAAACATTTCTATATCCCAGCTTTCAAAGCCGTACTATATCGCGTTATTGCGCTACAACAAAATTTTAGAACAGCGCAACAACCTTTTAAAAAACCGTGATTTATCCCTCGTATACGAAACTCTGCCCGTGTGGGACGAACAACTCTGTAAATACGCGGCGATAATCGCGGCAAAGCGCACGGAGTTTTGCGCAATGTTATCGCCCGTCGCGGAGGAAATTCACGCATACCTGACCGACGGTGCGGAAGGGCTTAAAATCTCGCCCGAAAAGAAGTACAAGGGCGACGAGAAAGAGCTTGCCGAAAGACTCTTTGCCGAGCTTTCCGCAAACTACGAAAGGGATATCCGTCTGGGCTTCACGGGCTCGGGCCCGCACCGCGACGATTTGGATATTTTCATAGACGGAGTTGACGCTAAAACCTACGCGTCGCAGGGACAAACGCGCACCGCCGCGCTTTCCATAAAGCTCGCCGAGGTTGAAATCTTCAAAAAAGCTTCGGGCGAATACCCCGTTTTAATTTTAGACGACGTTATGAGCGAGCTTGATTTGCCCCGCCGCAAAAAGCTTGTTTCGCGCACGGGCGGACTGCAAACGCTTCTGACATGCACGCATGCAGAGCGCGTTTTATACGGCAGGGAAGTAAACAAAATCCGCGTGGACGGAGGAAAGTTCAAGCTATGATACGCGCGGATTTACACGTTCACACCTTTTATTCAGACGGATTTTTAACCCCCGCCGAGGTTATGAAAACGGCAAGGGAAAACGGCGTTCAATTAATTTCCGTGACCGACCACGACACTGCGCTCGGCGCGGACGAAGCGCAAAAAGCCGCCAAAGAATACGGTTTGAAATTCGTAAACGGCATCGAGGTTTCGGCATATAAAAACGGCGTAAAGCTTCACACTCTCGGCTACAACCTGAATTTGAATTGTCCCGATTTTAACGACTTTTGTACAAGGCTTTTTAAAGGCTCGCAAAAGCGCGCGGAGGACGTAATTTACAAGCTCAACAAAAACGGCGTAAGCCTTAGTCTGGACGAGGTGTTAAAGGAACGCAGGTGCGACAAAACGCCTATACACGGTATGTTTATTGCACGCGCCGCGGCAAAAAAAGGCTACGCAAACACGCCCTTTAATTTTTACGCAAACTACCTTTCCGCGGGCAAATGCGCGTATTCCGAAATCGGCAGACCTTCCCCCGAGGAAGCGGTAGAGGTTATAAAGTCCTGCGGCGGCGTATCCTCGCTTGCGCACCCCGGCAGGATAGAAATGGAAGATGAGGAACTTTTAACTTTAATAAAAAGGCTTAAAGCATGCGGGCTTGACGGCATAGAAGCGGAGTATTCTGCGCATACTCTAAATGAAACGGCATACTTTAAGGAGATAGCAAGGCAAAATTCCCTGCTCGTCACGGGCGGCTCGGATACGCATTTCAACGGCGGCAACCGCAAAATCGGCACCCCCGAATTTTATGCGGATAACGCTCTTGCTGATAAACTTTTAAATTGAAAAAGCTTTTTTCGGTAAAACTTAATGCCCTTATTCTTATGCCTGCACTCGTTGCAGGCATTATATTTATTTTCTGCGGCTTTGCAAAAAAACTGCCCTCGGATATAACCGTCAACGGAATTGCGGTGGGCGGAAAAACTCAGGCTCAGGCGGTCGCGCTCGTAAGAGAGAGCATTGAAACAGAGCTAAAAACCAAAACTCTTACGATAGTCGGCAAGAAGAAAAATTACGTATTCACTTATCCCGAAATCGGATATAAGGACGATTTACAAAAACTTATAAAAACCGTAAAAAAGCACGGCGAATACACCGCGCAGGTTACTTATTATTTAAACGGCATAAACGATATAGCTTCCGCAATCTGCGAAGACGAAAGCTCGCCCGCAGTCGAGCCGTACGCAATTTTTAACAACTACGGCACGCCGTTCACCTACGTCGGCGGCAGTGACGGTATCTGCGCGGACAAGGCAAAGCTTTTAAACGATATTAAAGCCTCGCTCGAAGGCGGCTTTGAAAAGGTGATTGTAAAGACTTCCACGGTAAAGCGCAAGACGGATATGAAGTCCGTTTTGGAGGACACCAAAAAGCTGAGCAGTTATATAACCTATTTTGACGGTGAAAACGAAAGCCGTTCGCACAATATCCGTCTTGCCGCCGACAAGATAAACGGCACAATTTTACAAAGCGGCGAAAGCTTTTCCTTTAACGCGACCGTCGGTGAACGCACGGAAGCGAGAGGTTTTAAAACGGCGAAAATAATTGAAAAGGGCGAGTTCGTCGAAGGCGTAGGCGGAGGGGTCTGTCAGGTCAGCACAACGCTTTTCAACGCGGCAATTTCAGGCGGACTTAGAATAAACGAATATCACCCGCACTCGCTGTCGGTAAGCTACGTTCCGCCCTCGTGCGACGCGATGGTCAGCGGAACTTACTTCGACTTGAAGTTTGAAAACGTCACGGGCTACACGGTTTACATCCGCGCACGCACTGGCAAAAACTACGTCGCGTTCGATTTGTACGGACGCGGCGACGGTGCAAAATATTCACTATCCTCGACGGTTACGGGCAGTATTCCCGCGCCCGAGGAAACCACCGACGACGAAACGCAGGTAAAGGCGGGCAGGGACGGAATTTTAAGCGAGGGCTATTTGACGGTTACACGCAACGGAATAACCAAGACCACGCTTTTTCGGAAAGATAAGTATTCGCCTGTAAAGCGCGTGGTGTTAAATTCCGAGTTGCAGGAAAATGCGACTAACGACGAAACGCACGACGGCGAAGAAGCAACCGCGTAACTTTAAAAAAAACCTCTTTGTCAATTTCAAACAATTGTGTTTTTAAACTTCCTGTGTTATAATATTATTTGGTTGTTTTCCGCTCATTTCAAAAAAGCGGTAAGCAGGGAGTTTAAATGTTAAAGATTATAGTAGACGCAATGGGCGGCGACAACGCGCCTTTTGCTCCCGTCAAAGGCGCGGTTGACGCGCTTGCAGGCGACAAGGAACTTTATATAATACTTACGGGCAGACAGCAGGAAATTCAAGCCGAGCTTTCAAAATACAAATACGACAGCTCGCGCCTTGAAATCGTGGACTGCCTCGACGTTATCGGAATGAACGATATCCCCACGGAAGCGGTCAAGCGCAGACAGTCCTCGCTTATGACGGCTTTTTGGCTTTTAAAAAAAGAGGAGGATATCTGCGGCCTCGTCACGGCAGGTTCGACCGGCGCAACGATAGTGGGCGGTCAGCTGATACTCGGAAGAATAAGGGGAGTAAAGCGCCCGGCACTCTGCCCCGCAATTCCCAACTCGCGCGGAACTCAAACGCTTCTCGTTGACTGCGGAGCAAACGCCGAGTGCAAGCCCGCAATGCTCTGCCAGTTCGCGCTTTTGGGCGCGGCGTACGCAAAGGCAGGCTTCAATATGAAAGCTCCCAAAATCGGGCTTTTAAACAACGGCACGGAAGAACACAAGGGCGACCCGCTTAGGCAGGAAACCTATAAATATTTAAAGGACTTGCAGGGTATAGACTTCGTCGGCAACGTGGAAGGCCGCGACATTATGCTCGGCGACGTGGACGTAGTAGTGTCCGACGGTTTTTCGGGCAACGTCGCGTTGAAGTCAATGGAAGGCTGCGGCAAGCTCGTTCTGGGTGTTTTGAAGAAGGAAATTTCATCTTCCGTAACTTCTAAAATCGGCTATCTGTTTATGCGCAAAGCCTTGAAGCGTATGCGCTCGCAGTTGGATTTCGAAAAGGTCGGCGGCGCGCTTTTGCTCGGTCTTAAAAAACCCGTAATAAAAAGCCACGGCTCGTCCAAGCCGATAACCATAACCAACTCAATCGCAAACGCGGCGAAAATTTACCGCGGCGGACTTATAGCCTCGGTTGAAGAAAACTTAAAGGAAGTCGATTTGAACTTCTTTGCGGAGAATATAAATGACGGTGAGTGAAGCCGAAAAAGTAATAGGTTACACTTTCAGGGATAAACAGCTTTTAAAACGCGCTTTGACTTTATCGTCGGCTTCGGACGACAACAACGAAAAACTTGAATTTTTCGGCGACGCGATACTAGAATTTATCGTTTCCGAAAAACTCTTTTCCGAGGGCGGCAGCGAAGGCGCGCTGACGGATAAAAGAAAGGCGATAGTTGCGGACAGCGCACTCGCGCCCGTGTCCGTAAAGCTCGGGCTTGATAAGCTTCTCGTCCGCGGCAAAAACGATTTAAACAACAAAAAAGCCGTACCTTCCGCATACGAGGCGGTCACCGCGGCAATCTATCTTGACGGCGGTATGTCCGCGGCAAAAAAATTCGTATTCGAAACTCTCGACTTTTCGGAATTCGGAAAAGCCGAAAACTATAAGGGCAGATTACAGGAAGCCTTGCAGGCTGAGGGCTTGCCATGCCCCGAATATATCCGCGAGGATATCGGAACTCCGCAAAACCACGAATTTTTGGTTAAAGTGACGGTGTTCGGAAAAACGTTCGAGGGAAAAGCGGATAACTCGAAAACCGCCGAACAGCTTGCGGCAAAATCCGCCTTGGAATATATCAACAAAGAAAAATTAAAATAATTAACGACGGAAAACGCAAGGGCGGATTCATTTCGCCCGTTAAGCGTTTTCGCGACCAAAGCAACCTCGCACAAATCGCAAGTATGAGATTTGTGCGAAACAAAAAGGTAAGTATGATTACATTCAAACAAATTCAATTAACGGGTTTTAAGTCCTTTGCGGACAAAACTACAGTACAGCTCGGCGAGGGCGTAACCTGTATCGTAGGTCCCAACGGCTGCGGCAAGTCCAACGTTGCCGACGCTATCCGTTGGGTTCTCGGCGAGCAGTCGGCTAAAATGATGCGCGGCTCGCAGATGCTCGACGTAATTTTCGGCGGAACGGAAGCGCGCCGCCAAATGTCTTTCTGCGAAGTAACGCTCTCTTTCGACAACTCCAAGCGTATGTTCGATATCGACTGCGACGACGTCGAAATGACCAGAAGACTGTACCGCGACGGCACCAGTGAATATTTATTGAACGGTCAGCCCTCGCGTATGAAGGTTTTAACGGGACTTCTGCATGGTGCTGGAGCGGCTAAGGAAGGCTATTCCATTATCGGTCAGGGCAGAATAGAGCAGATAATGAACGCCAAGCCCGAGGACAGACGTTCCATTTTCGAGGAAGCGACGGGCATCGTCGTTTTCAAGGACAGGAAAGCCGACGCGGAAAGAAAACTGAACGCTTCAAAGGACAACCTATTCGTGTTCTCTCAGCGTATGCAGGAAGTAGAGAGGCAGATAGGTCCTTTGAAGAAAGCTTCCGAAAACGCGTTGAAGTACCGCGAACTGTACTCACAGCTTCGTCACCACGAAATGAACTTATACATAAACCGTCACGACAGCGCGGCGAGCGAAAGAGCGGCTTTAAACGAGCAGGCTGAAAAAATCAACGCGCGAATTGACGAGGTAACGGCAATTTCCGACAAGCTTTTAAGCGAGTACCAAAGCCGCCGTGACGAGGTTGCGGCAGCCGACGCAGAGCTTATGGACTTGAACGAAAGACTGCGCCGCTATGAAGTAGGCATCGCCAACAAGAGCGGCGACGCAAAGCTTTTCAGCGAAAAGGCGCGCTCGGTCAAGGACAAGCTTGCCGCCGCGCAGGAAGATATAGCGTTCTCCACAAAGCGTATCGACGATATCGACCGCGAAATCCGCCGCGTGGAAATGTACTCCGAAAAGAACAATCAGCGCCTCGAATCCTTGCGCTTATCCACGGACGCGGCGCGCGCCGAGATTGACGAGCTTTCCAAGAAAATCGCCGACTACGAGTATATGACGGGCGAGCACAGAAAAAAGGTTTTGGCAACCTTTAAGGACTTGTCCGATATGCGCCAGAATATGGGCTCGCTGTCCGCGCAGAAAAGGCTTTTGAACGAGCGCCTTTCCGAGATAAAAGCGGATATGGAAAAGATACGCGCCCGCCGCGATGACTTACGCGGCGAGTACGACGAGAGTATGGAGCGCGGCAAAACGTTATCCGAGCTGTTGGGTAACGAAAATTCCCTTCTGGAAGAAGCCGAAGCAAAGACGCACGAAATCGACGAAAAGATACATGTTTTAATAAGGCAGATTTACGACGCGCAGGCTTCTATAAACAGCCTTAACGAAAGCTTGACCACCTACCGCGCACTCCGCGACAGGTTCGAGGGCTACATATATTCAGTCAAAAAACTCCTCTCCGACGCAAAGAACGACGCCGAGCTTTCGGACAAAATCGAAGGGCTTATCGCGGACGTCGTAAGCTGCGGCAAGGAGTACGAGGTAGCTATAGAAACGGCGTTCGGCGGCGCAATGCAGAACGTCATCACCAAGACGCGCGACGACGCGAAATTCTTAATCGAGTACTTAAAGCGTACGCGCTCGGGTCAGGTAACGTTTTTGCCCGTCGAGGCTCTGCGCCCCAGACTTGAAAACGACCAAATAAAGTCAGCCGTCAAGGACAAAGGCGCGCTCGGCTTTGCAATCAACTTAGTTAAATTCGATAAAAAGTTCGAAAACGTTATACATAATTTACTCGGCAACACGCTGATTTGCGACAACATAGAAAACGCAACGCAGATAGCCCGCCGCTATCCCCGCGCGTTCAAAATCGTAACGTTGGACGGCGACGTCATTGCAACGTCAGGCTCGATGACGGGCGGCTCGAAGCGCGAAATCGCGGGCAACCTGCTTGCAAACGAGCGCAGGATTAAGGAAATCGAGGAGGGCATAGAAGCCAAAAAATCAACGCTCGCCCGCGCCGATATAAAGCGTGCCGAGCTTGACGAAAACAAGAAAACCGCTACCGCCGAACAGCAGGCACTCATAAGCCGCTTGCAGGACGCAAGGTTAGAGCTTGCGACCTTAACCGAGAAGCAGTCGCAGCTTTTGCAGAGCGTGACTTCCGCGGAAAGCGAGTACACGGCGTACGGTCAGTCGATACAGGCGCTTGAAGACAGACTTACGGGACTTGACAGCGAGTATTCGGGCGTATCGAAAGGCGCAAGCGACTTGTCGGCACAGTCCGACAAATCTACCTCGGCAATCCACGATATGAACGCGGAATACGACAAGCTTACCGCAGAGCGCACCGAAAAGACCGAAAGTCTCAACGCAATTCTCGTCGAAATCGCCTCGCTCGAAACGGCGGTGAAATCGGGCTCGGACAATATCGCAAGGCTCAACGGCGAAAGGGAAGACCTTTCAAGCCGCTTGGAACAGACCAAGGCAAGCATACCCAAGATAGAAGAAGAAATGCAGGCGTTCACCCGTCAGGCACAGCAGGCCGCACTCTCCAAGGAAGAGCAGGCTGTGGTCGAGGATTTAAACCGTCAGGTTGCCGAAAACCACGCAAAGAAGGAAGAGCTGAACAAACGCATGATGCAGTACGATTCCGACCGCCTGAATATCTACAAGGAAAAGGAAGAGCTGACAAAGAAGCAAAGCACGCTCGCGCTTGCGCTTCAGAAAATCGACAGCGATTTGGAATATCTGCAGCAGCGTATTTCCGAAGAATACGGCGAGGACTACGAGGGCTGCTTAAAATACAAGGAAGAGGGCTACAACCCGTCCAACGCAAACAACACCATTGCAAGCTTAAAGAGGCAGATAACCATGCTCGGCCCCGTCAATCACAACGCGGTTGAGGAATATGACGAGCTGTCTGCCCGCTTCGAAAAGATGACTGTGGAAAAAGAGGACTTGGAAAAAGCCATATCCGACTTAACCACCGCGCTTGACGATATCCGCGCCGAAATGCTCAAGATTTTCGACGAGGGCTTCAAGCTTATCAACGAGAATTTCAAACGCACCTTTAAGGAACTGTTCGGCGGCGGCAGAGCAGAATTACAGCTCGACTACACCGACTGCGACGACCCCCTGAACGCGGGCGTCGAAATTATCGCCTGCCCCCCCGGAAAGAAGCTTACGAAAATTTCGCTTTTATCGGGCGGCGAACGCGCGCTTACCGCAATCGCAATTCTGTTTGCGATTATCGGTATGCGCCCCATGCCTTTCTGCGTACTCGACGAAATCGAAGCCGCGCTTGACGAGGCGAACGTTGCAAGATACGCAAAGTATTTAAAGAAGTTCGCAACGCAGACGCAATTTATAGTAATCACGCACAGAAAGCCCACTATGGAAAACGCGGATATACTGTTCGGCGTAACCATGGAAGAAAAGGGCGTTTCCAAAATAGTTTCGGTTAAGCTTTCCGAAGTAGAATCGCGCCTCGGCGGCGACACAATAATGTAAATTATTTGACAAATTTTCCGTGCGCAAAACAGCACGGAATATTTTGTGAACGGAGTATCTTATGGGTATTTTTTCAAAAATCAAAAACGCATTAAAAAAGACGAGGGACGGGCTTTCGGGCGCGCTCACCAAGCTTTTTGCTAAGGATAAAATCGGCAGCGAGTTCTACGACGAGCTTGAAGAAATTTTAATCAGCTCGGATATTTCGGTAACTACGGCGGAAGAGGTTGTCGACGAAATCCGCAGTGAAGCCAAAAAAGAAAGGCTCAAAGATAAGGACTTCGTAACCGACCTTTTAAAGGACGTTCTGGAAGAAAAACTGACGGAAGCGGAAGAGCTTGAAATCAAGTACCCTGCCGTAATTATGCTCGTCGGCGTGAACGGCGTGGGCAAGACCACGACCGTCGGCAAGCTTGCAAACTACTTCTTGTCAAAGAAGAAAACCGTCACCGTTGCGGCGGCGGACACCTTCCGCGCGGCGGCTGCCGACCAGCTAACCGTGTGGGCGGAACGCGCAAAGGTCAGGATAGTCAAGCACGAGGAAGGAAGCGACCCTTCCGCCGTGGTTTTCGACGCGCTGACTTCCGCCAAAGCCAAGGGCACGGACGTCGTAATTATCGACACGGCGGGCAGACTTCACGTCAAAGCCCACTTAATGGAAGAGCTGAAAAAGATGTCGCGCGTGGTTGAACGCGAGTGTCCCGAAGCCAACTTCTACAAGCTTTTAATTCTCGACGCTACCACGGGCGGAAACGCTATTAACCAAGCCGAAGTTTTCGACGAGGCGGTTGAGCTTGACGGAATAGTCTTAACCAAGCTCGACAGTTCGGCAAAGGGCGGCTTCGTCATTTCCCTTTGCAGTGAGCTTCAGATACCCGTCGCGTTCGTCGGCACGGGCGAAAAGATAGACGACTTGGAAGCGTTCGACGCCGAGGAATTTATCGAGGCGATTTTATAATGAAAACCGAAAAACAGAAAATGCTTGACGGAGAACTGTATACCGCAAGCGACGAAGAGTTACAAGCCGCGCACAAACGCTCGATAGCGCTCTGCACCAAGCTCAACGACGGTACGCTTTCCGACGAAGAACGCACGGAAATCGCCAAACAGCTTTTGGGCAAAACGGGCGAAAAGATAGATATATCTCAGGGCTTTTATTGCGACTACGGCGAAAATATCGAAGTCGGCGAAAATTTCT
>CAMWPZ010000020.1 GCA_947176305.1 uncultured Clostridia bacterium
TTATATGATTAAGCTGATAGCTTCCGACCTTGACGGAACTCTGCTTCCGCCGAGTAAAGGTCTGCCCGAGGAAACCTTTTCGCTAATCGAAAAGCTTTACGAACGCGGAATAATTTTCGTGCCGGCAAGCGGCAGACAGCTTCCAAATCTTGAAAAGCTGTTCGCGCCCGTCCTTAATAAAATTGCGATAATCGCGGAAAACGGCGGACTTTGCTCGTTCGGCGGTAAGATAATTTTTACCGACCCGACCCCGCGCTGGGGCGTGAAGTACGCGCTCGATATTATCCGCGGCGAGGCAGACTTGTATCCCCTTCTGTCCTGCGCGGGCTGCGCGTATTATGAAAGCGATTTTGCGCCCTTTATCCAAACGGCGGAAAAGTCGTACTCGAATATCCGCCGCGCCAAGCTTGACGAGGTTGCCGAGCGCGAAACCGTACTTAAAATTTCCGTATGGGACGGTAAGCCGCCCTGCGCGGAACACGGCGGAAAAATTTTACCGCCGCAAATCAAAGGCTTGCGTACGATGGTTTCGGGCTTCGACTGGCTGGACGTTTCCGCGCCCGACGCGAACAAGGGCAAAGCCCTGCGCGCGCTTATGCAAGCCGTGGGCGCAAGCGCGGACGAGTGCGTTGCGTTCGGCGACCATATGAACGATTTGGAAATGCTGCAATCGTGCGGACAAGCCTACGTTACCGCGAACGCGTTCGCGGGCTTGAAGGCGCAAATTAAAAACGAAGTCCCCTCTAACGCGGACTTCGGCGTAATCAAAAAAATAAAGGAAATTCTGAACGGGTGAATTTATGAAACTGTTTATTGCATCTGATATACACGGCTCGGCAAAGTATTGCAGGCAAATGCTGAGCGCGTTCGACAGAGAGGGCGCGGACAAGCTGTTGCTTCTGGGCGATATTTTATATCACGGACCGCGCAACCCACTGCCCGAGGAATACTCACCCGCGAGCGTTATCGAAATGCTTTCGGCTTATAAGGAAAAAATTATCTGCGTGCGCGGCAACTGCGACGGCGAAGTCGACCAGATGGTTCTGCCCTTCCCTATCCTTTCGGATTACGCGGCAATTTATGTCGACGGTAAAAACATTTACCTTTCGCACGGGCACCGCGACGTTCCCCCTCTGCAGGAGGGCGACGTCTATCTTACGGGGCATACGCACGTTCCCTTAAAGGAAAACTGCGGATACCTCCACCTCAACCCCGGCTCGGTTTCCCTTCCTAAGGAAGACAGCGCGCACGGGTATATACTTTTCGACGTCGGAACGTTCTACTTTAAAACGCTTGACGGAAAGGTTTACGACAGCGTCAAAGCTTAACAAGATTGTTAGAATTAAAATATAGGAGAAAACTATGAAATTTAAGTTTGAATGTGACGATTTGGACGGGTTGGTTTTGATTGATAAAAGTTATTTATCAGAGCTGAATGACGATATGATATATGCGCTTGACGTTCTGTTAGATTCACAAGGGCAATCCGAGCTAATCTATGATTTCCCGAATGAAGAATGGAGCACTGTAAGAGCAAGAGAAACGAAGCATTTAAGAGAATTTTGCAATAGCGGCAAAATGTTGATATGGCTTTCGAACGATGTTGACAAAGTATGTAAATTTGAAGAAGAAAAAGAAATATCTGTACCGTCCAAATGGTTACACCTTCCGTCAGGAAAACTTTTGGCTATTACTGCCGGTGAGTTGATAGAATGCTGGCCGTATTTGGAATTGCAAATGGAACAGATTTTCGAATTAGATATCGAACAGGGCTGGTATGCAATATCCGGCGACAGTATAGATAAAATTTGTTACTGTAAAAAAGAACCGCAGAACTCCGTTTTCAATAACGTTCAAGAATAATTAATATATAATATGAAAACATAAAAAAACCACGCGCAGTGCGCGTGGCTTTTTCTTTTCCTTAAACGTTGAGTAAACGAAGGATGTGTTTGCTGACAATCATAAGGATGAGGTCAACAAGCCAGATAATCCAGCATCCGAAGAAGATACGCAGGATACCTGCAATAATCTTGCCTTCGGAGAAACGGGTAATAATACCGCAAATCCATGCTGTGAAGGGGATGATAGCCAGAATTAAGCTAACGAGGTAGCCTAAACCGAAGTAATCGCCTTTCTTGCCTGCCATTTTGTAGTCTCCTTTATATTTTATTATATATATATTATAACATAAGTAGAAAATATGTCAACACCTGCGCGCTAAAAAAGTTTACCATTTTACATTTTCCGCACGCAAAAAGCAACGGACAATTTGTCCGTTGCTTTTAAATTTTTCAGATTAAACCAATTCGATGATGGCTTCTTCTGCGCAGTCGCCGCGGCGCGAACCTAAAAGATAGATGCGCGTATAACCGCCACCCTGACCGAGCTCTTCCGCGCGCTGAGCGTACTTAGGCGCGATTTCGTTGAAAAGCTTTTCCATAAGGGGATGCTGAATATCCTTCGTTCTCGCCTTATATTCGGATTTCTTTTCGTTGAAGCCTTTAAGCTCCTGCAGGTCGCGAAGCTTGCCCATAAGGTTGCGGCGTACCGCAAGCTTCTTGGGGCTGTCCTTTACGGACTTGACCTTGATTTCTTTACCCTTGGCGTCGGTCTTGGTGACTTCGATTTCCTCGTTGTCGTCGTAAACCTTAATTGCCTTGGTTATAATTTTTTCAACGTAAGGCTGAAGCTCCTTCGCCCTTGCCTGAGTAGTGGTTATTTTTCCGTACCACAGAAGCTCCGACGCCTGATTTCTGAGCATAGCCTGTCTTTGCTCTGCCGTTTTTCCTAATTTACCGGGCATTTTTTAGTCCTCCTTGTTAGAAAGTGTAAGTCCGTAGGATTGAAGCTTTAAAATAACCTCGTCCAAAGATTTCCTGCCGAGGTTTCTTACCTTCAACATTTCGTCTTCCGTCTTTCTCGTCAAATCTTCTACGGTGTGTATGTTCGCCCGCTTCAAGCAGTTGTAGGAACGGACGGATAAGTCCATTTCCTCGATTGCCATAGCGAGAATTTTCTGTTGCTTGTCGTCTTCGTTCTTTACGAGGATATCCATTCCCCTTATGCTGTCCGATAAATCTACGAACAGGGAAATGTGGTCCTGCATAATCTTCGCCGCAAGGGAAACTATTTCCTTCGCGCTGAACGCGCCGTTCGTCCACACTTCGAGCGTGAGCTTATCGTAATCGGTGTTCTGACCTACGCGCGTGTTTTCAACGGAATAGTTTACCTTTTTGACGGGGGTGTAAATCGAGTCGATGGGGATATAATCGATAAGCTCGGTACGGGTATGGTCTGCGCCCTTGTAGCCCCTGCCTCTGCCTATGGTGATTTCCATATCGATTTTGCCGCCCGCGTCTACGGTGCATATATGCTGGTCGCCGTTGATTATCTCAATCTCGGCGTCCTCGGCTATATCGCTTGCCTTGACCTCGCAAGGACCTTCCTTGTAGAGGTGAACGACCTTTACGTAATCTTTATCGGTTACCTTGGTCTTTATAGCCAGCGTTTTAAGGTTGAGGATTATTTCGGTCACGTCTTCCTTGACGCCTTTAACCGCGGAAAACTCGTGCTTTACCGTGCCGTCAAGAAATCTTATGCCCTGCGCCGCCGCTCCGGGGAGTGCGGATAAAAGTATTCTTCTCAGACAGTTTCCTATTGTAAGACCGAAACCCTTTTCGAGCGGTTCAACGATTACCTTCGCGTAAGAGGTGTCCTCGCTTTCCTCGACCTCGATTTTGGGCATATCCATTTCAATCATTATACTACCTCCTTAATTTGGGTGTTTATTACTTGGAGTACAACTCAACAATCATGTGTTCGGAAATCTGACTGTCTATATCCTCTCTGGTAGGAAGCGCTAAAATTTTGCCTTCCAGCTTCTCGGGATTGAATTCGAGCCACTTGGGCATAACGCCGACTTTCATGGCTTTAATTCCTTCGAAATATTTATTCGAGGTCTTGCTTTCCTTAACGGTAATAATATCGCCCGCCTTGATAACGTAGGAGGGAATGTTGACCTTCCTGCCGTTTACGAGGAAGTGACCGTGGTTGACAAGCTGTCTTGCCTGTGCGCGGCTTGCGCCGATACCCATACGGTAGATGACGTTGTCAAGTCTGCGCTCTAACAGTGAAAGCATATTTTCACCGGTGATGCCCTTCATTCTGTCGGCTTTTTCGTAGTATGCGCGGAACTGACCTTCCTGTACGCCGTAAATACGCTTAACCTTCTGCTTTTCACGCAGCTGCTGGCCGTATTCGGAAACCTTTTTCCTGCCTAAGCCGTGCGCGCCGGGAGGGGTGGGTCTTTTTTCAAACGGGCATTTTCCCGTGTAGCATTTGTCGCCCTTTAAAAACAGCTTTCCGCCTTCTCTTCTGCAAAGACGGCATTTTGCTTCTCTGTAAGTTGCCATATACTTTTTCTACCTCCGATTATACTCTGCGGCGCTTGGGCGGTCTGCATCCGTTGTGGGGAATGGGCGAAACGTCGGAAATAAGAGTGATTTCCAAATCGCACGCGCCGATTGCCCTTATAGCCGACTCTCTGCCTGCGCCGGGGCCTTTTACGTAAACTTCAACGGAACGGAGTCCGTGTTCCTTTGCCGCCTTAACCGCCGTTTCGGTTGCCATCTGAGCTGCGAAAGGGGTGCCCTTTCTCGAGCCCTTGAAGTTAAGGCTGCCCGCGCTCGACCAGCTTATAACGTTGCCCTGAACGTCGGTTACGGTTACGAGCGTGTTGTTGAAGGTAGACTGGATATGAACCTGTCCTTTATCAACTTTTTTAAGCTCTCTGCGTTTTCTTGTAACGGTCTGCTTCTTATTGTTAGCTGATGCCATAACTTATCCTCCTTACTTCGCTCCCTTCTTCTTAGCTACCGTGCGACGGGGACCTTTTCTCGTCCTCGCGTTGGTTTTGGTGGACTGACCGCGTACGGGAAGTCCCTTTCTGTGACGGATTCCGCGGTAGCAGCCTATTTCCATAAGCCTTTTAATGTTGAGGGAAACTTCACTGCGAAGCTCGCCTTCAACTCTGTAATTGTGGTCGATATATTCTCTCAGTTTGGAAACGGTCGTCTCGTCCAAATCCTTAACCCTCGTGTTGGGGTCGATGCCCGTCGCCGCAAGAATTTTCTGCGACGTTTTAAGACCGATTCCGTAGATGTAGGTAAGTCCTATCTCTATCCTCTTTTCTCTGGGTAAATCTACACCGGCAATACGTGCCATACGATTTAATTCCTCCGTTAAATTTTTGTGAGTGTTTTATTGTTTTGTATGTCAACCGCGCGCGCCCTTTCCCCGAAAAGTTTGGAATGAGAGGGAATTAAAACGCATACGGAATTATTTTCAAAATTTACAGCGTTAAAGTCTGAAAAGACAAGCCGTAAAAAAGCATAGATGCGAGCAGAGCAAGGCGAACGAGCATTTTTGAGCGCGAGCGTACAATGACGTACGCGACGCGAAAAAAGCGCAGTTCAACGAAGCTATGCGAAGCAGATTTGCTTTTTTTAGCCCTGACGCTGTTTGTGGCTCTTATTCTTCGAGCATATAATCATTACTTTGCCGTTTCTTTTAATAACCTTGCACTTGTCGCACATGGGTTTTACAGAAGGTCTTACTTTCATATCGTTCTCCTCTTGCCGCCGCAAAATGCGGAAACGGCGATTATTCTTTAAAATTCGCTGCTTGTTAGTTTTTACTGCGCCAGGTAATTCTGCCTTTGGTCAAATCGTAAGGGCTCATTTCAAGCTTGACGTTGTCGCCCTCGATTATTCTTATATAGTTCATACGCAGTTTACCCGAAATGTACGCCGTAATAACGTGACCGTTGGATAATTTGACTTTGAAGTTCGCGTTGGGCAGGCACTCGATGACCTTGCCCTCTGCTTCGATAACGTCGTCCTTTGACATTTTAACTCCTATAAAGGTTTAACCCTGTTTGTTTTCCGCGGCCTTTTCGGGGAAGTTATAGCTTTTGAGCGCCGAATACACTTCGGTATCGAAAACCAGCGTTCCTTCCGCAAATTTCGCGGCGATGCTTTCAGCCGATTCGGGCAAAAGCCGCAGGTGTTTAAGGTTCTTTTTTTTGGGTTCGGCAAGCTTCTTGAAGTTGCCGTCCACAACGCCGACCGTTCCGTCGGGGTTGAGAGTTTTTATTATATAGTATCTGCCTTTGTCCCTGCCTTGAAGGCTTTGGCAGATACCGCCCGGTACGGGAGTTTTCACTTTCATAGCGTCACCGCAATTACAAAGTTAATATCTCTACGCCGTCCTCTTTTATAAGCACGGTGTTTTCGTAGTGGGCGGCGGGCTTGCCGTCGGCGGTCGTCACCGTCCAGCCGTCGCGCGTGTCCAGCTTGACCTTGTAAGTGCCCATGTTAATCATAGGCTCTATGCAGATGGTCATACCGGCTTTCAAACGCATACCCGTACCCTTTTTTCCGAAGTTGGGAACTTCGGGGTCCTCGTGCATTTCATGCCCTATGCCGTGACCGACCAGCGCCCTTACGACGCCGTAGCCGTTGGCTTCCGCATGGGTCTGCACAGCGTAGCCTATATCGTAAAGAGGCGAGCCTGCCTGCAATCCTTCGATTGCCTTGAAGAAACACTCTTCGGTAACTTTGACGAGCTTCCTCTTTTCTTCGGAAACGTTACCGATTAAAAACGTTCTGCACGCGTCGCCGTGAAATCCGTTCTTTTCCGCGGTAATGTCAACGCTGACAATGTCGCCGTCTAATATTACTCTGTCGGAAGGTATGCCGTGCACTACCACTTCATTTACGGAAACGCACGAGCTTGCGGGGTATCCTTCGTAGCCAAGCTCGGAAGGAATTGCACCGCAGGAGGTGATATATCTGTATACGAGTTCGTCCACTTCTTTCGTGGTCATACCCGCGCGGATATTCTTACCTACGAAATCAAGGGTTTCCTTGACTATGCGGCAGCTTTCGCGCATCAGCTCTATTTCGTTTTGGTTTTTAATCGTTATCATTTAATAAATTTATCAAGTATTTTTGCGACGCACCCGAACACTTCGTCGGGGGACATCGTGCCGCAGTCTACGGTTGCAAGCTTGTGCTGCTTTTCGTAGTAGCTTATAAGCGGCGAGGTTTGCTTATTGTATGTTTCAAGCCTTGCGCCCACCGTTTCGGGGTTGTCGTCCTCGCGTTGGTACAGTTCTTTTCCGCACTTTTCGCAGGTCGTCTTTCCACCGAGGGTGGAAACGTGATAGCTTGCGCCGCACGTGCACATACGCCTTCCGCAAATTCTGTCCATTAAAAGCTTGTCGTCTACGGAAAGGTTTAAGCACAAATCGACTTTGGCGAATTTATCAAGCTCCTGCGCCTGAAAGAGATTTCTGGGGAAACCGTCAAGCATAAAGTTTTCGGGAACTTCCTCAAGCTTACCCTTCACTATTTCACAGGTGACTTCGTCGGGAACGAGCTTGCCCGCGTCGATATACGACTTTGCGAGCTTGCCTATTTCCGTACCGCCCTTTATGTTGGCGCGGAAGATGTCACCCGTGGAAATATGCAGAAGTGCATATTTTTCAGCTATTTTCGCTGCCTGCGTGCCTTTGCCCGCACCCGGTGCGCCTAACAAAATTATATTCATATTACCTCTTCACGAAAATCTCGGCTATTCTGCGCCTGCGATTTTCCGTGATTTGAGGGCTTCTCGCCCTCTTCGCGCGACCCTCAGGGCAAACACGCATATAGTCGCGCGAATTCACCTCGCCGAGGTGCAGGTTTGCACAAATTGGGTTGCGCTGCGCAAAAGCGCGGTTTTGCTTGCGCCGTTAGATTATTTTAAGAAGCCCTTATAGTTCTTCATCATAAGCTGGCTTTCAAGCTGCTTGTCAAGCTCGAGCGCAACCGATACGACGATCAGAATACCCGTCGTGGAGAATACCGAAAGCAGTTTGGTATCCGCCGAAAGGTTGAGGCCCGTAACCACCATACCGAGTATGGAAGGAATGAAAGCAACGAGCGAAAGGTAAATCGCACCGAACAGAGTTATGCGGTTGGAAATCTTTTTGAGATATTCCGCAGTAGGTCTGCCGGGACGGATACCCTGAATAAAGCCGCCGTTTTGCTGAATAGTCCTTGAAACTTCTTCGGGGTTGAACTGCATTGACGCGTAGAAGAACGCGAACGCAAATATCAGCAGGCACAGAACAATCATATAGATGAGCTGTCCGTACCAAGCACCGTTACCCGAGAACCACTTTGTAATTCCCGTGTTAGCACTGCTGTTGGGCCAGAACAAGCCGATAATCATCTGGGGGAAGGATATAAGCGCGAACGCGAATATCAACGGCATAACGCCCGAGCCCGAAATTCTTATGGGAATTACGGAGGACTGACCGCCGTACATTCTTCTGCCCTTGACCTGTTTTGCATACTGGACGGGGATACGTCTTTCAGACAAGTCTACCGCAACGATTGCGGTGAATTCGAGCACCGTCAGAATTGCGAAGCCTAACAGCTCCCACAATACTTCGGGGCTGCCATGGAACACGCTGATGAATTTATCAACGATGGTAAGACCTGCCGTGGAAAGAATACCCGTGAAGATTATAAGCGAAATACCGTTGGAAACGCCGTGTTCGGTAATTCTTTCGCCGATGAACATAACGAGCATTGCGCCCGCAGTGTATACGACGGTAAGGAAAATACCTGCTATCCACTTTGCGCCCGTATCGCTGATTGCGCCTACTCCGCCGCCGCCGAAAAGCGCGAGCTGAATGGAATTACTCTGAATACCGAAGTTTACGACGATACCGATAGCCTGCGCAACTGCAAGCAGAATGGTTACGTAACGGGTAATCTGCGCAATTTTTTTCCTGCCCTCTTCGCCCTGTTTGGAAAGGCGTTCGAGCGCGGGAATACCTACGGTTAAAAGCTGTAATATAATCGACGCGTTGATATACGGGCTGATACCGAGAGCGAAAAGCGTTGCGTTTGCAAGCGAGCCGCCCGTGATATCAGACAGTATTTCAAGGAAGGAATAGCTGCCGATGTAGTCGCTGAACGTATCGACGGTTATTCCCGGAACGGGGATATAACAGCCCAGTCTGAAAATAAGCAGAAGCAGAAGGGTAATACCCATCTTCTTTCTTATTTCTTTAACCTTAAAACAATTTTTTATTGTTTCAAACATTTAAAACCTCTCTTTGCACCGTAAGGCGCAGGAGCATTTAATAGTGCCGAGCGGGGGAATTATTCAACCACTTCGGCTGTGCCGCCCGCCTTCTCGATAGCCGCCTTAGCGGTTTCGGAGAATTTTGCAGCCTTCACGGTGAGAGCGACCTTCAGTTCGCCCGAACCGAGAACCTTCAAGCCTGCCGAGTTTTTAACTTCCTTGGTAAGTCCGTTTTCAGCAACGTACGCAAAGTCAACTACAGTGCCCTTGGGAAGCTTTGCAAGCTGGCTTAAATTGATGATAGTGTAGTGCGTAGCCCACTTGTTGTGGAAGCCGCGCTTAGGCACGCGCCTTGCGATGGGCATCTGACCGCCCTCGAAGCCGGGACGAACGCCGCCGCCCGAACGCGCCCACTGACCTTTATGTCCCTTACAAGAGGTTTTGCCGTGGCCGGAGCCGATGCCCCTGCCCAATCTCTTTACTCGGGAGGTTGCGCCCTCTGCGGGCGATAAAGTATCTATTCTCATAAATTACTCTCCTGCCTTTTCTACCTTCAGAAGGTAGCCGACCTTTTTAACCTGACCTAAAACGGCGGGGTTTTCTTCAAAGGTTTTTACCTGTCCGATTTTTTTAAGTCCCAACGCCGCAACGGTGTCCTTTACCGTCTTGGTTTCGTTGGAAACGCTTTTAACTAAAGTTACCTTTATCATAAACCGCCTCCGTTAAATAGATAATTCCTCTAAGCTCTTACCGCGCGCCTTCATAACGTCCTCGGGGGACATTAAGTCGAACAAGCCGCAAACCGCAGCCTTTACGCAGTTGATGGGGTTGGAAGTGCCGTGGGACTTGGTTCTTACGTCCTTAACTCCCGCTGCTTCCATAACCGCACGGACGGGACCGCCCGCGATAACGCCGGTACCTTCCGAAGCGGGCATCATAAGTACGGAGCCTCTGCCGAACACGCCCGTTACGGTGTGGGGGATAGAAGTGCCTTTCAAAGCTACCTTGCGCATATTCTTTTTAGCCTGCGCCGTAGCCTTTTCGATTGCTTCGGGAACTTCCTTGGACTTGCCCATGCCGTAGCCAACCGAGCCGTTGCCGTCGCCAACGACAACCAACGCCGCGAAGCGCATATTTCTGCCGCCTTTAACGGTTTTGCTTACTCTGTTAACCTGTATGAGCTTTTTGATTAAGCCGTCGTCTTCCTGCCTTCTTCTGTCGTTGTTTCTTCTTGCAGGTCTTTCTTTCTTTTCTTCCATAATAAGCTCCTTAGAAATTCAGTCCGGCTTCTCTTGCGCCGTCCGCTAACGCCTGAACGCGTCCCGTGTAAAGGTAGCCGCCTCTGTCGAACACGACTTCCTTGACGCCCTTTTTCGCAGCCTTTTCGGCAACGGTTTTGCCAACTAACTTAGCAGCGTCCGTCTTGGTCATATCCTTTATTGCCGCCTTTACGTCCTTTTCAAGAGTGGAAGCCGAGCAAATGGTTACGCCCTTTACGTCGTCGATAATCTGAGCATAGATATGGTTAAGGCTTCTGTAAACGCTTAAACGGGGCGTTTCAGCCGTGCCCGAAACCTTTTTTCTTACTCTGTCGTGACGGCGCTGTCTTTCCTTGTTTTTATCAATCTTATTAATCATAATTTTACCTCAAGCAATTAACCGCAAAGTAACGCGGTATATCTTTGCCGTAAATATATTACGGAAATTATTTCTTGCCCTTGCCTCCCGTCTTGCCTTCCTTCCTTTCGATAACTTCGTCGCTGTAAGCGATGCCGTAACCGTGGTAGGGTTCGGGAATTCTTATTTTTCTGATGTTTGCCGCAACCTGACCTACGACCGTCTTATCGATACCCGATACAACGATTTCGTTGGGGTTGGGGCACTCTAACTTAACGCCATCGGTTTCGGGGAAGTCAACGGGGTGTGAAAAGCCGACGTTTAAAACGACTTTGTTGCCCTGCTTTGCAACCTTCCAGCCGACGCCGTTTACCTTAAGGGTTTTGGAATAGCCCTGAGTTACGCCGACCACCATATTGTGGAGAAGCGCGCGGTACAGGCCGTGTTTTGCGTCTACGCCGTCGCTTTCAGCCGTTTTAACGACGTGAGCTTCTGCGCCTTCGACCTTGACGTCTATATCGCCTACGATTTTCTGGTTGAGCGTACCCTTGGGGCCTTTGACGGTGAGAAGTCCGTTTTCGAACGTTACCGTAACGCCTGCGGGAATTGCAACGGGTAATTTACCTATTCTCGATAAACTCATATCTAAATTACCTCCTTACCAGATATAGCAAAGCACTTCGCCGCCAACGTTTGCGGCCTTTGCCTGCTTGTCTGTCATTATGCCTTTGTTCGTGGAAAGCACCGCAACGCCTAAACCGTTGAGAACTTTGGGCATATTTTCAACGCCTGCGTAAGTCCTTAAACCGGGTTTTGAAATTCTTTTAAGTCCGTTGATTACGGGGCGCTTGTCGGCGTATTTCAGCGTAATCTGAAGCGTGCCCGAGAAACCGTCCTCGACGAGCTTGACGTCGGAAATAAATCCTTCCGCAAGCATAATGTCGGCGATTGCTTTCTTCATATTGGATGAGGGAACCTCAACCGTGTCTTTTTTAACCATTAACGCGTTTCTGATGCGCGTGAGCATATCTGCTATAGGGTCTGTCATAATCTATTCTTCCTCCCTCTTACCAACTCGATTTCTTGACGCCGGGAATCTGTCCCTTGTAAGCGAGGTTCCTGAAACAGATACGGCAAACGCCGTACTTTCTGAGTACCGCGTGGGGTCTGCCGCAGATGGAACATCTCGTGTACGCCCTCGTAGAGTATTTAGCAGGCTTCTGCTGCTTGTTTATCATTGCTTTCTTTGCCATAACTTAAACTCCTTACCTCTTGAAGGGCATTCCCATCGCCCTTAAAAGCTCTCTTGCTTCTTCGTCGGTTTTAGCCGTCGTTACGAAGCATACGTCGAAACCTCTTATCTTTTCGACTTGGTCGTACTGTATTTCGGGGAAGATAAGCTGTTCCTTAACGCCCATACAGTAGTTGCCCTTGCCGTCGAAGCTGTCCGCAGGAACGCCGCGGAAGTCACGAACGCGGGGAAGCGCGATTGATACGAATTTATCGTAGAAGTCGCACATCATTTTGCCGCGGAGCGTAACTTTAAGTCCTATGGGCATACCCTCGCGCACTTTGAAGTTTGCAACCGACTTTTTAGCCTTGGTCAATACGGGCTGCTGTCCCGTAATTATTTTGAGTTCGTTCTGTGCAATCTGGATGGACTTTGCATTGTCCTTTATGTCGCCTAAGCCCGAGCTTATTACTATTTTAACGAGCTTGGGTACCTGCATCGGATTTTTGTAGCCGAATTTCTTGGTGAGTGCAGGCACGACTTCTTTTTCATAACTTTCGAGAACGCGTGACGCGTATACTTTTTCTTTCTTAGTAGCCATACCGTACCTCCTTATTCAGCCTTATCCTCGGAGGAAGCTTCGCCTTCCTCTTTCTTTGCGCGCTTTCTTACGCGCTTTTTAGGTGCTTCTTCGGCAGCCGCCTTGGAAGCCTTGCCCTTGCCTTTGCCGCCGTAACCCTTATCGAGCGTTGCGCCGCACTTGGGGCAAACCCTGACTTTTTTACCGCCTTCCACGTTGTACTTAACGCGGATAGCTTTGGAACACGAGCCGCAAACTACCATTACGTTTGATACGTCGAGCGGAGCTTCGATTTCGACTATCTGCGAAACCTCGTTAGCCTTTCTCGCTTTCTTCGCCTTCTTGTGGACGTTTACGCCCTCAACCGTTACGGTGCCCTGCTTGGGAGAAGATGCAATTACCTTGCCCTGCTTGCCCGCATATTTACCGGTAATAACTAATACGTTATCGTTAACTTTTACGTTCATAGCTTCTCTCCTTACAGAACTTCGGGTGCGAGGGAGATAATCTTCATATAGTTTTTCTCTCTCAATTCTCTTGCAATCGGTCCAAAGATACGCGTTCCGCGCGGCTCCTGATTGTTTCCGATTATTACGGCTGCGTTATCGTCGAATGCGATGTACGTGCCGTCGTCGCGTCTTATTCCTTTGCTGGTACGGACGATAACCGCTTTGACTACTTCGCCTTTCTTAACCGCGCCGCCGGGGGTTGCGGTCTTGACGGAGCATACGATAACGTCGCCGATGTTCGCGGTCTTTCTGAAAGAGCCGCCCAGCACCTTTATACACATAAGCTCTTTCGCGCCGCTGTTGTCTGCGGCTTTGAGCCTCGTCTGAGGTTGTATCATAAATAATTCTCCTTAAATATTTGAACTTACAACTTGCAGAGGATTGCGCCGCGCACACATAAGCGGGGTGAGCGCCCCGTTCTCCATTGTGCGCCGAACTGCAATCTTGTCATGACAAAAATTATTTTGCTTTTTCGATGATTTCCGCTACTCTCCAGTTCTTATCCTTGGAAAGCTTACGGGTTTCGACTATTCTTACCGTATCGCCCTCGCCGCACTCGTTCTTTTCGTCGTGCGCCTTGAAGCGGGTGGTCTTGGTTATGGTCTTTTTATAGAGGGGGTGCTTCGATTTTTCGGTTACGGCAACGACGACCGTCTTGTCCATTTTGTCCGAAACTACTATGCCCACTCTCTCTTTACGAAGGTTTCTCTCTTCCATATCTCTTACTCCTTAGCCTTCAACTGCCTTGCACGGATAACCGTGTTCACGCGTGCGATATCCTTTTTAACGAGGTTTATCGACAAAGGGTTTTCAAGCTGACCGCTTGCGTGGCGGAAGCGAAGATTGAAAAGTTCGGTTTTAAGCTCTTTAAGCTTTGCGTCGAGTTCTTCGTCGCTTAAATTAACTATTTCCTTAGCCTTCATTTACCTCACCGCCTTCAACTTCTTTCTTTACAAACTTGCACTTAATGGGCAGTTTGTGGCTTGCAAGGCGCATTGCTTCTCTTGCAACGTCCTCGGCAACGCCTGCCATTTCAAACATAACTCTCCCAGGTTTAACTACTGCAACCCAGTATTCAACCGAGCCTTTACCTGAACCCATACGCGTTTCCGCAGGCTTCTTGGTGATGGGCTTGTGGGGGAATATATCTATCCAGACTTTACCGCCGCGCTTGATAAATCTCGTCATTGCAATACGGGCTGCTTCTATCTGGTTGGAGGTTATCCAAGCACATTCTTCCGCAACGAGGCCGTATTCGCCGTATGCGATTACGTTACCCTTCTGCGCCTTGCCCTTCATTCTGCCGCGGTGCTGTCTTCTTCTTTTTACTCTCTTGGGGATTAACATATTATTCTTCGCCTCCGTCCGAGATTATAAGCTTCTTCGTGCCGGTAAGAACTTCGCCCTTATAAATCCAGCACTTTACGCCGAGCACGCCGAAAGTGGTGTGAGCTTCAGCGAAGCCGTAATCTATCTCAGCGCGTATAGTCTGAAGGGGAATCGAGCCTTCGTGGTAGCTTTCGCTGCCCGCGATTTCCCTGCCGTCAAGTCTGCCGCCTACGGTGATTTTAACACCCTTGACGCCCGTCTTGTAGACCTTGGAAATCTGCTGTTTTACAGCCCTTCTGTAAGATACGCGTTTTTCAAGCTGGGAAGCAACCGCTTCCGCAACGAGCTGTGCGTCCTGATCGATTTTTTCAATCTTTCTGACGTTGATTATGATTGCCTTGCCGTTCGTAAGGGAAGCAAGGTCTTTTTTGATGACTTCGATTTCCGAGCCGGCTTTGCCGATAAGCACGCCGGGACGGCCCGTGTAGATGCCGACTTCGACTTTGTTAGCCGCTCTTACAATCGTGATTTTGCTTATAGCCGCTTCGTAATACTTCTTCTTTAAGAAGGTGCGGATTTCGTTATCTTCCTTGAGGTTAGCGGCAAAAGTCTTTTTGTCCGCATACCACTGGGTATCCCAAGGGGTGATTATACCGACTCTCAAGCCGTGAGGATTAACTTTCTGTCCCATGTTCTTCTCCTTAAACCTTCTTCGCGTCGAGTATTACGGTGACGTGGCTCGTTCTCTTTAATATTGCGTGTCCGCGTCCCTTGGATACGGGCTGCATTCTCTTTAAGTGGGGACCGCCGTCTGCGAACGCTTCGGCTACGATTAAATCGCCCCTGTCCATGCCTTGGTTGTGTTCTGCGTTTGCCGCTGCGGAAAGAAGCACTTTCTTCACTTCCTCGCTGCCGCCTTTGTTGCAGTAGGTGAGGATTGCTTCGGCTTCTTCAACGCTCTTGCCGCGGATAAGCGCAAGTACCGTTCTTACCTTATAAGGGGAAAGCCTTAAATACTTTGCCGTTGCGTAAGGACGCTTATCCTTAGTGGCGGCAATTCTTTCCTGCTTTTTATTCATATTGCTTGCCATAATTCAACTCCTTACTTCTTGGCGGTCTTTGCCGCATGTCCCTTGAACGTTCTGGTGGGAGCAAACTCGCCGAGCTTGCAGCCGACCATATCTTCGGTAACGTATACGGGAACGTGCTTTCTTCCGTCGTATACCGCTATTGTGTGTCCTACCATCTGGGGGAATATCGTTGTCGCGCGCGACCAAGTCTTAACGACTTTCTTCTCGCCGGCAGCGTTCATCGCCTCGATTCTTGCCATAAGTCTTTCTTCGGCATAAGGTCCTTTCTTAACGCTTCTTGACATTTTCAATTCCTCCTTTAATTAATACGCTTCAAGATAAACTTGGAAGTAGGATTCTTCTTCTTTCTCGTCTTGTAGCCGAGTGCAGGCTTGCCCCAAGGGGTCATAGGACCTGCGTGTCCGACAGGGCTCTTGCCTTCGCCGCCGCCGTGAGGGTGGTCGTTGGGGTTCATGACCGAGCCTCTGACAGTGGGTTTAACGCCGAGATGACGGGTTTTACCGGCTTTACCGATACGGATGATTTCGTGTTCGAGGTTGCCTACCTGTCCTACCGTAGCTTTGCACTTAACGGGAACGAGGCGCATTTCGCCCGAAGGCATCTTCAAGGTTGCGTACGCGCCCTCTTTCGCCATAATCTGAGCGGAAATACCTGCCGCCCTTGCAATCTGCGCGCCGCGTCCGGGCTGCAATTCGATTGCGTGAACGACGGTACCTACGGGGATTTCCGAAAGGGGAAGGCAGTTGCCCGCTTTAATATCAGCGCCTGCGCCCGAAAGCACCTTGTCGCCGACGTTAAGCCCTACGGGTGCGAGAATATATCTCTTTTCGCCGTCCGCGTAAGCCAAAAGCGCGATGTGCGCCGACCTGTTGGGGTCGTACTGAATGGACTTAACCGTTGCGGGTATTCCGTCCTTATTGCGCTTGAAGTCGATAATTCTGTATTTTGTTCTGTTGCCGCCGCCGATGTGACGAACGGTTATTTTGCCCTGATTATTTCTGCCGCCCGATTTGCGCTTGTCGTGGAGCAAGCTTCTTTCGGGCTTGTCGCCCGTAAGCTCCGTGTATGCGCTTACCGTCATGAAACGGCGTGCGGGGGAGGTGGGTTTATATCTTTTTACCGCCATTTTTCTGCCTCCTTACGATAACGAGTTGAAGTACTCAATCGCCTTAGAGTCAGCTTTAAGCTGAACGATTGCCTTCTTATAGTCGGGCGTGTAACCTTCGTTACGGCCCATTCTCTTTAACTTGCCCTTGCAGTTTACGGTGTTTACGCTTTCAACACTGACGTTGAAAAGCTTTTCCACTGCAAGCTTAATCTGCGTTTTGTTTGCCGATTTAGCTACGATGAACGTATACTTTTTGTCGGCTATTCCGTCGTAACCCTTTTCCGTGAGGAGGGGTTTGATGATGATATCTTCGGCTAACATTATTCTCCGTAGACCTCCTCTATTTTCTTGACCGCGTTCTTAGTAAGAACTACTTTGGAGTTTGCGACTACTTCGTAGGTGGAAATCTGCGCTACGGGCAAAGTCGAAAGCTTTTCGATGTTCCTTGCCGCGCGGATAACCTTGATATCGTCGTTATCCATTACTACGACTGCGCTTTTTTCAAGCTTTAAAGCCTTTCTGAAAGCTTCCATTTCCTTGGTCTTGCCTTCTTTTACCGCAAGCTTGTCAACAACCAACAGCTCGCCGTCGGCAACCTTCTTGGAAAGTGCGGAAACGAGCGCCGCCGCCTTGGCTTTCTTGTTCATATCCTTGGAAAAGTCACGGCTCTTCGGAGCGAACACAACGCCGCCCTTTATCCACTGCGGAGCCCTGATAGAGCCCTGACGCGCGTTACCCGTGCCTTTCTGTCTCCAGGGCTTTCTGCCGCCGCCCCTTACTTCCGTACGGGTGAGGGTTGACTTCGTGCCCTGTCTTTCGTTGGCTAAGCGCGTTACGATTGCCTGATGTACGAGGGGTTCGTTGTACTCCGCGCCGAATACCTTTTCGCTTAAATCTATCGTGCCGGCTTCAGTGCCGTCCATTTTCAATACTTTAATTTTAGGCATGACTTCTCTCCTTATTTAACGGTGTCGTTTATGGTAACGACGCTGCCGTTCGCCCCGGGGACGGAGCCTTTAATAAGCAGGCAGTTTCTTTCGGTATCTACTTTTACGATTTCAAGATTCTGTATCGTTACGTTTTCCACACCGTACTGTCCTGCGAGGTGCTTATTCTTGAACACTCTCGAAGGCGAGCTGTTCGCACCCATAGAACCGGGTTCTCTGTGAACGGGGCCTACGCCGTGCGTTTCCTTCAACCTGTGCTGATTCCATCTTTTAATAACGCCCGTATAGCCGTGACCTTTGGTAACGCCGTGAACGTCTACCTTGTCGCCCGCCGCGAAAACGTCAACCTTGATTTCGTTTCCGACTGCGTAGGAAGAAAGGTCGTCAAGTCTGAATTCCTTTAAAACCTTGCAGGGCTTTACGTTTGCCTTTTTGAACTGACCGAGTTCGGGTTTGGAAAGATTTTTTTCCTTTGCTTCGTCAAAACCGAGCTTCAAAGCGGCGTAGCCGTCCTTTTCAACAGTTTTGATTTGAACCACGGGGCAGGGACCTGCCTCGATTACGGTTACGGGAATTACTTTCCCTTCCGGCGTAAATATCTGCGTCATACCAGCTTTACGCCCGATGATTGCTTTATTCATTGATAAAGTTCCTCCGTTTTTTCTTTTTTTATTTCTCCGATACCGCGCTCCGCCGTTCCGCCGCTATTCCATATATATAATATAAAACGCGTCGCCTACGTTACGTAGAGTATCAAAATTTATGTTCACGAAAATTTGCTTACACAAATTTTCCGTGAGGTTGCTTAGGTCGTAAAACGCTTAACGCGCGAAATAAATCCGCGCTTGCGTTTTTCGTCATAAATCAATAAGCTTTTACAGCTTAATCTTTATATCAACGCCTGCGGGAAGGTGAACGGTGTCCAGAAGCTTCGCGTTGGGCGTATAGATGTCGATAATTCTCTTATAGGTTCTCTGTTCGAACTGTTCGCGGCTGTCCTTGTATTTGTGGGGCGAGCGGAGAATAGTTACGATTTCCCTCTCGGTGGGAAGGGGAATAGGTCCCGAAATTTTCGCGCCGCTCTTTTTCATGGTTTCTACGATGCGGTTAGCCGCAAGGTCAACCAATTCGTGGTCGTAAGCCGCAAGTTTAATTCTGATTTTCTGTCCTGCCATTGTTAACTCCTTTATCCTAACAATCAAAAATGAAATTGTGTCAACTTAACCGTGTGTATCGCGGAAACCCGTTTAAAAAAACACCGAAAGGTGTCAACGGAAAAGCCGCGGTTAGTCGCAGGGGTCGAAGCCCCTACATTTGTCAGTGCAAATTATCTGTTCCGTGAGCTTTGAACGGAAATTTCAGTAACTTTGCACATCACCCCAATACACACTTCTATTAGCACACCCAATAATTATAATGTAAAGTCAAGTACTTGTCAATGATTTTACGCCTTTTTTAAAAACTTTTTTATTCGCCGTAATTTGTGCGTTTTTCACAAATTTCTAACAAAAAAAGTCGACGCGCGCTGCGTTTTCCCGAGACGCGCCCCTTATATATATGGAAATAGCAGGCGCACCGAAGCACACCCGCTATTCCACACATTATACCAACTAAACCTAGTAGTTGTCTTTTTTTATGCTCCCTTTCGGGAAGCTGCCCTTATTTATTATCCTCAAAGGAATCGTAGAAGCCGTCCACGTCGAATAACCTGCCATCGTCACGGCTGCGAGGTTGCTGAGCTTTGGTCGTGTCAACCCTCGTGGTAGTGGTCACTACCGCGTCGGGCGGATAGACCGTAGGAGTATTTACCGCTACAGGCGGCTCTACTTCCACTACCCTCTGTTCCATTGACTTGTTTTCGTTCGCCTTGG
>CAMWPZ010000021.1 GCA_947176305.1 uncultured Clostridia bacterium
CTAGGAAAGAAGAGAAAGCTGCCTATGGAGAGACGCTTATGCCTTTCAATTTAAGCCGCGATTAATTTGTTTATGCGCTTTACGCGCTTTTCGGTTTTGGGGTGGGTGTTCATTAAAAGCTCGGTCAGATTTCTGGACCTCGGCGAGCTTCCGCCCGTAATCTTGATAAGTCCGTCCCTGAGGTTTTCCCCTTCGCCTATTTTAACGGCAAACGCGTCCGCGCCGTACTCCGCTATTCGACTGCGTGCGCAGAACAAAAGACTGCTGATAAGCGAAATGACGGAAATAAGAAGGTTTGCAAAGTGCATAACCATAAGGCGGAAAAAGCGGGTATCACGGCGGACGGACGAAGCCGCTAAATCGAGTATGAACGCGAACATCGAGCAAAGCGCCCACACCGCCATTATTACCGCGTAAAACAGCATATTGCCGTGGCGCGCAAGCAGGGAAACGTACGAATCGTAATAGGTGATATGTCCGAACTCGTGCGCCAAAATCCCCTCTATGTAGTCGGGCGACAAATAGGTAAGCCCGCTGGTTATGCATACCGTGCGCGAGCCGAGCGCGTAAGCGTTCAACTCGTTAGTTTCGGTGTAATAGAGTTTAAGCCTTTTGGAAAGCCACCTGTTCTTTGCCTTCGTTCTGCGCTTCACCTCGTTGAAAACGGCGTAAGTCCAGTGCGTTTCGGGCATGGGCTTCATTTTCATTTTTTTGCGCATTATCGCCTCGCCCGCAGGCGTCAGCATAAACAGCTCTAACGCGAGGTACGCGGCGACTACGCAGATTACGACGAGCAGGTATTTATCGTACCCGAAAAGGTACGAAACGTAGACCGCAATACCTGCGCATATGCCCACGTTTAAAACTATGCTTAAAATTATCAGCCAGTTCTTGGGCTTTAACAGGTTTAAAATAAACATTATGATATTCATTTCAAACTCTCCCGCTTTTCATTAGTACAACGATATTATATAAGAAAGCCGCGCAAATATCAAGTGAAAGATTTGCTTTTTTGCCTGCGGTTTGGTACAATATTATGCGTAAACTTTAAAGAGGATTGATTTATGAAGCACAAAAAGCTTTTTATTTCGCTGACCGCCGTACTTTCGGTTGTTCTGCTGCTATGCATATTCCTGATGATTTGGTTCTTGGGCGACAGCTATAAAGACTTTGACAATAATTTTACGAAAGAGTTTAAAATTGCAGGTCTTAAAGACGGTGCGGTGCCGCAGGGGCTTGGGAACTGTTCCGCTGAATACGAAGTGGAAAACGCGAACGGCGACAAGGTCAAAAAAAGTCAGCAGTACTTTTTTATGACGGGCTACATGGTAGACGGGTCGGCTTCGCGCATTTACGTTACGGGCGCGGACACGGGCTACGTAGGCTACGTTAAAATGAAGAACGTTGACGGAAGCGATTACAAGGGGCACTGCGGCGGAATTGCGACGAACGGCAACTTCCTCTACGTTACGGGCGAGGGTACGGTGTACGTTAAAAAGCTTACGAATCTCGTAGTCGACCTCATTGAAAAGGCCAAGCTGCCCGAAGGCGACGAAGAAAAGTACGTGCAGTTCACTACTTCCTTTGACGCGAACTGCGGCGCGGACTTCTGCTTTTACTACGACGACCCTTCGACAACCTCGAAATCGTACGACAGACTGTACGTCGGCGAGTTTTACCGCAAGGGCAAATGGGACACCGATTCAAGCCACCACCTGACCACGCCGAACGGAGTTGATAACACTGCGTTTGCGTACGAGTTTAACGTATCGGTTTCCGACGAGCCGTACGGTCTTACCAAGATTTCCGACAGCAACGTTGCAGCAGAAAACCGAGTACCCAAGATACAGAAGATTATTTCCATACCCGAAAAAATACAGGGCTTTGCGCGTGCGGGAAACGCGGTTGCGCTTTCTCAAAGCTATTCGCTTTCCAACTCGCATATACTCGTATACAACTGGTCGAAGCTTATAAGCTCAGACAATTCCGACACATTCTTAAATTTAAAGGGCAGGAATTTTGCCTACAACGGCGTTAAGACGGATAACGGCGTGCAGTATACCGACAAGACCGTGAGAGTTTACTTTGCGGACAAGAACAACGGCGAGGTGTTCCTGAACGACTACTCTATCCCCTCTATGTCCGAGGGAATGTGCACGGTAGGCAACAAGGTTTACGTGCTGTTCGAGTCGGCAGGCAAAAAGTACAGGATGTTCGTGCGCGAACAGATAAAATACGTTTACAGCTTCCGTATGAGAAACAATTAAATAAGTAAAATTAAAGCCGCGCGGCAAGTGTTGCCGCGCGGCTGTTTTTATTGTGTCAATTATTTGCAGAATGCAAGGCAGGCTTTGTAGAGTGAGTAAACGTCGGCTTTGGAGATAAGCTCGTAAGGGGCGTGCATGGAAAGCACGGGAACGCCTACGTCAACCGTATCTATGCCGAGGTTTGCAATGTACATTGCTACCGTTCCGCCGCCGCCCGCGTCGATTGCGCCAAGCTCGCCCGTCTGCCAGATAACGCCGTTATCGTCGAAAATATCGCGGATAAAGCCCATATATTCGGCCGAAGCGTCGCTCGAATTCGACTTGCCGCGCGCGCCCGTGTATTTGGAAACCGCCGCGCCGCAGGAAATGAACGTGGTGTTGCGCTTTTCGTAAGCCGAGCTGTAAGCGGGGTCGTAGCCTGCGGTAACGTCCGCGGAAATGCACTTCGAGTTGTATCTTACTTCGATGGGGTTTGCGCCGAACGAGTTTGCAATGGTTTCGATAACGTCGGAAATGACCTTGCTCTGCATACCCGTCGTGCCGTTGCTGCCTACTTCTTCCTTATCTGCGAATACCGCAACGACCGTTCTGTCGCTGTCGCAGTCGAAAATCGCCTGCATTTCGGGGTATGCGCACACCTTGTCGTCGTGGCCGTAAGCCGAAATGAGTGCGCCGTCAAAGCCTACGTCGCGCGCCTTGCCTGCGGGTACGAAGCAAAGCTCGGAACACTGGAAGTCAACTTCGGTAATGCCGTATTTCTTATTCAGAAGGTTTAAAATTGCGGTTTTAACGCTTTCGTCGTCCTTTTCCTTGTCCTCGCCGACAGCGGGAAGTCCGCCGATAACCGCGTTAAGGTTTTCGCCCTCGATAGCCTTTGCAAGGGGCTTCTGGCTCTGCTCCTGCGCAAGGTGGGGCAGTAAGTCGGTTATATAGAAAATAGGGTCGTTTTCATCCTCGCCGACGCAGATTTCCTTCTTTTCGCCGCCGCGGAGCATAACCACGCCGTGAAGCGCAAGGGGTATTGCGGTCCACTGGTATTTTTTAATACCGCCGTAGTAGTGGGTTTTAAGATAGCAAAGTCCCGCGTCCTCGAATACGGGGTTGGGCTTTAAATCGAGACGGGGCGAATCGACGTGGGCGACCATAATTCTTATGCCGTCCTTTGCAACGTCCTTTTTGCCGACCTTGACGAGGAAGATATTTTTGCCTCTGTTCAAAAAGTATCTCTTATCCCCCGCCTTTAATTTTTCGGAAAAGCTGAAGGGCTTGAAGCCGTGCTCTTCTGCTAACTTTCTTGCGGTTTCGGAAGCGTCGCGCTCGGTTTTAGAGGTATCGAGGAAGGCCTTATAACCTTCCGCGAACTTGTAAATTTTTTCAAGCTCTTTGCCGTCGGCTTCCTTATAAACGTTTTTGCGTACGTATTTAAGTTCCATTTATTCTCTCCTTATCTGAGTTAATTTTTTATCACGATTACAAGTATAGCACAGCGCAAAAGTATTTTCAAATACTTAATGAATACTTAGTGAAAATTTTTTGAAAGAAATATTGAAATTTCTTGAATTATATTATTTACTAATTCTTTTCAATGGTGTATAATTGATTATATATATAATTGTAAAGGCAGAACGGATTTACGGCGGTATGAAAAACGGCAAATCCGCGGCAAAGAAAATTGCGACGCTTGCGATTTTCACCGCACTGAGTTTAGTGACTTTCATAATAGAAAATCAATTCCACCCGCTGTTTATTCCGGGTGCGAAAATGGGGCTTGCGAATATCTTTTCGTTCGCAGCGCTTATTATGTATTCGCCCGTCGAAGCCTTTATAATCGTTGCCGTGAGGACGGGCCTCGGCGCGGTTTACGCGGGCAACGTTTCAGCGCTGTTGTACAGCTTTACGGGCGGCGTAGTTTCTATGGCGGTTTCCTCCGTTTTAATGTACACGGTGTATCCGAGAATTTCTTTGATGTCCGTAAGCGTGGTTGCGGCGGTTGCGCACAACATTACGCAAAACCTCGTATTTATGGGGATAAGCGGAACTTCGCTAATGATAGGTTATATGCCGTATCTCGTTTTAATCGGCATAGCCTCGGGCGCGATAGTCGGCGGAGTTATTATGCTGATTTTCAAAAAAGTACCTGAGAGCGTTTTCGAAAAGGCGATAGGAAAAAAGAGCGCGGAAAAAGCGGAAGCTGAAAGCGCGCAATAAATTCGGTTTAAACCCGAAAGGGATAAAAAATAAACGTAATTAAATTAAGGAGAGATTTTTAAGTGAAAGCAGTAAAGGGAAAATACTACTTCGGCGGAATTCATCCGCGCGACGGAAAAAGCTTAGCAAAATCCGCCGCAATAGAAGTAATGCCTGCGCCTTCGGTTCTGGCGGTTTCCACTTACCAGTCTGCCGGCAAGCCTGCCAACGCGATAGTTGAAGCGGGTAAAGCCGTAAAGTGCGGTGAAGTGATTGCCAAAGCCGACGGTGTGATATCTTCCGACGTTTTCGCACCCGTGAGCGGCACGGTTACGGAAATCAAGGATATCGTAAGCGCAAGCGGAAAGACCGAGAAGTATATTTTCATTGAATCAGACGGAAAAGACGAACAGTCCTTCCTCCCCCCTCTCACCTCGCCCGAAGCGGACGAGATTAAAGAGAGAATAAAAGCCGCGGGCATCGTCGGCTTGGGCGGAGCGGGCTTCCCCACGGCGGTCAAGGTTTCGCCTGCCGCGGCGGTGGATACGCTTATTTTGAACGGCGCGGAGTGCGAGCCGTATTTAACGTGCGACTACCGCCTCATGCTTGAAAAGACGGACGAGATAGTGCGCGGTGCAAGATACCTTGCGAAGGCTTTGGGCGTTGAGAAAATTTTGATAGGCATCGAAAAGAACAAGCCCGACTGCATCGAAAAGTTCGAAGCGTACGACGATATTCAGCCCGTAGTTTTAAGAAAGAAATATCCTATGGGTGGCGAAAAGCAGCTTATTTACGTTACCACGGGGCGCAAGGTCGGCTTGGGCAAGCTGCCCGCTGACGTCGGCGTTATCGTGCAGAACGTTGCAACCTGCTATGCGGTATGCGAGGCGGTTGAGCTTGGCAAACCCTTGTACGAGAGGGTTGTGACCGTTTCGGGCAAGGCGGTTAAAGAGCCGAAAAACCTTTTGGTTAAGGTCGGCACTTCCGTTAAAGATATCGTAGAGTACTGCGGCGGCGAAGGCGTAAAGATTGTCGCGAACAAGTCCAAGGAAGAAGGCGCGGCGGAAACGGTTGAAACGCCCGTTAAGCCTTTGAAGATAGTTCTCGGCGGACCGATGACGGGTACTGCGCTTGCAAGCGATGAAATTTACACGCATAAGACCACTTCGGGAATTTTACTGCTTTCCGAAAAAGAAGCGGCGGCAGACGAGCCTACGCCTTGTTTGAACTGCGGCAAGTGCGCGGACGTTTGTCCGATGCACCTTATGCCGATGAACACGGCTTTCTACTCTGCGGCGAACGATTTCGACGCGGCGGCGAAGTACGGCAACACGGCTTACTGCATAGAGTGCGGCGCGTGCGAATATATCTGCCCTGCAAAACGCCCCTTAATTCAGGCTATAAGAAAGACTAAAGCTTATTTAAAAAATAAAAAGGAGGCTAAATAATTATGACGGATAATAAAGTCGTAGTTTCCACCCCTCCCCACGTTAAATCGCGGCGCACGACGCGCTCGGTTATGCTCGACGTTATAATCGCGCTGTTGCCCTGCGCAATAGCCGGTATTGTGTTCTTCGGCTGGCGCGCGTTCGTAATCGAGGCGGTTGCCGTGCTTGCGTGCGTTGCGACGGAGTTCGTTTACTTCTTCATACTCAACAAGGGTTTTTCGAAGAAGTGCAAGGACGCTGGCGCGGTTTGCAAGCGGTGGCTTAAACAGTTCGATTATACTTCCATCGTTACGGGACTTATCCTCGCGCTCATTCTCCCCTCCACCGTTAAGTGGTACGAGGTGTTGATAGGAAGTATGTTCGCGATTGCGGTTGTAAAAATGCTGTTCGGCGGCACGGGTAAAAACTTAGTCAACCCCGCTTCCGCTGCACGCGTATTTATGGCAATCAGCTTTGCAATTTCCACCTACGTTGCGGCAAATATCCCCGCGCTGAAATTCGAAAGCGGAATATTCACCGACGCAACCAACCTTGCTTGGCTGTTCCCCCAAGAGGGCAACCCCACCACTAAGATTTCGGTTCTTGACTTGTTCCTTGGAACGGGCGTTGCGGGCTGTATCGGCGAAACCTGCAAGGTTACGATTCTTATCGGTTACATTTATCTGTCGGTAAGAAACGTAATCAAATGGTGGCAGCCGTTAATGTTCATAGCTATCTTCGGATTTGCCGCGGTATTCTTCTCGGGCTTTGCGTTCATAGCTACGGGCGGTTACATCTTCGATATGGAATTGTTCCTTCCCCACGTCTTCTCAGGCGGCGTTCTGTTCGGTGCGGTATTTATGTTTACCGACTACGTTACCTCACCCAAGGGCGTTTACGGACAGATTTTCTACTATGCGTTGGCGGCTATACTTGTCGCGGCGCTCAGGTACCTGACGAAATTAGAAGTTACTTCGTTCGTAATTATATTAATGAACCTGTTTGTGCCTTTAATCGATAAGTACATCATAAGAAGACCTTACGGCTTCGTTAAGGCGAAAAAGCCCAAGGCAGACAAGGTTACTCCCGAAAGCGCGGCGGAAAATCTCGTTCAGCCCGTTGACGCGAACGCGGCAGCCGCACCTGAAAAGGAGGGCAAATAAATGACCGTTAAACAGTTTTTTAAGAGCACCGCTTTCAAATGTATTTTAACGCTCACCTGCGTTTTACTTATAAGCGGTATATTCCTTACGATAATGAACGGACTTCTGGCAGTTTCGGACGCGGAAAGGTTCGAACGCGCAATCAACAAAATTTACGGAAAATCCGTAAAGACCGAAGCGGTTGCGGTTGCAAACTACAACGACAACGCGACGATAGACGAAGCTTATAAAGTCAAGGACGACGGCAACTACCTTATAAAGGCAACCGGCAAGGGCGGTTACGACAACGGTACCGTTACCTGCTGGATAGTCGTAAACGTTTCGGGCGGCGCCGTTAAGGGCATCGATAAAGTAGTTATAGAATCCAACAAAAACCAGTCCTATATAGACAGAGTTACCGACAAGGCTTTAAACCAGTTTACAGAGCTTTATACGGACGGAATTATCTACACTCAGGACCTTATAACCAACGCGACGGTTAAGGGAACGAAAACCGCGATATGCAACGCGGTAAACGGTGCGCTCGATTTCGTAAACGCTAAACTCGGCAACGTTACCGAAGATATTTACGCGGAGTTTGACTTTGTTGAATATATCGAAACCAAGCTCACAAGCCACGAGGTGAACGAGGACGGAAGCATTACCTTCCATATCGTGACCAAGGGACTTAAAGAGCCGAGCGGCTTCAAGGTTGATATAACGGTCGATACGAACGGCGTAGTTACGAAATACGAGATTACCGAAAACGGCTCGACGAGCGGTGCTTACTCAGACAAAATGCACGCAGGCATACTTGACGGAACGCTGTTCGTAGGTTTAGACTTTGCGGGCATCGAGAGCATCTTGGATAACGGAATATCCCTTCCTTCGGACAACTCGGGAACGGAAATTTCCACGGGTGCAACCCACTCGAACTACCTGTGTCTGTACGCGGCTGCGTTTGCAACCAAGAACTACGATAACGAAAAGCTTATCGTCGAAGACGTCGAAGAAGGAGGTCAGGAATAATGAATAAGTACAAAAAGATTACCTTAGACGGACTTATTTACCAAAACCCCACCTTTATGCTCGTTCTGGGTACCTGCCCCACTCTCGGACTTATTTCCTCCGCGTTCTCGTCAATGGGTATGGGACTTACCGTACTCGTGGTGCTGACGCTGAGCAATATAATAATTTCGGCATTGAGAAAGGTTATCCCCGGTGCGGTTCGTATCCCCTGCTATATCGTAATTATAGCAACGCTCGTAACCTTTGCGAGAATGTTCCTTGAAAAGTTCGTACCCGACCTGTACGACAGCCTCGGCGGCTTCTTAGCGCTGATAGTCGTAAACTGCATTATACTCGGCAGAGCGGAAGCGTTTGCGAACAAGAACGGCGTTCTGGAATCGGCAGTGGACGGTGTTGCGAACGGCTTGGGCTTCACGCTTGCGCTTACAATAATGGGCGTTATCTGCGAATTCCTCGGCAAAGGCTCGCTATTCGGTTTGCAGATTATGGAATTCAAAATCGGTATGCTTGCAACACCTGCGGGCGCGTTCCTCGTATACGGTATATGTATCGCGGTGTTCGTGTATATCATTGACGGTTTCGAAAGATGGCGCAGAGTTAAGGCAAACAAGCTTGCGCGTGAAAACTTATTAAACGCAAAGGAGGCGGCGTAAATTATGGGTACGTTTATTGCGATAGTTCTTGCGGCGGTACTCACGAATAACTTTATTACCGCCAAAACCTACGGCATCTGCCCCTTCCTCGGGGTTTCGAAAAAGACTTCCAGCGCGGCGGGCATGGGAATTGCGGTAACCCTCGTAATGGTGCTTGCAACCTTGGTTACCTATCCCATTTACACCTACGTTATGGTGCCGTTGAAAATCGAGTTCCTTGAAATCATTTTCTTCATATTCATCATAGCATCTCTCGTGCAGATGCTCGAGAAGATTATTCAGAAGGTTTCCCCCACTCTTTACGGGGCGATGGGTATTTACCTGCCGCTTATAACCACGAACTGCGCCGTTCTCGGCGTTACCGAGCTTTTAATCGGCGATATGTCCGCGATACTCGGCACGGCTTCGATGAATATCGGCTGGGCGGTTATCTACTCACTGTTTGCAGGTCTCGGCTTCACCCTCGTTATGATTATAATGAGCGGTATGCGCGAAAAGCTCAACTACTACAAGACCCCCAAGGCGCTTTCAGGCTTCCCCATTGCGATGGTAACGGCGTGCTTCATTTGTATGGCGTTCTACGTATTCAGCCTGATATCTATATAAGGAGGCGCGAGATATGAATTTACTTGAAATTACTAATCAAACTTGGATATCGGTAGGCATAGTTGCCGGAATATTTGCAGGCTCTGCAATTTTAATCGGCGCGCTTATCCTTATCGTCGGCAAGGTGTTCAAAGTCAACGTAGACGAAAAGATTTCGAAGATTCTGGAAAACCTTGCGGGCGCGAACTGCGGCGGCTGCGGCTGCTCGGGTTGCAGCGGCTTTGCGGATAAGCTTGCAAAGGGCGGCGCGAGCCTGAACGACTGTCACGTAACTTCACCCGAAAAGAAGGCGGAAATCGCCAAACTTTTAGGGATAGAGCTTAAAGACGAAGAACGCACGGTTGCGGTAGTTCACTGCATGGGCGGAATTGAAAACTGCGAAGATAAATTCGTTTATAAGGGCAACCCCACCTGCGCGGCGAATAACTCGCTTTTGGGCGGAAGCAAGGCTTGCTCGTTCGCGTGCCTCGGCTGCGGCGACTGTAAAGCCGTTTGCCCCGAGAACGCTATCGAAGTTACGGGAAGGCTTGCTCAGGTTGACCCCGACAGATGTATTTCCTGCGGCGCGTGCATAACGACCTGCCCCAAGAACATTATCGACAGAATACCCGCGACTGCGCCCGTATTCGTTGCGTGCTCATCAACGTGCCGCGCAAAGGACGTTATGAGCGTTTGCAAGGTCGGCTGTATCGGCTGTACCAAGTGCGCTAAGAGCTGCCCTCACGGCGCGATTACAATGAAGGACAATTTGCCCGTATTCGATTATACGAAGTGCACGGGCTGTCTTACCTGCGTAAACGTATGCCCCCGCCACATTATAATAAGCCGCAAGGTTACGGCGGAAGAAACGCCTGAAAATAATGCAGTTGAGGAAAAGGCCAAAGAAAAGACGGAATAATTTAAAGCAATAAAAAAAGCGCCGAGCTGATAGCTCGGCGCTGTTTTTATTTATATTATTATGTCGGGACTGTTCCAGTCACGCGATAACGGCTCAACCTTTACGCCGTGCGGACTGCAATAAATATACTTTGAATTGTTGTCAAGCTCGGGGAAGTACATGCACTGCTTGCCGCGGCAGTCGGCGTCAAGCATTTTCGCGGTCTTTTTATCCTTGTCGATATACACGACGTTTTTACCCTCGTCCGTGGTAACCGTTACGGTGATAGATTTTCCGTCCTCCTCCACCGTCACGCTGTCGGACTTTTTATTGAACTCGCCGCCGAACTCGTACTCGAACACAACTTCCGTGCCGACGGTGATTTTAACGCCCGAAAGCTCGCTCGTGTCGCGCGTGGTAAACACGACGATAAACAGCACCGCAACAAGCACCAACACCGCGCCGTATATTATAAGGTCAAAGATTTTAAAGCCCTTGTCCTTTTTGACTTGTTCTATCTTTTTAAGCGACATATTTATTCACAGGTGAAAACGACGCGTCTGTCCGTCAGTTTTTCTTCGATAAACTTTACGGCGCGTTCCCTGCCCATACACATTATTGCCGTAGTAAGCGCGTCGTCCTCAGCCGCACCGCCGCCGATTACCGTCACCGACATTATGCCAGTCTGCACGGGTTTGCCTGTTTCGGGGCTTATAATGTGGCAATAGCGCACACCGTCTAAATTATAAAACTGCTCGTTATCGCCACTGGTGGAAAGCTTTTCGCCGCGGACTGTCGTTTTGAAATACTGCTTGTTGAACCAGCGGGGATTTGTAAAGCCCAGATTATACGCGCCCGTATCGGGGTTGCTTCTGACCGCCATACTGCTTGCGGCAAAGTTGAAATAGCCGTAGTTATAGCCGTATTTATCATACAGCTCGTCCACGCGGTCGGCGGCATACCCCTTGCCTATACCGCCCAAATCGAGCTTTAAGGAAAGAGTTTCGCCGTCCACCTCTACGGTGTACTGCGGTTTAGTTACGAAGTACTTATCGCCCTGCTTATCGATTTCAACCTCGTTGAAATGGGTTGCAAGGTCGGTGTATTTTTTAACCGTTTCGTCGTCGGGCAAGTCCGACGAGTTTTCGGGCATTTTATGCGTTGAGCCGAAGCCGTAAGCGTTTATATTATAGTAAAGCGCGGGGTTGTAAAAGCCCGTCGTCATTTCGTAAACGTAGATAGCTTTTTCCAAAACTTCGTAAGTAATTTGTGAAATTTCTATGGTGTCGCCTGCCGACGCGTTGTTGAAGTTGTAGATATCGGAATTTTCTACCGTGGAAGATAAGCTGTTGCTTATATCCTTTAAAAGCGCGTTTACTTCCGTTTTGAAATCATTATAATGTTTTTGCGCCCCGTCCTCGTCGAAGTCCGTCATTACGACTACGTCGGCTTCCACGAACATTGCGGGCAATGAATAGCCCCTTGGCGTAAATGCGGAAGTGTCAACTTCATCAAAGCTTACACTTTCTGCGGCGTAGCCGCCGATTTTTTCAACGGCGAAGTTTTTATCTTCAAGCGTATACGCACCGTCGGGCATATTAGTGTATACGGTGTATACCGTATTTTTTTTACAGCCGCCGCCGAGCACGAGCGCGAAGCAAACGACCGACGGAAGAAGTATTCTGCGTAAAAATTTCATAGCTTTATTATAATGCAATTACCTTATAATTGCAACAAAAAAACCCGCTGTAAACAGCGGGTTATATTTTGCTTATAATTAGTTAGCTTTTTCAATTCTGCCGATTTCTTTATTTTCACCAAGTGCGTTCTGAACTGCAAGCAGAAGTCTGCCGCTGCCCTGAGTTGAGTTGGTGATAAGGATACCGTTTTCGTTCAAGCCGGCATTTTTATCCTTGCTATAAGGCTCGCCCGTTTCCTTAATATTAACTTTAATAGCTTTTACGTCCGATACAGCTAAACCTTCATACTGCTGAAGCAACCAGCTTTCGTTATCAGTCCAGTTTTTAACCGAGTCAGCGTCCCAGCCGTAGTCTGGCATTGCTTCACTTACAACGGTGTAAGCGCCTTTGGTAACGTCCTCAACCTTTACTATAATATTGTTTTCAACGGTTACTTTGACCTTCATACCGTAAGTTGCACCGTGTTCGTTGGTGTAGTGATAATCACCGTAGTAAACTCCGTCATAACCTTTGGAACAACCTGCAGCCATGCCGATACCTGCGCCGATTGCCGTAGTTGCCGCTAAAACTGCCAAAGCTTTGAAAATCTTTTTCATATTTTACCTCTGAGATTTATTACTATTTTATTTTAGCATAACTGTAAAAAACTGTCAACGGTTTATTGATATTTTATTACTTAAATTTAATAAAAAGGCAATAAAAAAGACTTCCTAAAATTTAGGAAGTCTTTTTAAGTTTATTCAGTTCTCAGCGCCACGACGGGGTCTTTCTTCGCTGCGGCCGCCGCAGGGATAAGTCCCGAAATGAGCGTGAGCACAACGCTTACCGCAACCATTATTATCGCCTGCCACCAAGGAAGCGCCGCAAGCGTCGTTATGGGCGCGAGGGATGCTACCACGAGGTTGATTATAAGCGAGAGGATATAAGTTACTATAATTCCGAACAAGCCCGCAACCAGACCTATCATAAAGGTTTCGGCGTTGAACAAACGCTTTATGTCCTTTTTCCTTGCGCCGACCGAGCGCAAAATGCCGATTTCCTTTATTCGTTCGACAACCGATACGTAGGTTATAATTCCGACCATTACCGTTGAAACGACGAGCGATAACGCAGTGAACGCGACGAGCGCGATAGTTATCATTTCAATCATCGAATCGATCATGCTGATTATCATGCCGACCGTATCGGTGTATTTGACTACGTCCTTTTCTTCAAGCGTTACGCCTTTGTATTCGCCGCCCGATTTACACAAATCGTTCCAACCGTCGAGGTATTCGGTGACTTTGTTCTTTGCATCGAAGTCAACGGGATAAATGCCGACCGCGGTCGCCAAGTCGCTTCCTGCAACCATGGCCACGGTAACCAAAGTAGACACAGTACCCATGCCCATCATACTACTCGACTGTTTGATGGATTCAGTCGCATTGTCCTTGTAATATGTGCGCACACCATCGTTATATTTGTAGTAGGTGTAGTCGTATGTGTATCGAACTGCTTTTAGCGGTTCACCGTGATCATTTATAAATTTAGCGATTTCGCTGTCTTTGCCCTGCTCTAAAATATGTTTTGTCAGCGCGTTGGTGTAGTAAAGTCCTCCGTCTATACAACCGTAGTTTACGTTGCTCTTTTTCTGTAAGATTACCTTTACACCTAAATCGAAGCTGCCTTCTTTTGCGAAGTCTTTGCTGTAAGAATTGTATTTAAAGAAAGGCTCTGTCTGACTGTCAGTCGAAGTGAACACCGTATCATTGGGGTAGAATTTAAAGGTTTTATCGAAGAAATATTTATAGTTAAGTCCGCCGCTTCCCGTGCTTTCATCGTACAGCGGGTCGTCCTTGCCGCCGCTGCCTATCATACCGATATTCGGGTCGTAGTGACCGTCGTTTGCTGCTTTTGACGCGTAATTTAATAACTCTTCCTGACTGAAGTATGCAAACTGCGCCAAATCCAGATCGTCAACCGAGCCGTCGTCAAGCACGAGAATTAAATTCTCTTTGCTCTGCATAGCTTTCTTTATCTGCACTTCGGTCATATTACCGTCGGTTGCAACTACGTCGTACTGCGAAAGTATGTAGTCGGGATTGTCGGGGATTTCCTTTAGTCCAGTGAAATTATCCAAAAGCGACAAGTACATCGGTTGATTGTATTTATCTTCTTTCCCAAGTATAGACTTATACATTGAACGGAGTGCCGTAAGCGAAATTCCGTCACTACTCGAATCCATTTCGGCGGGTAAGTCCTTAGTTGGACTATCTTCGCTTATGACTTTAAAATCGGTGTAGAGATAATTGCTTACATCAAGGTCGTAAGCAAACTGCATTGCGTTGTAGTATTCCTTCGGCATTTCCGAAACGAAATCGAGATAGGTTTCGGAAAGGTTGTTCTGTGCAAAGAAGTTGTTGCCCATATCGAGCATCGTCTGCAACAGTGAGTCTACGTAAACTTTATCGTGAAGCTTCGTTATATCCGGCTTTTTATCGAGCGTGGCACTTATGTTAGTTATCGCGCTCCAGTCGAACGCGGTCTGCTCGATTGCGATGGGATAGCCCGAAAGCATATCGTTTTCCATATCGCGTATGTAGCTTTTGACGCCCGCGGAAATTGCAAGCACCATCGATACCCCAATTATGCCAATACTGCCCGCGATAGAAACCATTGCCGTACGCTTGCGCTTGGATAAAAGGTTTTTAAGCGACAAGCCGAACGCCATGGTTATGGGCATGGAAGCCTTCTTCTTTTCGCGCCGCACCTTTTTGCGCTTTACCTTGCCGCCTTCCGCCGCTTCCTGTTCCAAAAGCTTTGCTTCTTCCTCTTCCTCGGCTTTCTTTGCGGCTTCTTTTGCTTCGGCGGCGGCTTTTACCTCAGCCGCTTCTTCCTCGTCCGAATAGGGCTTGGAATCGTCCGTGACCTGTCCGTCCAAAAGTCGGATAATTCTTGTGGAGTATTGTTCGGCAAGCTCGGGGTTGTGCGTTACCATTATTACGAGCCTGTCGTTGGAAATCTCCTTCAACAGCTCCATTATCTGCACGCTCGTCTTTGAATCGAGCGCGCCCGTAGGCTCGTCGGCGAGGACGATTTCGGGGTCGTTTATGAGCGCGCGGGCTATTGCAACCCTCTGCGCCTGACCGCCCGAAAGCTGGTTGGGGCGGTTGTTAAGCTTATCTTTAAGCCCGACCTTTTCCAACGCTTCTATTGCGCGTTGGCGCCTTTCTTCCTTGCTTACGCCCGAAATCATGAGCGCAAGCTCGACGTTCTGCAAAATCGTCTGGTGGGGAATTAAGTGATAGCTTTGGAAAATGAAGCCTATCGAGTGGTTACGGTAAGTATCCCAGTCCCTGTCGCCGTATTCCTTGGTACTTTTGCCGTCGATAATCAAATCGCCCGAGTTGTACTTGTCAAGTCCGCCGATAATGTTCAAAAGCGTGGTCTTGCCGCAGCCCGAAGCGCCGAGAATGGAAACGAACTCGTTTCTTCTGAAATTCAGACTGACACCCTTCAACGCCTGAACGGTTTCGCCGCCTGCGTAGTATTCCTTTTTTACGTCGATTAATTTTAACATATATTATCCTTTAAAATTTATTTATCGTTATTGCTTTTTAACGCCTTGCCGCCCGCAGTCTTGCAAGCGAGCGTTCCTTGCCGAGGATATTCATTATCGTGCAGAGGTCGGGGGAGTTGGGCATTCCCGTTACCGCTATTCTTAAAATTTCCGCAACGTCGGAAACGTTGCCCTTGAACGCTTCGGGGTTGGCTTTGTACTCGCTCATTTCGCTGGCAAAGCCGATAAGCGGCGCGATTGATTTCACTTTTGCAAACCATACGGAGTTGTCGTCCGCGGGGTCGTACATATCCGCAAAGACGTCCAGTACGCAGTTTACCGTCGCGTCGTCGAAGCGGAAAGTGTAATCGGGTTTGAAGGTATCGTCGAAGAAATAGTCGATAAGTCTTACGCCCTGTTCGGCGCGTTCGATGTCCTTTCTTCTCTTCTTGCCGCCCGCGCCCATAATCAAAGCCAACACTTTTATAATATACTTTTCGTCCTTGAAATGCGCCTTATCCGCGTCCGTTCCGAACTCGTCAACCCAGCTTTTCAGGAAGGCAAAACAGTCCTCGGGGGAAAGCTTGGAAATTTCCGTGCGCGATATGTCGTTTAACTTTTCCAAATCGAACAGCGCGCCGCTCTTGCCCATTTTTTCAATTCTGAATTTAAAGTCGCGGTAGTCGCCGTCGGGGTTCTTTAAAGACCACTCCTCGAAGTCGGAGTTTAAAATAGTCATTAAATATTTAACCACGGCTTTGGGGAAGTAGCCCGCTTTTCGGTAGTAGTCCAACGAAAGCTCGGGGTCCTTGCGCTTGGATAATTTGCGCTTGGTGTCGCCGTCCATTTTCATGAGCGAGCAGGTGTGCGCGTAGCGCGGCGGCTTGAAGCCGAGAACCTTGTGAAGCTCTATATGCACGGGCAGGCTTGACAGCCACTCCTCGCCGCGGATGACGAGCGTCGTACGCATAAAGTGGTCGTCAATCGCGTGGGCGAAGTGATAAGTGGGTATTCCGTCGGATTTTAAAATTACGACGTCTTGGTCGTTTTCGGTTACGGTAACTTCGCCTTTAATAGCGTCGCGGAAAATGATTTTATTTTCCACACTGCCCTGCGATTTTAAGCGGATAACGTAGGGTTTACCCTCCGCTAAGTTTTTGTAAATTTCTTCTTCGGAAAGGTTGCGGCATTTTGCGTACTCGCCGTAGTAGCCCGTGGTCTTCTTTTCTTGGGTCTGCTTGTCGCGTACGGCGTTCAGTTCGTCCTCGGTGCAGAAGCACGGATAAGCCAAACCGCGCTCTATCAAGTCCTTTACGAACGCGCGGTAAATTTTTGCGCGCTGGCGCTGATAGTACGGGCCGTACTTATTCAAAGGCGAATCTATTTCCGCGCCTTCGTCAAAGTCGATGCCGAAATATTTTAGCGAGCGGATAACGCTTTCAACCGCGCCGTCCACCTTTCTCTTTTCGTCGGTGTCCTCGATTCTTAAATAGAACACGCCGCCCGTGGTGTGGGCGCTGCGCTCGTCCGCGAGTGCGGAATAGAGATTGCCGAGGTGTATAAAGCCCGTGGGCGAGGGGGCAAGACGGGTGACCTCCGCCTTTTCGCCGCGCACGCGTTCGGGATAGATTTTTTCGTACTCCTCTATAGGAAGTAAGTCGGTATCCGTAATCAGTGCCGAAGCAAGTTTTTTCAAGTCCATTTTATTTCCTCTTATTTTTTGCGTTTGGATATCTTTTTCAGAGTGAACCATAAAATTATTAATATCTGGAACACCGCCGCGACGATGTAGATAAAGTAGATTTTATAAAATTCGGTGTACGTTATGACGAACACGTGGAAGATGACCGCCGCCATCCAGATTATTAAAGAACAGGCTATTATATTCGTTATCCAATTGCCCCACCTGACGGAAAAGACCGTCAAGGGAATTGCCATTATAAACGGCGCGACAACGAAGGTAAGCCAAGCGTTTGCAGCCGTTGCGGGAATAAAGTAGAATATCATAAATATTCCCGTTGCGATAAACCACACAAGCCCCGCTGACAAAAGGCTTATGAGTAGCCGTTTTTTGCCCGTGTGCATTTTGGGGCGGACGGGTTTTTTACGCGCGGACGGCGGCGAAATTATATCGTCGACGGTGATGTGGTAAATTTCCGCAAGCTGAATTAGTACCCGCAAATCGGGAATAGCTTCTCCCCGCTCCCATTTGGATACGGCTTTATCGGAATAGTTCAACGTCTCCGCAAGCTGTAACTGCGTAAGCTTCGCCTGAGTGCGGAGCTGTACGAGGTTGTTCGCGATTGTTTCCTTCAATTCATCCATATGGAAATTGTAGCACAACCCCGTGAAAAACACAAGTAAAAAGGTAACTCTACTGTGAGTAGAGTGTGAAATTTTTGCGGTAGAGTAAGTTTTTTTGGCGGTTTACCTCTTTTAAAAAACCGTGGAGAAAAAATACGTCAAAGTAGGTTGAAATTTACGCAATAGTGCAATAATATGTACATAGGGGCGCAGGACTTTGCCGAAGCCCGAAGCGGAATGCTTTTTCCGCAGTTATTCAAGGAGAACGACTATGAATAATTCATTTGATATTTTCGCGGATTCCGCGGCAAATCTCACGGACGAAATGATTGCCGAAACGGGCATCGGAATTATTCCGTTTCACTATACGGTAAACGGTGAAGAATATAAATGCCATGAAGAAGGCACGCCTTTTGCCGAAATAGCAAAAGACTTTTACGCCAAGCTTGCAAGCGGCGCGGATATAAGAACTTCGCTTGTGTGCGAACAGCAGTTTATAGATGCGTTGACCCCCTCTCTCGAACAGGGTAAAGACGTTATTTTGGTCACTATTACCGAGGGACTGAGCGGAACGAACGCGCAGGCAAAAAAAGCCGCCGAAACGCTTAAAGAAAAATTCCCCGACCGCAAAATATACGTTGTGGATAGCGTGAACGCATCGCTCGGAGAAGGTTACCTTGCGTATAAATGCGCGAAGCTTCGCGATACGGGCGAAAGCGTCGACGAGTGCGCAAAGTGGCTTGAAGAAAATAAGTACCGTATGAATTCTTACGTTACCGTGAACGATTTGAAGTACCTGAAAAAGGGCGGAAGAGTTTCGGCGATTGCCGCAATCGCAGGCGCGATACTCAATATAAAGCCCATGCTTAAAGCGAACGGAGGCTCTCCCGCTACTCTTGCCGTGTACGCAAAGGAACGCGGAAGAAGAAAATCAATCGACGCGCTTATAAAGGCGTTCGAGGAATACGCAACCGAGCCTGAAACCGTTTGCATAACGCACGGCGACTGCATGGACGATGCAAACGCTTTGGCGGAGGAATTCAAAAAGCGCGGCGCGAAAGAAGTAATTATCGAGTATTACGATTTATGCACGGGTGCGCACGTAGGGCCCGGAACGCTTGCGGTGTTCTTCTTCGGTAAGGACAGACGCACGCCGCAGGAAGTCACGGAACAGAAAAGACTGCTTTCATTCTTACGCAGAAAACAACAAGCCTGAAAAGCCTTACGCTTTGCGCAACCTTACGTTGACGACGTGTCTTAATTGCATCGGCAGTAAACAAACTGAACACATTTCAAACTTAAAGCGCGGCCGGCCAAGCCCGCCCCGCGTTAATTATATTTAAATAAAATTAATTTATTTTTTAGTTTTAGAACCCCTCGGCGTTTTTCGTTAAAAGAAATTAAAAAAAAGGGCGGCCG
>CAMWPZ010000022.1 GCA_947176305.1 uncultured Clostridia bacterium
CCTTATCTTTATTGAATTTATCTTAGTAAAATCAGCTTTTTCTTCGCCCTCGTAATGGCGGTATACAGCCAACGGTTTTTATCTTCCTTAAATGCAAAGCTCTCGTCGAAAACCACTACGTTATCGAACTCACTGCCCTGCGCTTTGTGGCAGGATATGCAGTAACCGTATTCAAACCTGTTCAGCGTAAATGCGCCGACCGGCTCGCCGTTCTCGTCGAACTTTTCAAAGTAATCGCCGTGCTTGTAGCGGAACTGCCCGTCGGTAAATATCCCCGTATCGAATGGCAGTGCCTCGGGACAAAACTCGTCCAGAAATTCAGGTTTGAACTGCATAAACCCTATGCCGTTCGAATTGTCGTAAAACGGGTCGTACACCGTGCCGATAATACCGTTTACGAGGTTAAACCTCATTTCGCCGTCAATGTACTGTTCCCAGTTGTTCAGCGTGCAAATAAGCTTATCGCCGCTCTCGGGCAAAGGTCCGCGCTTTTTCAACCGCCTAATCTCGTCGTTAATCGCCGCGCGCGTCTTGTTCGTTCCGCAGATAATCTGGTCGGCTTTTAAAAGATAATTTCTTCTGCGCTCACCGAAAAACCTTTGCTTACTCATAACCGAAACGCAGTCGCCGTACCTGCCGTACGGAATATACTTTCCCTCGCGCGCCATTTCCGAAAGCTTTATAATCGGGTTATCGAGCTGTTGCCTCACTATCGTTCTCAAAGTGTAGTCGGGCGCTTGCAGGCAGGAATTAAGCCCCTCGACGGGCGGAAGCTGCGCATTGTCGCCGCAAAGAAGAAGCTTCACGCCGAACTCCGTCAAGTCTAAAAGAACGTCGTCGGACACCATCGAAGCCTCGTCCAAAACGATAAGCTTAATCGCCTTATCTATGCTTTCGCGCCTGCGGAAGGTCAGCTTCTCGATTTTGACCTTTTTGCCGTTCAGCTCAATTTCCTTTTCCTCGGTAATTGACTGGTAAATAAGGCGGTGGAGTGTGGTGGCGGCAATTCCGTTTCTTATAAGCACTGTCGCTGCCTTTCCCGTAGGCGTTACGAAAGCCGCGCTCTCGTCGGGCACTAAACCCAAGGTTTCGCAAACGACGTGCCGCAAAAGCGTGGTCTTGCCTGCTCCCGCAAACCCCGCAAGCACGAAGGTTTGAGTAGTGGAGTGCAGAAACCAGTCCTCTATTAATTTTTCAGCCGCTTTCTGGTCGGCGGTAAGCTGCCCGTGCATAAGTTCATTATAACATTTAAACCTTTGTTTTTGCAAGCGTTTAAAATAAAGCTTCGGCGAATTGCCCAAATTTAAGCCGAATATTAATTTTTAATTAAATTCAAATCGCGTATTGACTAACCGATAAAATTGTTATATAATTGAATATGGTAAAACTGTCAATTAATGGAGGATAGTAATGGGTTACAAAACCAAAGAATGGCGCAGCGATATGCGCGTCACCGTTGACTTCAACTATATGATGAGCGAATCTCTCGGCAAACACGGCATAAAGAAGGCCGAGCTGAACTCTCTCAAAGACAAGGCGGAGGACGCGTTCAACTACGTTGCCTTAAACAGAGGCAAGGACGAGCTTTATATGGGCTGGACCGAGCTTCCCTATAATCAGGACGAAATCGTTGCGGACATACTCGCTACGGCAAAGGAAGTCAGGAAGAAGTTTAAATACTTCGTCGTTTTAGGTATCGGCGGAAGCGCCCTCGGCCCCATTATGGCTTTCAATGCGTTAAAGCATCTTCACTATAACGAGCTGTCGCAAAAAGACAGGGGCGGCCCCAAATTCTACGTTGAGGACAACGTCGACCCCGTCAGAATGCAGGCGCTGTTGGACGTTATCGAACCCGAAAAAACCTGCTTCAACGTCATTTCCAAGTCCGGTGCGACCAGCGAAACGATGACGCAGTACTTAATCATTGCGGACATATTAAAGAAGAAGGGTGTAAACCTTCCCGACAATATGATATTCACGACCGACGCAAGCCGCGGCAACCTTATCAAGATTGACCAGACCTTCGGCGGCAAGTTCAAAAAGTTCGTTCTTCCCGACGGTGTCGGCGGCAGATTTTCCGAGCTTTGCCCCGTGGGACTTCTTCCCGCGGCGGTACTCGGCATAGATATCAAGGGCTTGCTTGCAGGCGCGGCTTATATGGACAGCCTCTGCTCGCGCCCTTCGATTTTCAAAAACCCCGCGCTCGCTTGCGCAGCGTTGCAGTATATCACTATGTTGCAGGGTAAAAACATAAACGTGCTTATGCCCTATTCGGACAACTTAAAACTCATTGCAGACTGGTACTGCCAGCTTTGGGCGGAGTCGTTGGGCAAAGCCGTTGATTTCAACGGTAAGGTAGTAAACGCAGGCACGACCCCTGTAAAGAGCCTCGGCGTAACCGATCAGCACTCGCAGGTACAGCTGTATATCGAAGGACCTTTCGACAAGGTAATAACCTTCATTTCCGTTGAAAAGTACGGTTGCGAAATGAAGATACCCCGCGGTTGCGAGGATATTCCCGACGTCGGCTTCCTCGGCGGACATACCATGCAGGAGCTTATTCAGGCGGAAAACAAAGCCACGGCTTACGCGCTTATGCGTGCGGGCAGAATGAACTACACGATAAATATGCCCGAAATCAACGCGTTCACTTTGGGACAGCTTCTGTATATGCTTGAATTGCAGACGGCTTATACGGGCGCACTTTTAAATATCGACACCTACAACCAGCCCGGCGTTGAAAACGGCAAAAAGGCGACATTCGCTCTGCTCGGCAAAAAGGGCTACGAAGCTCAGAAAGCCGAAATGGACACCGCTCCCGACCTTGACGATAAATACATAGTATAATGTGTTTAATAACAGCGTTAATCAGCGATAAAATTGCGTTCGGCAGACGGTATGATAAAATTCCCCTTTTAAAGTATTTCACCGGGGAAGACTTCGGGTTGACCGCCGAGCCTGTTTCAACTGGCAAGTATTTAAAGGGCTTTATCTATAAAAACGCACAAACCGAACAGAACGGAAAAGTGGTTGTTTTCTGTCACGGTATGGGTCCGGGGCATATTGCTTACACGACGGAAATCGCGTACTTTTGCAACCTCGGCTACACGGTAGTTGCTTTCGACAGCAGGGGCTGTAACTTTTCCGGCGGCAAAAATATAAAGGGTATGTACGATGGTGTGAAAACCGCAAACGCGGCAATCGACTTAGCGCGTGCAAAATTCAATGACGCGCCTTTATACCTCATCGGTCACAGCTGGGGCGCATACTCGGCACTGTGCGCTTCGAAGATAAGAAAGGTCAATGCGGTGGTTGCAATCAGCGCGCCGACTACGCCTTCCAAAACTACGCAGGAAGGCGCGGTGAACGTGGGTATACCAAGACTGTTGGCGGCAATTTGGCGCCCGTTCTGGTGGCTTATATATCTTTTCAAATACGGCGCAAAGGGTAACGCGAACGCGGCAAAACGCGCACAAAAAAACGACACGCCGACGCTATTAATTCACGGCGACAGCGACAAAATAGTCGGCTATTCGAAAGCGGTGTTTTATAAGGCCGACGGCCAACATATCGAAAAGTTTTTGTGTAAGGGCAAAAACCACAACCCCTACAACACGCAGAACGCAGAAAAGCTTTTAGCCGAGCTTTCCGCCAATCTTTCCAAAGCTTCCAAAATGACGGACAAGGAGAGGGAGTATTTCAAAGAATTCGACTTCACCGCCGCCACCGAAGAGGATAGCGAGGTTATGGCGAAAATTTCTGAATTTCTCTCAAAGCATTAAAATAATAAAGATGCAAGCCGACTGAGCAAAGTTTGCTCAGTCGGCTTTATCGTGTGGTTCCGTGAGGGATTTTATTAATAATGTTATACCAAATCGGGATAATTGTATTATACCGTTTTGGTATAATAATGTCAAGTGTATTTATGGATAAAATAAGATTAAAACAACTGCGCGAAAGTAATAAAATAACACAACTTAAACTCGCTTTGGACTTGGGAACTAACCAGAACACCATAAGCAGGTATGAAACGGGCGAGAGGGAAGCAGACTATGCAATGCTCATAAAAATTGCTGACTACTTTAACGTGTCGTTAGATTATCTGCTTTACCGAACGGACAAGAAATAGCGCAAGATAATTTTTCAAAATATTATAAAAAAATAATTGACATCTTTTTTCATATAATATATACTCAAACTAACGTATGGCTTTTAGAGTCCATGCAAATATTTAGCGGCATATCCGCCGCATTATTGATTGAGTTAAAAGCTCAAATTTTATAAGTTTAATAGTGCCTTAAAGGCGTCACTTGTGAAACGGTCAATAAGAGTAGTAAAAGTATTTGCTATATAGACTCTGAAAGAGGTAATCAAGAAATAAAAAGCGCGGTATAATTTTCGCGCACTGTAAAGGATTTTTGCAGGACGGCTTTAAGCAAGCCGTCCTTATTTTTCGCTAAAATCCGCGCAAATTTAACAAGGCGGCGTAACTTTTTGCAAGGAGTAGAAATGGGCAAAAGCGAAAACATAATAGAACTTATCGACGTGAAAAAGGTCTACGACGGTGACACCGTCGCGGTTGAAAAATTTAACCTCGAAGTAAAGAAGGGCGAATTTGTCACCTTTTTAGGTCCCTCAGGCTGCGGCAAAACCACAACCCTTAGAATGATAGCGGGCTTCGAGCTTCCCACTTCGGGACAGATACTTTTGAACGGCGAGGATATAAGCAACCTTCCCCCCAACAAGCGCCCCGTAAACACGGTGTTCCAGAAGTACGCGCTTTTTCCACACCTGAACGTGTATGAAAACATAGCGTTCGGTCTGCGCCTTAAAAGGGTGGAAGCAACCTTCAGAAACGACAAGGGCGACAGCTACACCAAAAAGATAAAGCTTACCAAAGCCGAAATAGATAAAAAGGTCAAAAAAGCTCTTGAAATAGTCGACTTGGAAGGCTTTGAAAAACGCAGCGTTTCCACGCTTTCGGGCGGACAGCAGCAACGTATAGCAATCGCCCGCGCAATCGTAAACGAGCCCGAAATTCTGCTTTTAGACGAGCCCTTGGGCGCGCTCGATTTAAAGATGCGCAAGGAAATGCAGATAGAGCTGAAAAATATGCACAAGCGCCTCGGCATCACGTTTATCTACGTCACGCACGACCAGGAAGAAGCGCTGACCATGTCCGATAAAATCGTCGTTATAAATGACGGTGATATTCAGCAAATCGGCACGCCTACGGAAATTTACAACGAGCCTGTAAATACCTTCGTTGCCGACTTCATAGGCGAAAGCAACATCTTCAACGGCACGGTTGTGGGCAAACTCAAAGTCAAATTCTGCGGCGCTACATTCGACTGCCTCGACGACTATGAAATCAACCAGCTCGTCGACGTCGTCGTCCGCCCCGAGGATATAAAAATCTGTCCAGTCGGCGAAGGACAATTAAAAGGCAAGGTTATTTCCTCGGTGTTCAAGGGCGTGCATTATGAAATAACCGTCGGCATCGGCAAGTATGAAATCACCATACAAAGCACGCAGACCGCACCCGTCGGCGGAATGATAGGCATGCGTATCGAGCCGGACGGCATACACCTTATGCAAAAGGTCTACACCGTCAACAAGTACGACGGAGTAATTACCAAAACCAACGCAGTAGAATTCGGCGACGGCGAATTCGAATGCGACGTAACCCAGCTTTACAAAGGCTCGCACCTCGACGAGGAAGGCTACCTTATAACTGCAGAGGGCGAAAAAATCGACCTCACGGGCGTTGCGGTTGACGTAGAAGTAGACACGCACGACATAATAATGACCGACGACAAGGACGCGGGCGGCGCACAGGGCAATATCATTTCGATGATTTACAAGGGCGACCATTACCGCTATATCGTAAGGACGGAGGAGAACGAGGAAGACTACGTTCTGTCCTGCCCCGACTTATGGAACACGGGCGACTTGGTCGGAATTATTATCCCCAAGGATAAAATCAAGCTTTCTTTAAAACCTGCGGAAGGGGAAAATGCAAGATGAAAAAACTGCGCTTTAACAGAAGCCAGCTGTGCATACCGTACGCTGTGTTTTTAATACTGTTCGTAATTGCGCCGCTTATCGTAATCGTGTACTACGCGTTCACCAACGGTCAGGGACATATCACGTTCAAAAACTTTGCAAGCTTCTTTTCAAGCACCAATACGCTCGGCACGCTTTTGTACAGCTTTTCGCTCGCCATAGTCACCACCTTGGTCTGCCTTGTAATCGCGTACCCCACGGCGTATATTCTGGCACGCAGTAACTTCAAAAAGAAGTACGTGCTTTTAATGCTTTTCATCCTTCCCATGTGGATAAACTTCACGTTAAGAATTACCGCCTTAAAGGAAGTTTTATCCGTCTTGGAAGGCAATATCTCGAAGTTTCCCTTTTTAAACTCGGTAATAGGCATGACGTACGACTTTCTGCCGTTTATGATTTTGCCGCTCTATACCTCGCTTTTAAAGCTCGACAAAAGCCTTCTGGAAGCGGCGTCGGACTTGGGTGCAAACAAGCTCACCGTGTTCTTACGCGTGACCTTGCCGCTTTCCGTCCCCGGCATAATTTCTGGCATGACGATGGTACTACTTCCGTCAATGACCAACTACGTAGTTTTGGATATGCTGTATAACAGCACGTATATAATGGGCAGCTTAATCGGCAGTTATTTCAGCGCGTACGACTGGAACAACGGCTCGTTAATTTCGCTCGTACTGCTCGTAATAATATTTATCGTTACGCTCGTCACAAACCGTTTCAGCGACGAGGATTCGAACGGAAGGGGGGCGCTGTTATGAAAAAGGCTTGGCGTATCTGTTGGCTCGCGCTCATACTTTTGTTTATCTACGTTCCCGTTTTAGTGCTTGCCGTGTACAGCTTCACCGACGCGTCCATGGTCGGCGGAAATATCGGCGGCTTCTCGTTCGAAAACTATGCAAACCTGTTTAAGAACGAAGATTTAAGAAGTATGATTTTGGGAACGCTGCTTCTCGCCGTCGTGTGCGCGGTAATTGCAACCGTTTTGGCTACGCTCGGCGCGATAGGCTCGTTCTATTCCAAAAAGCTCCCCAAAACCCTGTTACACAACGCAAACCAAGTGCCCGTAGTCAATGCGGACATAGTCACGGGCTTTTCAATCTGTATTCTTTTAATCGTAATTCTCCGCGTAAATAAGGACACGTTTATTCCCCTCGGCATAGGCCATGTGGTTTTATGCGCACCCTTCGTATATCTTTCCATACTGCCCAAATTGAAGCAAATGGACAACAGCTTATACGAAGCCGCGCTTGACTTGGGCGCAACCCCCGCTCAGGCACTGTTCAAGGTGGTAATTCCCCAGCTTATCCCCGGAATTTTATCTGGCTTTATGCTTGCGGTAACGCTTTCACTTGACGACTATTTCATAACCACGTACACCAAACCTTCCACGTTTGACACGATAAGCACGTACGTAGTCAACGCGACCAAGGGCAGTCAGACGGAAGTCAAAACCGCACTGTGGGCGCTTTCCACTCTGATATTTTTAATAGTCGTAGTTATCGTCGTTTTAATGAACGTTTTATCGGGCAGGAAGAAGGAGGCGCGCAAATGAAAAAGCTTAAAAAAATAGCCGCGGTTTCCGCCGCGTTTGCACTTATTGGCGCGTACGGTGCAGCCTTTGCGGGCTGTTCCAAAAAGGACGATACGGTAATGTTGCGCGTTTCGAGCTGGGAAGAATATATCGACCTCGGCGGTTGGAAAGACGATGAATTAATCGAAATCGACAACCCCTACAACGAGGAACTCGGCGGAGTTATCGGCAAAAACTCAATGGTCGAGGACTTCACCGAATGGTTCAATTCCACGCACGATTTTAAAGTCAAGGTAGAGTATTCCACTTTCGGCACGAACGAGGACTTGTACAACCGTTTAAGCCTCGGCGACGTTTACGACTTGGTTTGCCCTTCCGACTATATGCTTATGAAGCTGATTGCCGAGGGCGCGTGCGAGGAGTATTCCGAAGAATTTTTAAATAACGGCTGGTATACCGAAAACGTTTCACCGTATATAAAAGGCGTGTTCACCGATTACGGTTGGGAAAAGTACGCCGCGTGCTATATGTGGGGTACTACGGGCGTTGTATACAATCCCGAAAAACTAAACGATATTTCCGACGTGAATACTTGGGAAATTCTTTTAAACGAAAATTACAACCGCAGAGTAACCGTCAAGGACAACGTGCGCGACGCGTACTTCGTTACGCTTGGCATATTGAATAAAGGGAAACTTACGGGCGAGCTTACAAAGGAAGAGCGCAGTAAAATTTTAAACGATACCGACGGCGAAACCATTGCAAAGGCGGAAGACGTTTTAAAGAAGATTAAAGACAACGTTTATTCCTTTGAAACGGACGCAGGCAAGTCGGATATGGTCACGGGCAAGGTTGTTGCAAACTACCAGTGGTCGGGCGATTCGGTGTTCATTATGGACGAAGCCGAAAGCGACGAAAGTAGCCCCGTAGAGCTTTGGTATTCCGTTCCCGAAGAATGCACCAACCTTTGGTTTGACGGTTGGGTAATGCTGAAAAACGGCATCGACGGCAACGAGCAGAGAAGAACGGCGGCGGAAGCCTTCGTCAACTTCTTATCTCGCCCCGATAACGCCGTACGCAATATGAACTACATCGGCTACACCTCGGCAATAGCGGGCGAAACCGTGTTCGATTATATGAAATGGAACTACGGCGACGAAGAGGCGGACGACGTGTTCGAATACGATTTAAGCTATTTCTTCGGCAACGAAAAGTACAAAATAAAAACCGACGCCGCGAACTTCGATTTCGAGGACGGGGACAGAAAAATTATAAACCGCGGCAGACAGCTTTTCACGCAGTACCCCTCGCAGAACGTAATCGAAAGAAGCACGGTTATGCTTGACTTCGGCGACAAACTCGGCGACATAAATCAAATGTGGATAAACGTCCGCTGTCTTGACGTTAAGGATATTCCGATAGCAACGATAGTGATAGTCAGTGTAGTAATAGTGGTGGTAGTCGTGGGAATTTGTCTGTACGCTTTCCGCTACAAGATATTTACAGGCTACAAGCCGAAAAAGGGATACAAGAGAGTAGAAGAATAATATTGATAAAAAAATAATCGCCGCACGCTTTCGCGTGCGGCGATTAAATTATTGTTCCGTCTTTTCTTCAAGGAAGTCTTTTATAACGCTTATGTTCGTTAACGCGTTTTCTAAATTGCTCAAAACAATTCCAAGCTTTATCCTGTTGTTTACTCGTTTACCTTTAAATTTTTTGCAACCGTCGAATTTAAATACTGTTTCTTTTCGGCTTTGGCAATATCCGTAATCAGCTTTTAAAAAGCAACAGTAGGCTTTTGTATAATAAGCTTCATAATTTCCGCATCTGCAACATTTACTTTCTTCCATAATAAGCCACCTGAATTTTTAATTATTTTATCACAATTATAATTGTATGTCAACTATTTTTACAAGAATAATTGTATAATGTTTTTATGAAAGATAAGTTCTCGGATAATCTTAAACAATTAAGGTCTGACCATAAACTATCACAAAAAGATATAGCTCAGTTGCTTGGTGTAACGCAGCAGTGTATAAGTGAGTGGGAGTTGGGTAAAACAGAGCCAACTATGACTTATTTATGTATTATTGCAGACAAGTTTAATATATCTATTGATTCTTTATGTGGAAGAAAAGACTATTAAATTTATTTATGTCTTTCTAATGCTTCCCAAAAAATCTCAACCTTGTTATAAAAATAATCGCCGCACGCGAAAGCGTGCGGCGATTAACTTTGCCGTTATATTTTTATTATTCCTGTTCGGAAAGCTTCTTGTAGCCTTCGTATCTTGCCTTAGCGGATTCTTCCGTCTTCTTGAAGAGTTCGTTAGCAACGTCGGCACCCTGAGTCTTAACAAGTGAAGCGTATCTCGTTTCGCCTGCAAGGAACGCCTGATAATCGCCCTTCGGCTCTTTACTATCGAGCGTGAACTTCTCGCCTTCGGGGTTGTATCTGTAAAGCTGCCAGTAACCGCAGTCAACAGCCGACTTCTGCTCGAGCTGGCTCTTGGTCATATTGATACCGTGGTTGATGCAGGGAGCGTAGCAGATAATAAGCGAAGGTCCGTGGTAAGCTTCAGCTTCGGTCAACGCTTTAAGAAGCTGTGCGTTGTTTGCACCCATTGCGCACTGTGCAACGTATACGTAGCCGTAGGACTTAGCAATCATACCCAAATCCTTCTTCTTAACTCTCTTACCTGCGGAAGCGAATTTAGCAACCGCGCCGATATTCGTTGACTTGGAAGCCTGACCGCCCGTGTTGGAGTAAACTTCGGTATCGAGAACGAGAACGTTTACGTCTTCGCCGGAAGCTAATACGTGGTCAAGTCCGCCGTAACCGATATCGTAAGCCCAGCCGTCGCCGCCGAATATCCAGATGGATTTCTTAGCAAGGCAGTCTTTGTCTGCAAGTATTTCTTTAACGAGCGCGTCAGCGTCGCAGCCGCAGTTCTTGCAGCCTTCAAGCGCTTTTACAAGCTCTGCCGAAGCTTTCTTGGAAGGCTCTCTGTCTTCGAACGCTTTAAGGTAGCTTTCGCAAACCTTCTTGCCTTCGCCCGACCAAAGCTCTGCAAGCTTTTCAACTTTAGCCTTTACAGCGTTTCTTCTTGCGGTGTAAGCAAGGTTCATGCCGTAGCCGAATTCTGCGTTGTCTTCGAACAACGAGTTAGCCCATGCGGGACCGTGACCCTGTTTGTTGGTGGTGTAAGGGCAAGTGGGGGAGGAGCCGCCGTAAATCGACGAACAGCCCGTCGCGTTTGCGATTACCATATCTTCACCGAACAGCTGGGTAACGACTTTTACGTAAGGGGTTTCGCCGCAGCCTGCGCACGCGCCCGAGAACTCGAACAAAGGAGTTGCAAACTGGCAGCCCTTAACGGTGTCTTTCTTGAATTTGGAGGTGTCGACTTCGGGAAGCTCGACAGCGTATTCCCAGTTCTTGTCTTCGCCCTTTTCAAGCGATTCTGCAAGGGGAATCATCTTTATAGCGCCGCCGTCCTTTACAGGGCAGACCGTAGCGCACACGCCGCAGCCCATACAGTCGAGGGGTGAAACCTGCATCTTGTAATCGTAGCCTGCAAGACCGATCGCCGCCTTCGTGGTAAGCGTCTTGGGCTTCTTCGCGTCGCTCTTTACAAGCGCGGGTCTTAAACAAGCGTGAGGGCATACGAACGAGCACGAGCCGCACTGAATACATTTGTCGATAAGTATTTCGGGTACGAGTACGGCAACGCCGCGTTTTTCGTATTTAGTCGTACCGGTGGGAACGTGACCGTCTGCATTGAACTGCGAGGATTTAAGCTTGTCGCCTTCGAGGTAAAGGATAGGCTTAATGATTTCCTGATAGTAAGCGTTGTCCGCGCCCTTAACCATTTCCGCGCCCGTGGTTGCGTTTGCCCAAGCTGCGGGAACGTCGATTTTAACGAGATTATCGCCTGCCGCCGAGTCGATAGCGTTGTAGTTCATCTGAACGACAGCGTCGCCCTTTCTTGCGAACGACTTCTTAGCCATGTACTTCATATATTCGATAGCTTTGTCGTAAGGCATAATCTGGGGATTTACACGGAAGAACGCCGACTGCAAAATGGTGTTCGTTCTGCCGCGCAGACCGAGTTCAGCCGCAATCTTAATAGCGTCGATAACGTAGAGGTTGATGTGCTTTTTAGCGATATCCTGCTTAACCTTTGCGGGCAGGAAGTCTTCAAGCTGTTTTACGGTAACAGCATCGGTGTTGATAAGCAGAGTGCCGCCCTCTTTGATGTCGCTCGTCATATCGTAACGGGTTACGTACGAGGGGTTGGAGCACTGAACGAAGTCCGCGCTGTCGATTAAGTATTCGGACTGAATGGGGGTATCGCCGAAACGGAGGTGGGAAACGGTGATGCCGCCCGACTTCTTGGAGTCGTAGAAGAAGTACGCCTGAGCGTGCTTGTCCGTGTGGTCGCCGATAATCTTAATGGAGTTCTTGTTCGCACCGACGGTACCGTCAGAGCCCAAGCCGTAGAATTTACAGCTCGTCGAGCCTGCGGGAGCCGCGTCAAACTTTTCGGAGAAGTCGAGGGAGGAGTTGGTTACGTCCTCGTAAATGCCGATAGTGAAGTGGTTCTTCGGGGTCTTGCTTTCAAGGTTCTTGTAAACCGCAAGTACCATGGAAGGAGTGAATTCCTTCGAGCCTAAGCCGTATCTGCCGCCGACGACTTTGATATTCGTTACGCCCTTTTCAAGGAGTGCGGAGCATACGTCAAGGTATAAAGGCTCGCCGAGTGAGCCGGGTTCCTTCGTTCTGTCGAGTACGGCGATTTTCTTCGTGGTCTTGGGAAGAGCCGCAACGAACGCGTCCGCAACGAAAGGACGGTACAGACGAACTTTGACAAGTCCGTATTTATGACCCATAGTGTTGAGCTTGTTAATGCTTTCTTCGATTGTTTCACAGCCCGAGCCCATACATACGATAACTTCTTCCGCATTCTTAGCGCCTACGTAGTCGAACAGATGATAGCTTCTGCCGCACTTTTTGGAAACGACGTCCATCATCTTCTGTACGATAGCGGGGGTAGCTTCGTAGTAGCTGTTAGCGGTTTCCCTGTTCTGGAAGTACGTATCGCCGTTCTGAGCGGTACCCTTCTGAATAGGATGCTCGGGGTTTAAGGAGCGTGATTTGAAATCGGCTATGTCGGCTTCCGTGCCAACCTCTTTGCAGATAGCCCTGATTTCGGCGTAGTCGTCAGCTTCGTCCCAAACGTCGATTTTAGCAACTTCGTGGCTCGTTCTGAAACCATCGAAGAAGTTAATGAAGGGAACTTTTGCTTTAAGCGTGGAAAGGTGTGCAACCAGACCTAAGTCCATAACTTCCTGAACGGAGCCGTCGCAAAGCATTGCAAAACCCGTCTGGCGGCAAGCCATAACGTCCGCATGGTCGCCGAAAATGTTCAAGGAGTGTGCGGCAAGGGCACGCGCCGAAACGTGCATAACCATGGGCATAAGCTCGCCCGAAATCTTGTACATATTGGGAATCATCAAAAGAAGTCCCTGCGAAGCGGTGTACGTGCTCGTCAACGCGCCCGCGCAAAGCGAGCCGTGAACTGCGCCCGCAGCTCCGCCTTCCGACTGCATTTCTGCAATCTTAACTTTCTGACCCCACATGTTGGTTCTGCCTGCAGTCGCCCACTCGTCCGCAACTTCCGCCATGGGGGAAGAGGGAGTAATGGGGTAGATGGCTGCTACTTCCGAAAAGGCGTACGCAACGTGGCTTGCGGCGGTATTGCCGTCGATAGTCAATTTTTTCATCAAAAAACCTCCGATAAAATATTATTGAAATTAACAAATTGTGCAAGTATTTTGCACTTCTTCAATTATAAAACAAATAAAACTAAATGTCAACATACCTTATTAATATATTTGTTAATTTTTTAACGAATTTTTGACGAAAAAATTTCACAGTCCGCACATTTTCAAAATTTTATCCGCTTATCACTTTTAACCGCCTGCAATTTGTTGTTAAAATAAAATTTTTTTGCTATAATCTACACGATAAAAGGAAATAAAAGGAAAAATTATGCCCGAACTTACTTCGGAAAACGTAATAAATTTCGAAAACGTCAGATTCTCCTACGCAGGCAGCGAAGGGGTTTTTGCCGTAAACGGCGTAAACTTGGAAGTTAAGCGCGGCGAATTTCTTTCCGTAATCGGTCATAACGGCAGCGGAAAGTCCACGCTTGCACGGCTTGTGAACGGACTTTTGGAAGCCGACAGCGGTAAAATTACCGTCCTCGGTATGGACGTTTCCGAGGGCAAAAATTCCCTTGAAATACGTCGCCACGTCGGCATAGTTTTTCAAAACCCCGATAACCAGATGGTCGCGTCTATCGTAGAGGACGACGTTGCGTTCGGCCCCGAAAATATAGGTATCGAGCGCGAAGAAATAGGCAGAAGAATAGAGTGGGCTTTAAAAGCCGTCGGTATGGAAGAATACCGCGAGGCAACCCCCACGCGCCTTTCGGGCGGACAGAAACAGCGCATAGCTATTGCGGGCGTTTTAGCCGTAAAGCCCGAAATTTTAATACTCGACGAATCTACCGCCATGCTTGACCCCAAGGGCAGACGCGAGGTTATGGAAGTCGTCAGCCGCCTCAATAAAGAAGAGGGTATGACGGTAATATTAATTACCCACTTTATGGAGGAAGCCCTGCTTGCCGACAGGTGCGTGGTCATGAACCGCGGCGAGATAGTTCTGACGGGCACGCCCGAAGAAATTTTCGAAAGCGGCGAAAAGCTTGAAGCCTACAATTTAAGTCTGCCGAGGATAAGCACGATTATAAACGACTTAAACCGCGGCGGTATGAATATAAATAACGTTCTGCGCCCCGACGAACTTGCAAAGGAAATTGCCGAAAATTTCAAGGCGCAGGGAAAGGAAAGCGCCGAAGCCTATGCGGGCGAAGTGAAAGAATGCTCATCTTCGCACGCGTGGGATATTGACGTTCGGAACCTGACTTTCACGTATTCGAAAAAATCGCCATTTGCAACCAAAGCGTTGAAGGGCATAAACCTGCATATCGACGCCGTCGAGTTTTTCGGCATAATCGGTCACACGGGCAGCGGCAAGTCTACGCTCGTTCAGCACCTGAACGCGCTTATAAAGCTTCCGCAGGCGCAAAAGCATTTTCACAAGAAAAAGCGCAAAAAGGGCAAGCCTGCGCCCGAGCTTCCTCAAATCACCGTCGGCGAATACGACTTAACCAATAAAAAAACCGACTTCAAAGCACTTCGCGCAAGCGTGGGTATGGTTTTCCAATACCCCGAATATCAGCTTTTTGCGGAAACGGTGTTTGCGGACGTCGCGTTCGGGCTTAAAAACTTCAAAAAAGATTTATCCAAAGAAGAAGTCGAAAAAGCCGTGCGCGAAAGTATCGAAGTCGTCGGCTTGAACTATAACGAGGTAAAGGATAAATCCCCTTTCGATTTATCGGGCGGACAAAAGCGCCGCGCGGCAATCGCGGGCGTAATAGTCACACGCCCCAGCGTTCTTATTCTGGACGAGCCTGCCGCAGGGCTTGACCCGTTGGGCAAAAAGGAAATAATGGAGCTATTGCACAAGCTTCACCGCGAGTGGTGCAACACCGTCATAATTGTATCCCACGATATGGACGAGGTTGCGGAAAACTGCACCAAAGCTGCCGTAATTTCAATCGGTGAAGTCGCCGCGTGCGATACGCCCCGAAATTTGTTTAAAGACAGCGAAAGTCTGTTTGCCTTGGGCTTGGATATCCCGCTCACTTCCAAAATCTGCGCTGAGCTTAAAAAGTACGGAATTGTAATAAACTGCGACTGCACGCCTGCGGACTTTGCCGCAAAGGTGTTGAAGGCTTACGGAGGCGGAAATGCTTAACGACGTAACCTTCGGGCAGTATTACCCCGTAAAATCCTTTGCGCACCGTTCCGACCCGCGCATAAAATTGCTTGCGCTGATCGCGTACATCGTCGCGCTGTTTCTTGCAAAAAACTTCTACGGCTTAGCGCTGTGCTTTGTCGTACTTTGTACGGCGATAATCGCATCGCGCGTGCCCTTGGGCAGAGTGCTTCGCTCTGTCAAAGCCGTGTTAATTCTCTTGGTTTTCACGGCGGTTTTAAACCTGTTTTTCCACGGCGGAAGCCACCTTTTAGTACACTGGGGAATAATCAAAATCTACCGCGAGGGCGTAATTTTTACGGTATTCTTCGTATTAAGGCTGTTTTTCCTTGTAATGGGCTCGGCGCTTTTAACGCTTACGACTACGCCGGTCGAGCTTACCGACGGCATAGAAAGCCTTTTAAAACCGCTGAAATATATAAAATTCCCCGTACACGAGCTTGCGCTTATAATGTCGATTGCGTTAAGGTTTATCCCCACCTTGATAGACGAAACCAACCGCATAATCTCTGCGCAGAAAGCGAGGGGGGCGGACTTCGAAAGCGGAAACATATTCAAGCGCATAAAGGCGATAGTGCCCATTTTAATTCCGCTTTTAATCAGCGCGTTCCGCCGCGCGGAAGAGCTTGGCGACGCAATGGATGCGCGCTGTTATTCGGGCTCTAAAAACAGGACTAAGTATAAAAAACTCAAATTCGGCTGGCGCGATTTGATTTGCTTTTTAGTATTTGCCGCGCTCATTACGGGTGTGGTAATGTTCAATATCTACGCCGCCGATATATACCCTTTAATTTACGAATATATAAGGATAAGCTGATGAAAAAGTACGCACTTTTGGTATGCTACGACGGCACGAACTACGGCGGCTGGCAGATACAGAAAAACGCGGTCACCGTTCAGGAAAAGCTGACCGAAGCTATTGAAAAGGCTTTGGGTGTAAAGGGCACGGTCACGGCAAGCGGAAGACCGGACAGCGGAGTGCACGCCGCCGCGCAGGTCTGCCATTTTTCGGCTGAAACTACCGTTCCTGCCGAACGGCTCGCCGCGGCGATAAATTTCAACCTGCCCGAAGATATCAGCGTTTTGAAATCGGCGGAAGCGCCCGAAAGCTTCGACGCAACCTCGCACGCTAAAAGAAAAACTTACTGCTACCGTATATACATTTCGGGACGCAGAAATCCTTTAAAAGACAGATACGCCGAGCAGATAAAGTATTCCGTTGACTTGCAAAAGCTTAAACAGGCGGCAAAGCTTTTCGAAGGTCAGCACGATTTCAAAGCCTACTGCGCCGCAGGCTCTCAGGTAAAAACCACCGTAAGGCGCATATACTCCATAAAGGTGTGGACGAGGGAGTACAGAAGCAGTACCGACGTGGAAATTTACGTAACGGGCAACGGCTTTCTCTATAATATGGTCCGCACGCTTACCGGCACTATGATTTACTTTGCCGCAGACAGATTAAAGAAGGAAGATATTATCCGTTCCTTGGAGGAAGGCGACAGAAATTCAGTCGGCAAAACGATGCCTGCAAAAGGGCTGACCTTGGAAGCCGTCGACTACGGTTTCGACTTGTTTTAACAGTTTTTTCACAAAGTCATTTTAATTTTACCATTATAAGGTAATATAATTAAGCATACAGAGTAGGAGAGTTTATGGATTTTTTCAAGTACGCTTCGGTGGTATCGGAGTTCAGTAACAGCGCAATGTGGGTGCAGTTCCTTATAGGCGGGCTGTGCTTTGCAATAGTGTTCGTGTTTCAGGCTATTGCGCTTTTCGTTATAGCCTCGCGCGAGGGCTATAATCACAAGTGGATGGCGTTTATACCTTTCATGAACACCTACTATATCGGCGTATGCTCGCAGAAAAACAAATTTTACACTATCGACACGAAAATTATCGGTTTAATTGCGGCGATAGTCGAATTCCTCGTATTTTCTCTCTACGTTTTATATTTCTCCGCTATATCGCTCGTTTTAGACTACGAAGTGTCCATTAAAACTACCGAAACGTTTTTCGGGAAGGATTATACCGTTACTATGTACGAGCTTGCGAACGTTCCCGAACGGCTTAACTGGGCGGCTTGGATATACGACAATATGCACCATATTTTAAACGTCGGCAACGTCGGGTTTACTATCTTAAAAATAATTCTGCTCATATCGTTTTTCAGAACTTACGCCTGCCGCAGGGCTGTTCTGTTCACCTTTACGAGTATCATTTTTCCCATACAAGGCATACTTTTCTTTGTCGTATGCAGGAACAAGGGCGTAAATTACAGCGAGTATATGCGTGCGGAGCAGGCAAAGATTTACAGGATGTATCAGCAGCAACAGCAGCAGAATTTCGACCAGAACCCTTACAACCGCAACCCGTATAACAGAACACCATATGACGATTTTAACGGTACGGGCGGCAACTCTAATGGCGGCGGCTCTGCACCCGAAGACCCTTTCGGCGATTTGGGCGGAAACGGAGGGAACGGCGGAAGCGGCAACAACGGCTCGCCCTTCGACGACTTCAAAAATTGATAATTTAAGCGCGGTTTTTACTCCGCGCTTTTTTTTGTTGCTAAAACCGTAAAAACGTGTTATACTTTAACCATAAGCAGAAGTTATAATTTATTCGGAGCAGTTATGAAAGATGAAATCGCGGCAATATCTACGGCGGCAGGCACGGGCGGCGTGGCAATTATCCGCATAAGCGGCTCGAACCCTTTAAGCATCGCCGAGAAAATGTTCAAGCCCTCGGGCAGTACATCCGTAAAGAATTTTACCCCCAATTATATGTATACGGGTAAAATTTCTGGCGAGGGGTTCGAGGAC
>CAMWPZ010000023.1 GCA_947176305.1 uncultured Clostridia bacterium
ATTACAGGACATTAAAAAATCGTTTAAACAAATTATCAAATAATAAAGATAAACTTGAAACATTAAAAAATGAATTTGTTAAAAGTAATGAAGAACTTGTTATCGCTAATTATCTTTTTACAAATGGTATCAACTATGAATATGAGAAACCTTACGAAATAGAAACAAGTACTCTTGAAAAGCGACAATACACTCCCGATTTTTATCTGCCTGATTATGGTATTTACTTAGAGCATTACGGAATAGATAGAAATGGTAGAGCTCCACAATATGAAAAGGAAGCAAGCGAAGAATATATTCACTCAATGGAATGGAAAAGAGAGATACATGTAAAAAATGAAACGAAATGTATTGAAACCTATTCCTATGAGTTTAATGAGGGAACGATATTTGATAATCTAAGAACTCGTTTGAAAAACAACGGTGTTGTGTTTAACCCTTTAACACAAGAAGAAATTTTTAATGCTTTACACAATGTATATTCGGGCAGAGATTTTAGTTCGTTTTTTAACTTAATTACAACATTCTTATCCCTTTATAAAGCACAAATTAAAGATGATAAAGGGTTTGAGAAGTTAAAAGAACAATTAAATAATGCTAGATATGATACGTATAGGACACGTTTGTTCTTGGATATATGCAATGCTATTTACAACTATTATATTTATAATTTGCGGGACTCTGATAAAATAGATTTTGACGATATGATTTTACAATCAATTGATTTATTAGATGATACACAAAATTTTAAATATAAATATATTATAGTTGATGAATTTCAGGATATTTCTCAAAGCAGAACAAAATTTTTACAGAAGCTTATCGAACACGGCAACGCAAAGTTATTTGCTGTTGGAGATGACTGGCAAGCAATTTATAGATTTGCGGGGTGCGATATAAACGTATTTTTAGAGTTTGAAACTATTTTTAAAGGAGCAAAATTAAACTACATCACATCAACCCATAGGAACTCTACTGAATTACAATTAATAGTTGAGCCGTTTATAACAGCAAACCCGAATCAATATAAGAAACATATTAAATCGGCAAAGCATCAGGATAAACCAGTAAGAATAATATACCATAAAGGGAATAAAGCTATGGCTTTTACAGCGGCTTTAGCAGACATTTCTAAAATCAATTCAAATGCTTCAGTTTTAGTTTTAGGCAGAAATAGACGTGATATAGACTCTTATATCTGCAAGGAAATACAAATCTTTGATTATAAAGTCATTAAGCATATAAATTACCCTACACTGAACCTTAGCTATTCTACAGTTCACGGCTCCAAGGGGTTAGAAAGCGATTTTGTTATTTTGGTAAGCGGAGAAGATGACCAAAATGGTTTCCCGAATAAAACGGAAGATGATACCGTGTTGTCCTTGATATTAGGGAAGAAAGATTCTTTTGAATATGCAGAAGAAAGGCGATTATTTTACGTTGCATTAACAAGAACAAAATCAATAGTATATCTTTTATCGGAAAAGGGGAAAAGTTCCGAATTTATACAAGAAATTAAAAATAAATGCTATATTATGGAAGATGAAACTGAACGAAAAAACGAAGATGAATATTTATGTCCTTGGTGTAGATCAGGTCATTTAATCGTTAGGACTTCGGAAATCGATAGAAAATCATTTTATGGTTGTTCTAATTATCCATATTGTACTTATACAAACAACGATATGAAAGCGGTTTATTTTAATAATCGTTGTCCTAAATGTGGAGATTTTTTAGTACTTAGGAAAGGACGGTATGGAACATTTTTCGGATGCCATAATTATCCGCGCTGTAATCATACGCAACAAGAAGTTAATGAAGAGATACGTAATAAAATCGGGTTTTAATAATGAATTTGTTAGCTGCAGTAAGTAATTGATGAGATGTGCATTGCTAACAAAAATTTGCTGGGGTTTTGACGAAGAAAGAGTACAGTGAGTGCCTGGTTTTGATATAGGTCGGCTCACTGTGATCACTGACACAAAATAAAAGACCTAAATTGAACAAAGCGTTTAATTTAGGTCTTTTGGCTGGGGTAGCTGGATTTGAACCAACGAATGACGGAGTCAGAGGGAGAGGACAGACCCGAAAAACCCCGTTTTTACATAGATTTTCGCCGATTTTGCATAGTTTTTTATACATAGTCCCCGACAGTCCCCGCGGCTGTTGGGGGCGTTTCTATCTTATCAGGTACGCGAGACAAACTCGAAGGGCTGCGCCCTTATCCGTTTTTCTCGCGCTCTTTTCCCCTATCTGCTGAGCTTGTCCGTTGTCGGGCTTGTCGCTTGGATGGGGGAGAGGGGGAACGGCTCGCAACCGCTTTGCCCTCGTCGCAATTCCTTTCAGTCCGCAAACGCCGCGACCGCCTCTCCATAATGTTACACGGCTGTCTTGTAAAAAAGGGTAAATTACCCCCTTGCAAAAATTTGACTGATTTAAAAACCTTGCAACACTAATGGAGATTTTTTTGCGTACTTCGTCGCTATTCCTTTTCAGGTAGCCGCTTTTAGCCTCGCTTATCATTGCCCGCTTGCCGTGCTTGTGAACGCTGCGTCGTAATATTTCCTCTACAACGTCACACGGCAAAAGCTCCGCTTTGTCGTCCTTTGCGCTGCGGTTAATGAGCCTCTCCGAGCTTTCGCTCCCGACTTTGCCCCTACACTTAATTATTTTTACGGTCGCCAGCAACGACCTTATATAAACCCACGAAGTTTATACCAAGTATTCTGTACCACGATTTTGTTTACCTCTAAGCGACTGTGGCGCGTGCCGCTATGCCGTTTTAGTTTAACGTTGGACGGTAGGAGACTTGCCACCAACGGCGCAACGTGCGCTATTAAATTGCCGCCGTGGTTTATCGTGTACACGGCAGTATTAAACGTAAGCCTTGAGGCTTTCGGTTAAATCTCTATTTTAAGCTGTTCGTAGCCCTTCGGAAGTTGCCAACGTTTCGAAGGGGTGCGCTTGCCGTTCGCGCCGCCGAGGCGGTGAGCGGGGGCGCACTCGGGGCACCAACAAATTACACCACCACGTTTAATTCCCCAACCTGCGGCACGTGCTTTTTCGTCGCTTCTGAAAACTGCAAACGCTTCTTTGCAGTCGTCGCAAGCATAATTTATCTTGTCTGTTCTCATAACGTTTCCCGTCCTTTGGTTAAAGTAGTAATTCGATTTACTACTTGTACATAGAAGTAGTACGACGTCGCACTACTTATATGCATATAAGTAGTAAAGCGCTTGACTACTTGTAAAGCTTGTGTTTTTCTCGGTACATATCGCCCCAAGACGTTTGGCGGCACTTCGAGCACTTAACGCGCTTATCTTTTCCGAAACTCCACCCAAGGGAGCGCACGGCTTGCGCGCCATTGTATATGCCTATGCGGTGGTTTTCTGTAACTTCTTCAACGTCGCCGCAGACGTCGCACGTGCACACGAACACGTGCACGGAATAGCTGCCCACGCTCATAACTTACTTACCGTATCTAATTTGATAAGCAACTCTTGTGCTTTGGTATAAAGTAATTGCGCAGCGTGTCCGCCAATTCTCGCACCGTCGGATATTCTATTCATTTCTTTTTCAACCATTTGCGCCAGCTTCTCGCTGTCATGTAAAATTGCTTCAATTTTAACGTGGTCTTTTTCGAGCGTGGCTTGCCGCTCTACGTAGTCCGCGTACTCGTTTTCGGTCATTTTGATAGTTACATAAGTTTCCATAATTTCACCTCGATTTTTGTTACGTTGTCGCGGATCCACGCGGCAACGTCGTTTTTTATGTGACCTTTCTCATTGCTCGTCGTCCTCGACGTTAATCAATTTTTATACTTTTTGTACGCTGTATTACTGATTTCAAATTTGCGACAACTTCGCTTAACTCGTTGCCGCCCAAACCGTGTTGCAAAATGTCTGTTAAATCTTTATGTATTGCTTCAAGTCCGCCTATGCTGCACAATAATTTTTGCTGCATTACTTTTATGCTTTCTTTACGACATTTTTCCTTATAGCGTTCAAACTCATATAGCCCGACGTCGTAATCAACGTCTTCGTCGAATTGACCGTCAACGGCAGTAAATCCCATTTCTAAAAGCTCGGTTTCGGTTAACTTTTTTTCAAACATAGCACATACTTTACAATATTGTTCCTCAGTCATAATTTCACCTCGTTTTTTGTTGTGTTGTCGCGGATCCACGCGGCGACGGTTTATATATCGTCGTCCTCGATTTTCAAAACGTCGTTTTTTATGCGATTTATCACAAGTTCTAAATCTCCGATAGCTTCGCTTAAATCGTAGCCGCCGAAGCCGATATAATGATTTTTCAAAATATCGGCTAAATCTTTATGAATTGCTTTAAGTCCGCCTATGCGGTGTAATAATTCTTGCTGTGTTCCTATTGACATTGTTTTATTCATAAATTCACCTCGTTTTTTGTTACGTTGTCGCGCATCCACGCGGCGACGTCGTTTTTTACGTGAACTTTCGGTCGTTTTTATGCCGTTTTTCGCTCTCGTTGGCTCGTGGTTAGCGATATCGGTAACCGTTTTTTTTATAAGGAAGGGGCGTTGCCCCTTACCCCTATTTTTTGGAAGCAGTCCGACGCGCCCGCGGCCAGGCCTCAATCGGGCGCGTCTCTCTCTTTTAACTTTATTATGCTAATAAAGGGGTATCGCCCGCGGCGGTGTCGGCTCATTGCCCCTGCGTTCACGGCTTTCGGCAGGCTTTCGGCGGTCGCGGTCTGCGTGTCTGAACGGGCGGGAGCTCGTCCAATCGCAACTGCTCCCGCGGCGGCTCCTGCGCGGGTTTAGCTTCGTTTGTCGGCGCGGCGGGGGTGTCCGCGTTCTCTTGCACGGTCGGAACGTCCTGCGGCTCGGCAAACGCTTCTTCAACGTTTGCGTTGTCGGCTCTCTTTATAACCGCTTTCAGAACGGCGCGAGCTTCACGTTTGGATAGCTTTTTATCGCTGTCCTGCGATAGCTTCTTGCGGGTGTTCTCGATAGCGTTCTCGGCTTCCGTATGGGCGATATCGGCTTCGAGCTTGGTGCGAGCTTCGATAATATCTTGTGCGCGGTTTGTAAGCGGTCGGAATAGCAACCGCCACAACCAACACCGCCGCCAAGCCTTCTGCTCGGCTTCTCGTGCTTTAATTTCCGCTTGCTGATTGTCGTATTCAACCTTGCGTAGCTTGGATAGCTCTATAACTTCAAAATCGTATTTCAAGCTTAACGTTTCGCACTCTTTTTGTATTTGCGTTTCCGAGAGGTGAGCAGAGGTTTTAACTTGTTTAAATAAATATTCGTAACGGTCGTGCAACTTCTCAATATCTTCGTCTAAGAGATATAATTCAGACGATTTTAAAGAGGGCTTTTCTTTTCCCGTCTTTAAAGCGGTGTAAAGCGCCGTGAGCGTTTCTTCGGGGGTGTCTTTGGATATGTTAATGTTTATTATACGTTTCAAAGTCTTTACCTTCTTTCGGAAAATAGCGACGTCGGAACGCGTAACCGTCGTAGAGTTCGCGCACGTTGCCGTTGTGTACGTGCATTGTTTCAATATAACCGTCGCTTTTGCCGTTCGTTGAGATATATTCTTCTATTGCGCTTGTTTCCAAAAATTCGCGGCAATACCAAGTAGTTTTATAAAGCCGTTTGAAGTCGTCGAATTGATTTATAACTTTGCGCGGCTCTATAAAGCGCGAGCCCGACGCGCGGATATCTTTATTTATCAGAACGGCGCGGGGCGCGGCTAATAGCATAATTATCCGATAATGGCGGCACTCCATAAAAAATTCGAGCTGCCCGTCGGGTAAGTTCTCGCCTTTGGAGCAAAATTCTTTATGCGCTTCGTCCAAAGCTATTAGAGGAGCAGGGAAAAGAGATTTATAGCTTTCTTTGTCGTTCGTCGATATGCCGATATCCTTTCCTTTAATGGGAATCGGCTTGAAGGGCTTGCCCGTGCTGTCTGTAAGATTATAAACCGTATTCGAATACATAGGCGGAGCAGTGGGGAACGATAGAGGAGTTTTCCGAAGCGCGTTTTCCTCGCGTATAAGTTGCTCGGACAGTTCTTGACGTTGCGGACCCTGCGTTTTAAGATAATCGTCGACAAAGTGCGCCATAAGCGAGGATTTGCCTTTGCCTTTCGGTCCGAAGAAAATCACGACCTCGCTTTCGGGGTTTAATATTAATTCAGACATTACCGTTTGCGCCGCCCTGCTGTGTTATTGCGTATTCGTTCAGGGCTTCAAGAATAACGTTTGCGGCTTCTATATCAATTCCGTTGAAGGCTTTGCGGAAACGGATATTTGCTTCAAGTGAACGTATACGCCAAGGACGTTTCCGCGGCTCGGTGTCGTTCATCATTTTGAAAACCGCTTCTTTAAGCTCCGTTCTTTCCGCCTCGGTCATTTCTTTTTGCCTGCCTTTTTAGTCTTTTTTGTTTTTGTGCTGCTGTCTGCTTTCGGCTTGTCCTTGCGGCTCTTTATTGCCTTTGCGATTAATCGGAAGGGGAGAGAGATTACCCACCACAAGCCGATAAACAAGTATTTAACGCCGAGCAATAAGAGTTTTAAAAGGGACATTACAAACTTGATGATTCCGCGCGTTATCGCTTCGAGCACGGCTCCCACCGCGGGGCAAATCGCGCTTAAAATCGGGCGGAGTAAGAAAAGCAATAAAAGCACAACTCCGACGGCAATTATTAAGCCCCATGATAAGCCGTTCATTTCTTTTTGCCTTTCTTTTTGGTTGATTTTGTTTTGCGGCTCTTTTGCTTTTTCGGCTTGCCCTTAAGGCTTCTTATTGCCTTAGCGATTAAGCGGAAGGGGAGAGAGATTATCCACCATAAAGCAAAAAACAAGTATTTTAAACCCGTGTAAATTCCGATAAAGATAGCGTAAAAAATAGTTTTGAGAATTTTTCCGACGGCGGGGAAAATAACGGACAGCACAGGCAATGCAACGGCTAAAACGACTAAGCAGATAAAGCCCCAAAATATAGCCTTTACCGCGCTGACGGGTATTCCTAACTTATCCGCAAGCCAAGCCCACAAATCAAAGCCCGTTGCGGATATTACCTTGTCAGGCGGGCTGTCGGGGTCTACTGCGTGGTAGTCGTCTATCGCGCCTACATTATAGGTCTTGCCGTTGGTCTTAAATTCAAGGCTTAATATCGTAGCATATTTTACAGTTCTACCCGTAGCAAGCTTTATTGTTCCTTGTCCGAAGCCTTCCTTAAAATCGAAAAGGCTTTCATAAAAGCGTAAAACCCACTTTTTTTCCGAGAGCTTTTTTTCAAACTCTCCCGAAACTTCGTTTTGCTTTTTAAATTCCGATACGCTTTGAATTTCTTGCCATGTATACGGCTTTTTGTTTCCCCAAATATCGTTCGGAAGTGTAACGGTAACGTCTTTATCAGCTTGCAAAGTTATTTCTTCGGGTTTTTCGTCGGCGTCGTCAGGTGTGCCGAATATTGTACCACTTGGCATTTTTATTATTTTTTCAGTTACGATTTTAACTGTAGCTTTTTCTAATCGGTCAATAGGTTTATCCGTATCGAAGGCGAAAAACCAAGCTTCAACAAAATCGTCACTGCCAAGCTTACCGAATAAGGCATTTACCCACGTCGGCGACTGCCAAGCTTCATAACGTAAGTAATTTACATACGGCGAAGTTATCTTTATAGTTTCGATTGTCGTTTCGGTCATATCGTAAAGAATTTCGCCGTCTATTGTCTGAGCTTGCCAACGTTGACTAACTTCAAACGCTTTCAATACAGTGCTGTTATTTTGTTCAATGCTTGTCTGCTCGTCAATTTCTGCGTGGAATTTCCTAAGTATCGAAATTATATTGTAAGTACGTATTTGAACGTTATCGAGCACGAACCCGTCAACGTGGTACTTTGCGAAAACGCCTTCCTCGCTTAAAAGCGTAAGCTTGTAATTGTGTATATCGGCTGCGCTGTCCGTTTTGGATATATTGACCGATACCGCCGTTAACGGCTCGGAATAACTGCCCGCCGTATAAACGTAGATAAACAAACCGCCTTGTTCGCCCTCGGCAAGCTGAATTACTTTCGGGCGGTAATCGTTAGGAACGCGCGGATAGTCGGCAACGTTGAAACTCTCGTCTTTTTGTAAATCGTCCAATACCGAAGTAGCGGAAGTGGCGGACGTGGTAACGGCGGCAGGCGCAATCGTCGCGCCGCCGCCTATAATGGTAGTTATGAATATCGCGGCAATAACCGCCGCTATTATGTAACTGAATTTCAAATACCTTTTCATAGTTTAAGTACCAAATATAAAACCGTCGCCGAGTTCTACGTCGTCAACTCCTACCCAAATGTTCGAAACGTCAAACTTACAGTCAATAATAGCTATGCCGTCGCGGTAAACTTTGCCTTTATATGAGTAGTCGGCTTCAACCGCTATTTGAGCGTGTGCGCCCGTATAGCTTTTAACCGCTAACTTAAAAGCGCGGTTAAACGTATCCGCTGTCACGTCGTTAGAGCCGCAGAACATTGCTTTCGGAGTTTCGGGGAATACTTCGGCGCCTGTATTTTCGCCGAAAGTCCAATCGTCACCCTCGAACACGTACGAAGTGCCGAGAGCCTTTAACTGTTTGTCTATTTCTCGGATAAAACCGATATCCAAAGACAAGTTCCATACAACGTTTGCGGTTTCGCCTGCAATGGTTCCACAGCCTGGCTTAAAATCCCAATAACCGTTTACGTTATAGGTGTTACCGAAAACGAGCTTTTCGGGGTTTCCGTCAACGTAGCCGATTAACTCGACGTCACGACCGTTGACGAGCTGGTCTACTTTGCACGTTGCGAAAACTTCGGGGTTATCTACCGAACGGCAAGTAATTGTTACAGTATTGTCAAGATTTGACTTTTTGGTTATGGTGGCAGTAAGTGAGCCTTCTTTCGTCGGGGTTACCGTAACCGTTTCGGGGTTGTCACTTTCCCACGTTACTCGCTGGTCGTCTGCGTTTAACGGCTTAATCGTTGCGCGTACTGTTACGCTATCGCCTGCGGGGGTCTGAACGTTTGCGCTACTTGCATTGAGAAAGGTTACGCCCTGCGGCATTGTGTATGTTCTGCCGCTCCGTAGTTTGTTTCCGTTCTCGTCTATCGCAACGACTTCGCCGACAGTTCCGAGCTGTTCCTCGTCGCCGCCGTTGCCCTCGTCGTCGCCGTTGGTGGAGGCCGTCAAAGTCTGATGTGCGGCTTTCCATTTCATCGGATTCCACGTGCTCAACGCCGCCGACGTGCTGATATAAGCGACTATGGCGGCGGCGATAATCACCGCAATAGCCTTGACTATTAAGCCGTAGACTTTTTCTTTGTTTGCTGTGTTCTTTGCCATTGATTTTTACTCCTTCGCCCCGAAGGGCTTAAAATTTTTCAATATTTAAAATTTCATTTTCTTTAATATTTCGTAAGCCTCATCGAGCAAGTCGGCAGCCTCTTCTTTTAGTTTTTCGTAATTCTCGGGACGGGCGCTTTCGATTAGGTCACTGTAACAGAGTTCTTCTATAACGCTTTCCACTTGTTCCCAAATATGCATTTACTTACCTGCTTTTTGCTCATTTTTTGGTTGTTTTAAGGGGCGAAAAGCTCGTCCGAAAGGGGTTGACCCTCTAAAACCGCCGTAAACGGCTCATTTTCACACGAAAATTTTTCTCGACCGAAATCTCGACCGCCCCTTTTTGCCTGCACCGAAATCGTGCATTTAAAAATATATCACCGAAACGGTGCATATTTGCTTGTATTTTAGCACGGTTTCGGTGCGTTGTCAATAGAATATAACCGTTTTGTTGCGAAGCGTGTTAAAAAAAATATACTGAATTTATGATTAAACTTTATGAATTGCGAAAAGAAAAAGGGCTATCACAAGATGAAGTAGCTAAAATATTAAATGTTACAAGACAGTCTTATAGTCGTTATGAGCGCGGCGAACACGAATTAGGATATAAAGCGTTAAAGGCAATTGCAAATTTTTTTGACGTTTCAGTTGATTACCTTCTTGGTAATTCAACATACTTTTATCCCGATAGAGTTGATGTCGTCTCCGCGATGGGGGAGGGTAGCGGCTATTCTTCGGAAGAACGTAAACTCATTGAGGAATACAGAGAATTAAATCAGAGCGGCAAACGATTAGTAAATGAAACAATAAAAACGCTCCGCGCAACTTCGGCACAGAGCAAAGAGGGTAAAATTTCATAGGTAAAATTTAGATGGCAGAAAATACTTATCAAAAAAATATTGAGCGATATAAGCAAAAGCAAAGGGAACAATGTGCGCGGTATGAATTAATTAAACCAGAGCAAAAAGGTGTAGTTACTTTTGCTCAATTTTTAGATACTCCAAAATTAGAGACTAAACACGGAAAGAAAAGAGGGCGGGCGCAAATTATAAGAGAAGGATTACAAGTAGAAAATATTTTTCATTATATAGACTCAAATAATGTTTATCGTTTTGCTAAAATCAATAAAGACGGTGGCGCAAAGATTTTAAAAACTTATCCTTTTAATTCCCAAGACTGGGACAAACGTTTAGTTGAAATCTATTTAAAAAGTAAAGAAAGTTTATCAAGTAAGAATAATGAAAACATAAAATTGACTGTTACTAACGAAGAATATCAATTAATAAATGAATTTCGTAAACTTGATTCAGCAGGTAAAAAATTAGTGCAAACTACGATTGAATCATATTTAGTTGCATTATCGAAAGGCTCAAAGGATAAAGCTACATTGTAGTGTTAAAAGTAATAAAATTGCTCCGTAGGCGCATTTGCCGAAAGGAGCATTTTTAAATGACAACAAAAGAGATAATGGATAGAGTTTTAAACTTTATTCAGGAGCTTACACAGTTTTACGGCGAACTATCGCAGGAGCTGCCGAACTTGCGTATAGTGGTAGACAACACGCGCAATTATTCAGACGTAAAAAAAACAGCTGCAAGATTATTCAATTTCCAAGACTTGAAAGGGAGGGCAAGACCACAGACAATAAAAACACTATGCAAAAATCGGCAATAAAATTGACCCATAAGGAGCTTAAAAAATTGCCGAAAGAATTACAAAACAAAATCACGATTAATTTAACTTTCCCTGTAAGGCAAAAGCCGAACGGAGTTTACGAAGTTCGATACCGTGCGCACGGTTATAATATCGCGGTATCTTCCAAAGACGAGAGTAAGCTAAAACCGAAATTTATTGCTGCGCTTATAAATAGCGAGCCGAAGGAAAAGGCTGCACAACCGAACACGGAGCAAGCAAACGCCGCAAGGGTTTGTTTTAGCGAATATCTTGAACAATACCTTGAAATTGCGGAAAAGACCACAAAGCCCTCGACGTTCAAGGAGTACGCGAGGCTATGCGCTAAAAACTTGCTGCCCGCTTTTGGAAGTCGGGACGTTAAAGAAATAACGAGGAACGAGCTTCAAAAATATCTTTTCGGTTTTTTGGACGAAGGGAAGGCGGACAAGGCTAAGAAATTAAAGACTTGCTTAAACGGCGTTTTTGACATAGTCGCGGACGACTTCGATATCAAGTCACCAATGGCGAAAATTGTGCTGCCGTTCCATAAGGGTAAAAAAGGGACGCGCTTTAACAGAGCCGAAGAAAAACGTTTGCGGGACTACTGCATACAAAACCCGACGTGCAAGTCAGTTAGCGCAATTCTCGTTATGTTGTATTTCGGACTTCGTTATTCAGAGCTTGCAACAATACAAGTTGTTGAAGATTGCGGGGAACAGTGGCTGCAAGTTGAAACGAGCAAGGAACGCCTCGGGCAAGACGTCGTTATCAGATACATTCCGTTTACGCCAATGGTTAAAAAGATTTTGCCCTTTATAGACTTTGAAGTCGCGCGGAACACTAAGCAAAGGACAATAGCCTCGACAATTAAGCGGCAGTTCCCTAATCACCACCCGCACGAGCTGCGCTATACCTTCATAACGAATTGCAAGGAGTGCGGAGTTAACGCTGAGATAGTTATGATGTGGGACGGGCACGAAGAGGACGACGACGTTGTCGCATCGCGGGTTGATAGAGGTTACACTGATTTTAGCAAAGAATTTCAATTACAAGAGGCGCAAAAAGTTGACTATATTATATAGTCGCTGCTTGTTTAGTCCCCAATTCAGTCCCCCAAAGGCGTAAAAAAAGCGCGGTTAATCGTTAACATTTCGCTAAAAATGAACGAAAAACCGCGTTTTTGGCTGGGGTAGCTGGATTTGAACCAACGAATGACGGAGTCAGAGTCCGTTGCCTTACCGCTTGGCGACACCCCAATATTTAATTTAAATCGCAATTTTACGCGGGCGGTTAAACGCTTTGCTCGCTTATTGCTTAATTATTATATAAAAGAAACCCGAAAAATACAAGCGTTTTTAAAGGGTTTTTTATTTTTTTGTTTTGCGCATATGATTAAACTATATTAGTAAATTTAAAAGCGCGGAAGGCTGTCAAGACTTCCGCGCTTTTATTTAAGACTTCTTGTTTGCGAAGGCAAGAATTTTTTCGGTTTCGCCGAAGACGAGGATATGGTCGCCTGCCTCGAAAACGTAGTTGGCGCCGGGGGAGGGGACTATGTCCTTTCCCTTTTTAATAAGCAGTACGTTCAAGCCGTATTTGCCGCGCGGGTTTGCGTCAACCAGCGTTCTGCCGTTCCAACGCGCGGGTACTGCGATTTCGAAAATCGAGTAAGTATTGTCTACTTCGATATAGTCGAAGACGTTGCCCGAATTGAGTTTGACTGCAAGCTTTTCCGCAATATCCTTGTTGGGGTAGACGACGTCGTCCGCGCCGACGCGGAACAGGAACTTGCGCTGAATATCGGTATCCGCACGGGATACGACGTACTTTGCGCCCAAGTCCTTCAAGATAGACGTTATTTCCAGAGAGGACTGGAAGTCGTCACCTATTGCCACGACGCAGACGTTGAACGAGGGGATATCCATTTGCTGTAAGCTGTCGGCATTCATACAGTTGGCGATAAGCGCGTTGGTGTAGCGCGGTGCGAGCGCGTTTATAACGTCCTCGTCCTTGTCGACAATCATGACCTCGTCGCCGATGCCCATAAGCTTTTCGCCGAGCGCCTGTCCGAATTTTCCCATACCTATAAGTAAAACAGATTTCATAAATTAATCTCCGAATTTTTTTAAATTAACCTATCAATAACGTGTCCACGGGTTTTCGTATTTCCGCCGTGGTGCGCTTTTCCGCCAACGCCAAGGCGAGCGTTAAAATACCCACCCTGCCCGCGTACATCAAAATTATCAGTATCACCCTCGACGCCGCTTTTAGCGTGGGCGTAAGCGAGAGGGAGAGTCCTGCGTTACTGAGCGCGGAAACGCACTCGAATTCAACCGCCGCAAGCGAAGTGCCGCTCGGCTCTACCGCGCAGATAATGAGCATGGCAACGATTAAAATCATAAGGCACGCGGCGAAGATTGCAAGCGCCTGAGATAAAAGCGAATACTCTATGCGCTTTTTGCCGATGTTTATATCCCTGCGGCCGCGGAATACCGAAAGCATACCCATCATAAGCACGGCGAACGTGCCGACCCTTATGCCGCCCGCGGTCGAGCCTGAGCCGCCGCCGATAAACATCAGTACGACCGTTAAAAGCACGCCGCTGTCCGAAAGCGTTACACCGTCCGTCGTGACGAACCCTGCGCTTCTCGGTGTGGTGGAATTAAACAGTGATACGAGCAGTCTTTCGCCGAAGTTGAAACCCGCCTGCGATTCGTTCCTTTCAAACAACAGGAACAAGAGCATACCCGAGATTAAAAGCACGCAGTTGACGACAAGTACGACTTTGGTATTGAGCTGAAACTTTTTGAAGTTGAACTTGCAGTCGATAACGTCGCCCCAGACGCAGAAGCCCAATCCGCCTAAAATTACGAGCGCGGTTATAGTAAGCGATACGACGGGGTCGGCGGCGTAAGCCGTTAAAGAAACAAACTGACTTTCAGCCGTGCCCATTAAATCGAACCCTGCGTTGCAGAACGCGGATATGGAGTGCCAGATAGAAAAGTAAATTCCCTTGCCCGCGCCGAAGTCGGGTATAAAGCGAATCATGAGTAGCAGCGCGCCTATCGTTTCGCATAAAAGCGTGCCGACGACTATTCGCTTTAATAGTCTGCCCACACCGTTGAACTTTCCGCGCGAGTCAACCATAAACGCGTTGCGGCTACCGACGCTCATCCCGCGTTTAAAGACGAGGAACGCCGCCGAAACCAAGGTCATAAACCCGAGCCCGCTCATCTGCACTAAAAACAGAATTACGAGCTGCCCGAACAGCGTCCAGTGCGTAGCCGTATCGTACACGGCAAGCCCCGTAATGCAGGTTGCCGAAGCCGATGTGAACAGCGCGTTCAGATAGGAGGTGGACTGTCCGCTTTTCGTGGCGAAGGGAAGAATTAAAAGTATGCTTCCGACAATCGTTCCGCCGAGATAGGCGAGGGCGAGTATCTGCCAGACGGACAGTCTGAATTTTGTTTTGCGTTGTTTCATAAACTTAATTTGCGCGCACCTGAATTTCCCCGAAAGGAAGAGGGGGAGGCGGTACGCCCGTAATGCCCATTATAAGTATTTGCAATATAAAAGTCAATTTATTTTAAGCCCTGCCTGCCGCACGCCGTATTCACCAAATTAAGGCGTTGCGGCATATTTTAAAGATAGGCGGTTTGCCGCCTGCGTGCATATAAGGGGCTGTTTTCGCCGTGCAAATACATATGTTCGGCGGCACAGTTGCATGCGCACGGCAACCAAAGCAAAATTTTTAATATTTTATCGTTTTTAAAAGGCGCAACGGCTTCGTTTGTATTCCTATACAAATGAAGGGAAAAACACTTGTGCGCCGACGGGAGGTGTAAGTGGGCAAATACTTCGGAACGGACGGTTTCCGCGGCGAAGCCGGAAAAACGATAACCGCATACCACGCGTACAAGGTCGGCAGAATTTTAGGCGACTTGTTCGGGCGCAGGCGCGGCGTTAAGTGCCGCGCGGTACTCGGCAAGGACACGCGCCTTTCCTCATATATGTTGGAATACGCGCTTGCCGCGGGGCTTACGGCTTCGGGCGCGGACGCGTATATTCTGCACGTAACCACCACCCCTTCGGTTTCATACATAACGCGGTGCGACGGTTTCGATATAGGAATTATGATTTCCGCAAGCCATAACCCCTACTTCGATAACGGCATAAAGATTATGAACGCGCAGGGCGAAAAAATCGAGGACAGCGTTCTGTCCGTAATAGAAGATTACCTTGATGACAAAATTCCCGAAGTTCCGTTTGCAAGCGGCGAAGATATCGGGCGGACGGTCGACTATATTTCGGGTAGAAACAGATATATAGGTCATCTGATATCCCTTTCCACCTGTTCGTATAAGGGTTTGAGAATTGGGCTTGACGCGGCGAACGGCTCTGCTTGGCAGATTGCCCGAAGCGTTTTCGACGCGCTCGGCGCAAAGACCTACTGCATAGGCGACAGCCCCAACGGCAGAAACGTCAACGACGGCGTCGGCTCTACCAATATAGAAAAGTTGGTTTCGCTCGTCAGGGAAAATTCTCTCGACTTGGGCTTTGCTTTCGACGGTGATGCGGACAGATGTATCTGCGTTGACGAGCGCGGCGAGGTCGTCACGGGCGACGAGGAAATGTATATCTGCGCGGACTACCTTCACTCGCGCGGAGAGCTTGCGGGTGACAAAATAGTCTGCACGGTAATGAGCAACGGCGGACTTATAAAAAGCTTAAAGAAGCAGGGAATATCCTGCGAGCTGAGCGAGGTCGGCGACAGGAACGTTTGCGATTTAATGAATAAGACGGGCGCGGTGCTCGGCGGGGAGAGAAGCGGTCACGTCGTATTTTCTAAATACGAAACGACGGGCGACGGACTCGTTACCGCAATAATGATTATGGAAGCGGTCGTCGAAAGCAAGCAAAAGCTTTCACGTTTATTAAAGGGCTACAAAAGCCTGCCGCAGGTTTCCGTGAACGTGCCCGTCAGGGATAAATATTCGGTGATGCCTGCCCTTTCGGCGGAGGCGGAAAAGCTGCAGAAATCATTGCAGGTGCGCCTCGTCGTCCGCCCTTCGGGAACGGAACAGCTTGTGCGGATTATGGCTGAGGGCGAAAGCAAGGAAAACTGCGTTACCGCCTGCGAGAGCCTGCGGGCAATGATTAAAGACGAAATTGAGTGAGGTAAAAATTTATGTGCGGAATAGTCGGATACTCGGGCAGGGCGGCTGCCGCGCCCTTGGTCTTTGCAGGGCTTAAACGTCTGGAATACCGCGGTTACGATTCCGTCGGTATTGCCACCCTCGACGGTAATAATATTCAGATTATAAAAAAGCAGGGCAAGGTCAGCTCGCTTGAAAATTTTGTAGACGGACTTTCGGGAAACACGGGCATAGGTCACACGCGCTGGGCAACCCACGGCAAGCCCTCGGACATAAACGCGCACCCCCACGCGTGCGGTAAATTCGCCGTCGTACATAACGGAATTATCGAAAACTACGCCGAGCTTAAAGCGCGGTATTTTCCCGATATTTCTTTTACCTCGCGCACCGACAGCGAAATTATCGTGCGGCTTCTCGATAAATTTTATTCGGGAAATTTATTGCAGACCTTGAAGGAAGTTTCTTCACTTTTAAAAGGCTCGTATGCGGTGTTGGTGATATGCGCAGACTTTAACGGCTTTGCCGTAATGAAGTATAAGAGCCCCGTCATAATCGGCGGCGGACGCGGCGAAAGCTTTGCCGCAAGCGACGCGCCAGCGCTTGCAGGTCTTTGTAAAAAAATCAGCGTTTTAGAGGACGGTGATTTTGCAATCGTTTCCGCGCACCGCATAAAAATTTACGACAATAATCTTAACCCCGTAGTTCGGCAGAAAATTATAAACCACGCCACGGCGGCGAGCCTCGATCTGAACGGCTGTGCACACTATATGCAGAAGGAAATTCTTGAAAACCCGACTGCGGTCGAAAACACTGTCAAAGCCTTTTCGCGCGTGCAGGGAAAACTTAAAGAAGTTTTTACTGATATTAACCGCGTGATTATTACGGGCTGCGGCACGGCTTACAATTCGGGGCTTGTTGCAAAGCGATATATCGAAAGCTTTGCGCGCATTCCTGCGGAGGCGGAAATAGCAGGCGAGTTCAGATATAAAAACCCCGTTATAACCTCGGGCACGGCGGTCATAGCCATAAGCCAGAGCGGTGAAACGGCGGACACGGTCGAGGCGGCTAAGCTTGCCAAATCTCTCGGCGCAAAAGTTATCGCCGTGACGAACGCGCCTTACTCCGCGCTGACGCTTATCTCCGACGTGGTCGTACCCGTTGCGGCAGGTCACGAAATTTGCGTAGCCGCAACCAAAAGCTACACGGGGCAGATAGCCGCCTTATATCTTACGGCTAAGCTACTTGCCTCCTTCAATAAAAAGTCCGCAGTTAGATTAATGAAAAATGCAAAGGCGGAAATATGTTCAGTTGTACCGTTGCTTAAAAGTACAGTTGCGCATACGGATATTGAAGCACTTGCCCAAGTTTGCGCGCGTGCAGACGGAGTGTACTTTCTGGGGCGGGATATCGATTACGCGGTCGCTTTGGAAGGCAGTCTGAAATTGAAAGAAATAACCTATATCCAGAGCGAGGGCTATCCTGCGGGCGAGCTGAAGCACGGCACGCTTGCGCTTATCGACGAGAACAAAACCGCCGTGGTGATAATCACGGACGAGGGGCTTTCCGTTAAGTGCGAAAACGCGGTCGAGCAGGTTTTATCCCGTAAGGGCAAGGTCGCCGTGATAACCAACGTAAAGGAGTGCGCCGAACGCTTAAAGGACGAAGTTCCCGTAATAGAAATACCGGCTTGCCCGAAGGAGCTTTCGCCGCTTTTGTCCGCGGCGGCGGTGCAGCTGCTTGCGTACAAAACCGCGATAATTTTAGACCGCAACCCCGACCAGCCGCGCAACCTTGCAAAGAGCGTAACCGTCGAGTGAGAAATTTGTAGTATTTTGTCGGAAACGTAATAAAAATATTTACGAAAATCCTTGAAAATAAAAATCGTATGTGTTATAATTTGCGTACCACAAACGTTATCACAATTAAATAGCCGTATTATGCGTTTTTTTAATTAACACGTAAATCGGATAAGGAAAGGGGCTACACAACCGCGGTTGTGTATCTCTCCTGACAATTTCAAAGCTCCTCTTTCCGATGGTGTTGAATTGTGATAATGGTGTGGTAACCGGAGGGATTTACATAGCAGGTGTGCTCTTTTAGGGCACACT
>CAMWPZ010000024.1 GCA_947176305.1 uncultured Clostridia bacterium
CCTATTCCGCATTTATGGTCGATTACCGCGGAGAATGGGAAGATACTGAATTTTGCACGCTTTATCCGAGCGTGATAGATTATGCAAACGCTTCCCGTTGCGGCAGGCGCAAAGATTTCGTGGATGATTCCGCGGATAAAACCTGTTGGTTTGAATGGGTTGCGGTCGGTATTTACGCGCAAAAATATATAAAAGAGCGCACTTTAAGCAACGATATTGCCGTTCTCGGCATAAGGGACGGCGGCGAAGTTGCTTGGAAATTAGGCGTTGCAAAGCAGTTTTCCTGTATAGTTACGGCTTGCGCGGCAGGCTGGAAGGCTTATTCGGGCATGAGTAAATATAAGCCCGTCGAACAGGAGCTTGACGAGGAGAGGTACCGCTTTATCGGCGGTATCGATTCGCAGGCGTATGCGCCTTACGTTAAAAGCCCCGTTCTGATGCTGTGTTCAACCAACGACGGCAGATTTGACTACGACAGGGCTTACGATACTTTTTCGCGTATTAACCACGAATTTGCGGACGATAGCGTTATAACTTATTCCGTGCGCTGCGACGCGTCAATCGATTCAAAGAGCACTGACGATATGTTTATGTTCTTGAATAAACATTTAAAGCACCGTCAGGTATTTATTCCCAAGCCCGCAGAGCTTAACGTTACTATAGACGTGGACGATAATCTTATTGCTAATCTTAAATTCGATTCGCAGGGCATAGTAGAAGATTACGGAATGTTCCTTGCCGAGGACAGTATAGATTCGTCGGTAAGAGATTGGACGGCTTGTGAGCCTAAGCGTAAAATTTCTGAAACCGAGCACGAATTTTTCCTCGATATATACGATAAAACTTCCACGATTTTCGTTTTGGGATTTGCACGCTATACTAACGGCTTTACGATTTGGTCGAAAATCGCCGTAAAGAAAATAAGCGGCAGTTTCAGAAATACCGTCGGTAAATGCCGCGTGCTTTATTCGAGCAGAGAAGGGGTTGAAGGCTTTAAGGTTGCGGACCCCCGTACTCAGGCGCACGGTGGAATATTCTTCACCGACGACGTAATGGTGCCCCAGCTCGTCACAAAGGCAAAGGGAATAAAAGGCATTTATTCGGTATGCGGACTTACCACATACAGAATTAACAACCCCAAATTTGCACCCGTCAACGGTAACGTTTTAAAGATAGATATTTTCTGCGACAGCACTCAGGAAGTTTTGTTCTCGCTTGACGACGTTGAGAGCGGTGAAACCTATAAATACAGTCAAAGCGTTCTCGGCGGAGTATGGCAGAGCATACTTTTAAAGAGTAAGCTTTTTAAAACGGTGAACGGAGTTGCGCTTGACGACTACGTCCGCAGTTTGAAATTCTGTATTACCTGTGAAGGCGAATTTGCAGTAAATAACGTAATGTGGCTTTAATATAGTAATGTTTTCGGAAGCAAGCCCCAGCCTGTATATAAAGGGCGGAAAATCAAAATTTAATATAGTTTTAAACGTTCTTATCGCGCTGATTGCGTTAGTGCTTGCTTTGGAATTGCTTTTCGTCACGCACTATACGGGCATTTACGTCGTTGATGTTTCTATGACGCCGACTTTGAACGGCGCACCCGACGAAAATTCCCCCGGCGGCGATTACGTATACGTCAACAGAAGCGCCAAACCCGATTACGGCGATATAGTCGTTGTTACGCGCGACAACGATTCGCCGCTTATCAAAAGGGTGATAGCGTTCGGCGGCGACAGCGTTAAAATTATACAAGGTAAAGTCTATATTAAGTATAAGGGTAATACTGAATTCAATGAAGACCCTATTGAAGAAAGCTATATAGACGAAGAACGAAACCACCCAGACAGGAATATAAACAACTTTCCGCAGGTGGGCGGAGTTGTTAAAGAAGACGGGTATTTCGTTGAAGAGGGAAAAGTTTTTCTTCTCGGCGATAATCGCGATTACAGCTCGGACAGCCGACAGAACGGAGCATTCGATCAAAATAAGATTTACGGTGTGGTAACCGACTGGTCAATGAAGACAAAAAAGTTTTCGTCAGCGGTACACAAGTTTTTTAATTTTGATTTGCCGAGATTTTTCGGCGTCAAAAAGTGATAAATAATTTCGGAGAAAATATATGCGTGCCGTAGTGACCGTAGCAGGCAAAGATAAAACGGGAATAATAGCGAAAATCAGTTCATTCCTTGCCGAAAGGAACGTAAATATAGTCGATATAAGCCAGACTATTATGGAAGAATATTTCGCAATGATAATGCTAGTCGATATTTCCAAATCGACTAAGCCGCTTTCCGTATTATCGGAAGAGTTTTCTGGGCTCGGTGAAAAGATAGGTATGTCCGTTCACTTACAGCACGAAGAAATTTTCAACGCAATGCACAGCGTTTAAGGGGCTTTAATGTTTAACACCGGCGAAGTTTTGGAAACAATTAATATGATAGAGAGGGAACACCTCGATATCAGGACCGTTACTATGGGCATATCCTTGTTGCCTTGTATGAGCGGTACGGCGGAAAAAACCGCGAAAGCCGTCTACGACACGGTGTGCAAAAAAGCCGAAAATATAGTAAAAGTTACTTCCGAGCTTTCGCGTGAGTACGGAATACCTATCGTAAATAAACGCGTTTCCGTAACTCCTGCTGCGGTGATTTGCGCGCCGTTTGCAAGTAAAGCGCACATAATCGGCAAGGCCTTGGACGATGCGGCTAAAAATCTTGGCATTGATTTTCTCGGCGGATATTCGGCGCTCGTCCATAAAGGTATGGCGGACTACGAAAAAGAGTTTATTATGACCATTCCGCAGGTTTTAGCGGAAACGGACAGGCTGTGCTCGTCCGTCAACGTTGGCTCGTCCAAGTCCGGAATTAATATGGACGCTGTCAGCCTTATGGGCGAAATTATAAAACAAACCGCTCAAAAAACTGCGGATAGGGACGGCTTCGGCTGTGCTAAATTAGTGGTTTTCTGTAACGCGGTTGAGGACAACCCGTTTATGGCAGGCGCTTTCCACGGCATAGGCGAAAGCGGCACGGTAATCAACGTAGGCGTATCGGGTCCAGGGGTTGTTCAACACGCGCTTGAAAGCGTACCCGACGCAAACCTGACCGATTTAGCTGAAACTATAAAGCGTACTGCATTTAAAATTACGCGTGCAGGTCAGCTTATTGCAAGAGAAGCGGCCAAAAGGCTTAACGCAGAGTTCGGCATAGTCGATTTATCGCTTGCGCCTACACCTGCAAGGGGCGACTCGGTTGCGCAGATTTTGGAAGAAATGGGGCTTGAAAGCGTAGGAACTCACGGAACTACGGCTTGTCTTGCAATGCTTAACGACGCAGTTAAAAAGGGCGGAGTTATGGCAAGCTCACGCGTGGGCGGACTTTCGGGTGCGTTTATTCCAGTTTCGGAAGATATAGGAATGATAGAAGCTGCCGAGCGCGGCGGACTTTGCATTGACAAACTCGAAGCTATGACGGCGGTTTGTTCCGTTGGACTTGATATGATAGCGGTTCCCGGTGATACGCCTGCTTCAACGATTAGCGCGATAATTGCCGACGAAGCGGCAATAGGTATGATAAACAATAAGACGACGGCTGTAAGAATTATTCCCGCACCGAATAAAAAAGTGGGGGACAGCGTGAACTTCGGCGGACTTTTGGGACGCGCTCCTATAATGCCCGTTCACAAAGAATCTGCGGCGAAGTTTATTTCAAGGGGCGGACTTATTCCCGCGCCTATACATTCAAATAAAAATTGACAGGTAATAAATGAAAAGAAGTGAAGTAGCCGAAAAATACAAATGGAATATCAGCGATATTTTCTCAAGCGACGAGGAGTGGGAGAAGACTTTTGAAAAAGCCGAAACCTCGCTCGACTTTGCGAAATATGCAGGTAAGCTTGGAAACGCTGATACGCTTTTAAAATTTTTCAGGCAATGCGACGAATATACCGCGCTTTTAGGCAGATTGTACGTTTACGCCCATATGCGCCACGACGAAGATACGGGCGCGGAAAAGTATGCGGCGTACCACTCGAAAGTCAATGCTTTGGAAGTAAAGTATTCTACCGAGCTTGCTTTCTACGAGCCTGAAATGGCGCAGCTTGATGATAAATATCTTGAATCGTTAATATCGGATAAACGCTTCTCAGATTACGATTACGATTTAAAGAGAATTATTGCAAGAAAGACCCATACCATCTCCGAAGCAGAGGAAAAACTGATAAGTATGTCAGGCGAAGTACTTGATAATTGCTACAACGCTTTCAGTATGATAGACAATTTAGACCTTCCTTTGCCTGAAATAGAGCTTGAAGGTGAAAAGGTTAAGCTAAGCCACGGTTTATACGGTATGGTGCTTCACTCCGAGGACAGAGAGAAAAGGAAGGAAGTTTACGAAAAATATTACGCCGCTTATGAGAGCCTTTTAAATACCTTGTATTCCGTATATTACGGAAACGTAAAGAAGGACGTCTTTTTAAGCAAAGTTTATAAATTTAACTCCTGCCTCGAACACGCGCTGTTTGCTGAGGACGTAGATAAATGCGTTTACGACAATCTTATTAACGCAGTAGATAAAAATCTTTCGGCAATGCACCGCTATATTGCGGACAGAAAGAAAATTCTCGGTTACGACAAACTTTATTTTTACGACGTGTATGCGCCGCTTGTAAACGGTGTTGAGTTTAAACTTAGCTATGAAGAAGCGTACGATTACGTTATAAAAGGTCTTGCACCACTCGGCAAAGAATATCAGGCGCTTTTGAAGCGCGGATATGACGAGCGTTGGCTTGACATTTGCGAAACGGAAGGCAAGAGAAACGGAGCTTACAGCATAGGCTGCCCTAATGTTCATCCTTTCGTGCTTCTGAACTATCAGCCCGCCATACACGAGGTGTTCACTATCGCGCACGAAATGGGGCATTCTCTGCACACTTATTTCTCGCAGAAAAATCAACCGTATGCCAAGAGTGAATATAAAATTTTTGTTGCTGAAGTTGCAAGCACGGTAAACGAGGTGCTTTTATTAAAGTTTATGCTTTCCGAAGCTAAGGACGAAAATTTAAGAAAATACCTTCTGAATTACTATCTCGATACTTTCCGCGCAACACTTCACAGGCAGACTATGTTTGCCGAATTCGAATACGAAGCGCACGCAATGGTCGAGCGCGGCGAGCCTTTGACGAAGCAAAACCTTTGCGAACTTTACGGAAATTTGGGCAAAAAGTATTACGGCAAAGAAATCGAACACGATTATGATATTTCCTGCGAATGGGCGAGGATACCGCATTTTTATCGCGCGTTCTACGTATATAAATACGCAACAGGTTTGACTGCGGCAGTCAACATCGCAAAACGCATTTTAAGCGAAGGGGAAACCGCCGTAAACGATTACTTTAAATTCCTTTCGGGCGGCTGTTCAACCGACCCTGTATCGCTTTTAAAGCTTGCCGGCGTTGATTTATCAAAGGAAGAGCCTTTCAACGTTGCAATGAAAGAATTTGAGGAAATACTTACTGAATTTGAAAAATTAATGGGAATATAGAGTACTATGTCAGACAAAAATAACGTTATGCCCAATAATTTAGACGCCGAACAGGCGCTTTTGGGCTGTATGCTTATCGACAACGAAATACTTGCGGAAATTTTGGAGCAGCTTGATAAGAACGATTTTTATCAGGAATCGCACCAGTATATACTTTCCGCAATGAAGATGGTGTTTGCAGAGCGTAAGCCCATTGATATTGTTACGCTTTGTGACAGGTTGGAAAGCGATAAAAACTTAGAAAAGGCAGGTGGCATATCTTATGTCACCGAGCTTGCCCAGATTACTCCGTCAGCGGCTAATTACAAATATTATCTTGATATAGTTAAGCGCGACAGCGTGAACAGAAGTCTTATCCGCGCCGCACGTGATATTATCGAATTTTCCAAGAGCGGCGGGGATACGGTAAGCAGCGTTCAGTTTGCCGAGGAAAAGATTTACGCAGTTTCGCGCACCAACGATACTTCAACAATGAAGGATATCCGCGAAGGCAGCGGCATCGATGCGGTTTTGGAAAAGTTTGAAAAGCTTGCAAAGGATAAGGATGCGTATAGGGGAGTTATGACTGGCTTCAACCGCCTTGACAGACTTACGAACGGACTACAAAAGTCCGACCTTATAGTCATAGCCGCCCGTCCCGGTATGGGTAAAACGTCGCTTTCGATGAACATAGTCGAAAACGCGGCGATAGGCAGCGGCGCGGTATGCGCGGTTTTCTCGCTCGAAATGCCCGAGGTACAGATTATTCAAAGACTTATGTGCAGTTTGGCAAACGTAAGTATGTCGGACGCGCTTTCGGGTAAGCTTTCACCGAACGACTGGAAAAAGCTTGTAAAGGCGAGCGAAAAGTTAAGACACAGCAAAATACATATCGACGATTCGTCAAGGGTAACCCCTGCCGAAATTCTTTCGAAATGCCGCAGAATTAAATCAAAGAACAACGGTCAGCTCGATTTGGTTATGATTGACTATATTCAGCTTATGTCGAGCGGAAAACACAGCGGCGAGGAGAACAGAACGCAGGAAGTTGCGGCTATCACCCGTGAACTGAAAATTATGGCGAAGGAGCTTGACGTTCCCGTCATAGCGCTTTCACAGCTTCGCCGTATCCAGTCGGGCGAGCCTCAGCTTTCCGACCTTCGTGAATCGGGTGCGATAGAGCAGGATGCAGATATAGTTATGTTTATCAACCGTCCCGACGTAAACGCGACGGACGAAGATATGGCGAAAAAGCATATCATCAAAGGTATGGCTGATTTAATCGTTGCAAAACACAGAAACGGCGGACTTGACAGAATTAAACTCCGCTTCAAGGGCGAGTTGACGAAGTTCGTCAATCCCGAGCCAAACGAGGAGCTTCAGCCGCCCCCCGAGGAGGCGTCAGCGCCTGTACCGGAGTTTGCTCCGCCCGTTGAGGAGTCGACCGTGCCCGGCGACGAGGAAATGCCTTTTTAAAGTTTATGGAAACCAAGGTTATGCCCGTAAACGAGCAATCGTTAGGGCTTGCTAAAGAAATAGTAAAGTGCGGCGGAGCGGTAGCTTTTCCTACTGAAACGGTCTACGGGCTTGGCGCAAACGCGTTTGAAACGGCGGCAGTGGAAAATATTTTCAAAATTAAAGGGCGGCCCAACGATAACCCTTTAATAGTCCACATTCATAAGGATTACGATATTTCTTCGCTTGTTTCGGATATTCCGCCGTATGCAAAAAAGCTTGCCAAAGCATATCTTCCGGGGCCGTTGACAATGGTCTATAAAAGCCGCGGTAAGGTCAGTTCGGCGGTTTCGTGCGGGCTTGATACTCTTGCAATTCGCGTACCTTCGCATAAAGATGCGCAAAGATTTTTAAAATATATAAATTTGCCCATAGCGGCCCCGTCCGCGAATATTTCAAAGCACGTCAGCCCCGTAACAGCCGAGCATGTCTATTCGGATTTAAACGGTAAGGTTGCGCTAATTTTAGACGGTGGCAAAAGTGAAGGCGGAATAGAAAGCACCGTTTTGGACTGTACGGGTGAAATTCCGGTAATTTTAAGAAGCGGACTTATAACGCGCGAAATGATTGCAGAAGTTGCGGGTGATTGCGGCGAATACGTTTTAAAAGACGGAGAAAAGGCTAAATCCCCGGGTATGAAGTACAAGCACTATTCGCCCAAATGCAAGACAATGTTTTTTGTCGCTGGCGAGCTTGATAAGGCGCTTTTTGAATACGAAAAAAGCAATAGAGAAGGCGTGTGCGCATACCTTTTGTGCGACGACGAAACGGCAAAAGCCGCCGCAGTTAAAAACGTTTTAAACCTCGGTAAAAACGGGGAAGAAATAGCTTCAAATCTCTATTTAAAACTCCGCGAAGGCGAAAATAAAGCTCAGCTTATTATCGCCGTTGCCCCAAAAGAGCAGGGCGGAGTAATGAAAGGGGTTATGAACAGACTGACCAAGGCGTGTAAAGACGTATGAAAAGAAAAAAGATAATGTTCGTGTGTACGGGCAATACCTGCCGCAGTCCTATGGCGGAAGCGTTGCTCAGAAGCAAAATCAAAAAAAATAAAATCAAGTGGTGGGACGTTGCTTCCTGCGGGATTCACGCGGAAGTCGGCGGAAGTATAAGCCGCAACAGTGAGCTTGCCTTGCAGGAAGTCGGAATAAGCGCGGATAAGTTCAAGCCGAGACAGCTTACCGAAAAGCTCGTCAAATCGAGCGTTCTCGTCGTGTGTATGACTGCGCGGCACAAGCAGGCGCTTTCGCAGTACGACAACGTAATAAGCGTACCCGACATTATGGGCGTTGAAGCACCAGACCCCTACGGCATGGATATCGAAGCATACCGCCAAAGCCGCGATTTGCTTTCAACCGTATGTGACTTGATTATTGAAAAATTTATAAAAAAATATCAGGAGTAGATAAAGTTATGAAAATAGCATTGGCTTGCGACCACGGCGGTTTAAACCTTAAAAAAGAGATTATTAAGTACCTCAAAGAAAATGGCTATGAGTACGCTGATTTCGGTACAGACAGCACGGATAGTTGCGACTATCCCGATTTTGCGCTTCCTGCAGCGGAAGCTGTTGCAAAGGGCGAGTGCGATAAGGGTATTGTAGTTTGTTCTACAGGTATAGGCGTTTCAATCGTTGCAAATAAAGTGCACGGCGTAAGGTGCGCGCACTGCCACGACAGCTATTGTGCAGAATTTACGCGCCGCCATAACGATGCGAACGTTTTAGCTTTGGGTGAAAAGGTGATAGGCGTAGGCTATGCTTTGAAAATAGTCGAAACTTTTTTGACTACCGCATTTGAAGGCGGCAGACACCAACGCAGAGTAGACAAAATTTCCGAAATAGAAAAGAAGTATTAAAGACTAAATACAAGAGCGCCCGTTTAAGTTTAAACGGGCGCCTTTATTTTCAAAATATTTGCTTTTTTTGAATTGGTAACGCTTGACAAAATTTATCCGTTAACTTATAATTTTTATGCTTTGCGGATGTGGCGGAACTGGCAGACGCGCAGGTTTCAGGTTCCTGTGGGCGACCGTGGGGGTTCAAATCCCTTCATCCGCACCAAGACGAATAAATCCAAACCGAAGAATTTGGTTTGGATTTAATTATTATTAAGAAAATATGAAGGACAGACAAATGAAAAAAGTATTAATGAGCTTATTGGCGGTTATTTCATTAATTATAACTTTTGCACTGACTGCTTGTGGCAAAGATAAAGGGACATATTTCCCTAATGCCGACGAAATGAAAGCTAATCTTGAAAAAGAGGGTTATGCAGTGACCATTATTTCCGACTTGGGAGAAAAGAGCGGCACGTATCTTTCGGCGGTGAAGGATAAAGAATATATTGAATTTTATTGGCTTGATAACAGTGATGATTGCGGATACTTTTATGACCTGATTACAAATCAACATCCTGACAGTGAAGTTGCCGTTCAAATTCAAAATGATGAAAAATTCGGAAATATTGCATATTGCGGAACGGCTAATGCCGTTTCTGCCGCAGGTATAAACGTTGTAAGAGTAAAAGTATAATTATATAAATCAAAAATTGATTAAACGACGGAGGGGCGAAAGTTTCGTCCTTTTTTTATAACTTGTTTTAAATTAACCGAAAATTGTTTAAATTAACAATATCGGTAATTTAAAATATTTTGTAAATTTTCCTTTGACTGAAAATAGTTTATTTGATAAAATTTTATCGATAAAAAGATATCCAATGTTTTATGTATTATAATTTGCATTCATTTTTGTAGGAGATAAATATGGAGTTTAAATTGAACTACGGCGTATGCGACAGTGTTGAAAAGCTGGAACAGGAACTTCAGAGAGTGAGAGAAGCCCAAAAGAAATTTGCAACCTATTCCCAAGAGCAGGTTGATAAAATTTTCTTTGCCTGCGCTTCGGCGGCGAACAAAGCAAGAATTCAGCTTGCAAAGCTTGCCGTTGAAGAAACGGGTATGGGCATTGTGGAAGATAAGGTCATTAAAAATCATTATGCTTCCGAATATATCTATAATAAATACAGAAGCGTTCAAACCTGTGGCGTTGTCGAAGAAGACAACGTTTACGGCATAAAGAAAATCGTAGAGCCCATCGGCGTTATCGGGGCGGTTATACCCACTACAAACCCGACTTCAACGGCGATATTCAAAACTTTAATTTGCTTAAAGACGCGTAACGGCTGTATAATCAGCCCTCACCCCCGCGCAAAAAACAGCACTATTGCCGCGGCAAAAATAATTTATGAAGCCGCTGTAGCCGCAGGCGCACCCGAAGGCATTATCAGCTGGATAGACGTTCCTTCGCTTGAAATGACGAACATTTTAATGAAGGAAGTTGACACTATTCTTGCGACGGGCGGCCCCGGTATGGTTAAAGCCGCGTATTCGAGCGGCAAGCCTGCAATCGGCGTCGGCGCAGGCAATACCCCTGCTGTAATAGATGAAAGCGCGGACATTCTGCTCGCAGTAAGCTCGATAATTCACTCCAAGACCTTTGACAACGGTATGATTTGTGCTTCCGAACAGTCGGTAATAGTTTTAGACAAGATATATAATAAAGTTAAAAAGGAGTTTGCAACGCGCGGTTGCTATTTCCTTAAAGACGACGAGCTTGACAAGGTAAGAAAGACGATAATTATAAACGGCTCGCTCAACGCTAAAATAGTTGGACAGAGCGCGTATAAAATCGCAAAGCTTTCGGGAGTGGAAGTTCCCGAAACTGCAAAAATATTAATCGGCGAAGTTGAATCGGCCGAGCTTTCGGAAGAATTCGCGCACGAAAAGCTTTCACCCGTGCTTGCGATGTACCGTGCGAAAGATTTTGACGACGCACTCGATAAAGCCGAAAGATTGGTTGAAGACGGCGGTTACGGACACACCTCGTCGTTGTACGTCAATGCGGTTACGGATAAGGACAAAATCACCAAGTTTGGTGAGAGAATGAAAACCTGCCGTATTCTCGTAAACACTCCATCGTCGCACGGCGGTATAGGCGATTTGTACAATTTCAGGCTTGCACCGTCGCTTACGCTCGGGTGCGGCTCGTGGGGCGGTAACTCCGTTTCCGAAAACGTAGGTATAAATCATCTTTTGAATATTAAAACGGTTGCCGAAAGGAGAGAGAATATGTTGTGGTTCAGGGCGCCCCAAAAGGTATATATTAAGAAAGGTTGTCTGCCCGTTGCGTTGGACGAATTGAAAACGGTTATGGGCAAAAAACGTGCGTTTATAGTAACCGACAGCTTCCTGTATAAAAACGGTTTTACTAAGTGTATTACGGATAAACTTGATGAAATGGGAATTACGCATAGTACTTTCTTTGACGTAGCACCCGACCCCACGCGTGCGTGCGCGCTTGAAGGCGTTGCGCAGATGCGCTCATTTGAGCCTGATACGATTATCGCGCTTGGCGGCGGCAGTGCAATGGACGCCGCGAAAATTATGTGGGTAATGTACGAACACCCCGAGGTTGATTTCCTCGATATGGCAATGCGTTTCGTGGATATAAGAAAGAGGGTTTACACTTTCCCTAAAATGGGCGAGAAGGCTTATTTTATAGCTATTCCCACGTCGGCGGGTACCGGCTCGGAAGTAACTCCGTTTGCGGTTATCACCGATGAAAAGACGGGAGTAAAATATCCCCTTGCAGATTACGAGCTTATGCCGAATATGGCAATAGTCGATACTGATTTGCATATGTCTGCGCCTAAGGGCTTGACCGCCGCTTCGGGTATTGATGCGGTAACTCACGCGCTCGAAGCTTATGCTTCAATGCTTGCAACCGATTACACGGACGGACTTGCTTTGCAGGCGCTTAAAGTAATATTCGAATATCTCCCCGCGGCATACGACAACGGGCAGACCGACGTTCTGGCAAGAGAGAAAATGGCTAACGCGGCGACTATGGCGGGTATGGCTTTTGCAAATGCGTTCCTCGGCGTCTGCCACAGTATGGCGCATAAGCTGGGTGCGTTCCATCATTTACCGCACGGCGTTGCGAACGCGCTTATGATTGACGAGGTTATTAAATTCAATTCGTCCGAAGCGCCTACTAAGATGGGCACTTTCAGTCAGTACGACCACCCCAAGACCAAGAGTAGATATGCGGAAGTTGCCGAATATCTCGGACTTGGCGGAAAGAACGACGACGAGAAGGTTAAGAATCTTATAAAAGCGATTGACGAGCTTAAAACCAAAATCGGCATTAAAAAGACCATTAGGGACTACGGCATAGACGAAAAGGATTTCCTTGACCGTCTTGACGATATGACGGAGCAGGCGTTCGATGACCAGTGCACGGGCGCTAACCCCAGATATCCTTTAATGAGCGAAATTAAACAGATGTACCTTAATGCGTACTACGGAAAATAACAGGGAGGGAAAATTATGACTCAGGAAATTTTTTCAAGGGCGGACAAAAAGATTTACAGGGACGGCGACAAGCTTGTAAAAGTGTTTGACGCAAGCTATTCGAAAGCCGATATTTTGAACGAGGCTTTAAATCACGCGCGCGTGGAGGAAACCGATTTAAACGTTCCCAAAATCAAATCTATCGAGGTGGTAAAGGGCAAGTGGGCGATTATTCTTGACTATATCGAGGGTGAAACGCTTGAAACGCTTATGCAAAAGCACCCCGAAAAGGAGGACGAATATTTAAATATGTTCGTTGATTTACAGCGCACTGTGCTTTCAAGAAAAGTGCCTATGCTCAATAAATTGAAGGACAAAATGCAGGCTAAAATTTCAGCCGCAAGCCTTGATGCAACTACACGTTACGATTTGCACACACGCCTCGATTCCATGCCCAAGCATGCGCACCTTTGCCACGGCGACTTTAACCCGTCGAACGTAATTATAACAGCAGACGGAACGCCGTTTATAATCGACTGGGCGCACGCAACGCAGGGCAATTCTTCCGCAGACGTTGCAAGAACATATCTTTTGTTCTATCTTGCGGGCAAGGCTGAGCTTGGCGATAAGTACTTAAAGCTTTATTGCAAAAAGAGTGATACGGCGATTCAGTACGTTCAACGCTGGGTACCTATCGTCGCGGCTTCTCGTCTTGTTAAAGCAAAGGAAGGCGAGGAAGAATTCCTCCGCAAGTGGATAGACGTAGTCGAATACGAATAATACAATTTAAAAGACAAGGCTCGGTTGAAAAACCGAGCCTTATTTCTTGCTTTTATTACAAAATATGATATAATTAAACCGTATGAATAATTCAGACTGTTTCGTCGCGGTTGAGTTCGTCGATGACGAAAACGTAAAGGGGTATACCTATTGGTATACCTGCAATTTTGCAAATGCGGAGGAGGGCGACAAGGTTATCGCGCCGCTCGGCAGACATAATAACGTGCAGGAAGGCGTAATCCGCCGCGTTACTTTTGCCGACGACGAACATGCGCCTTTCCCTATTCAATATATTAAATCTATAAGAAAGCTTATAAAGAAAGAGGATAGAAGTGTATAAAATAGTTAAAAAACGCGCTTTAAATTCCACAGTCACGATGATGGATATTTACGCGCCGCTCGTTGCAAAAAAGGCACAGGCGGGGCAGTTTATCATTCTCCGCGTCGATAGTGACGGCGAGAGAATACCTCTGACCGTTGCGGGATATGACCGTGCGGCGGGTACGGTGAAGATAATTTTCCAGATTGTCGGCGGTACGACGATGCGCCTTAACGAAAAGAATGAGGGCGAGTGTATCCAGGATTTCGTAGGTCCTTTGGGCAACGCAACCAAAACCGAAAATCTGAAAAAAGTTTGTATAGTCGGCGGAGGAGTGGGCTGTGCAATCGCATTACCCGTGGCGCAGAAGCTGCACGAACAAGGGTGTGAAGTTCACTCTATAATCGGTTTCCGCAATAAAGATTTGGTTATTTTAGAGGACGAGTTCAAGGCTTGTTCCGATAAACTGACTATCGTTACCGACGACGGAAGTTACGGCAGAAAAGGCGTCGTAACCTTGCCTTTGAAGGAAGCAATAGAAAGCAGTGAAAGCTTTGACGAAGTTATAACGATTGGCCCGCTTATTATGATGAAGTTCGTAGTGGCGACTACTAAGCCTTATAATATTCCCACGACGGTTTCAATGAATCCCATAATGATTGACGGAACGGGTATGTGCGGAGGCTGCCGTCTTACCGTTGGCGGTAAAACTGCGTTTGCGTGCGTTGACGGGCCTGATTTTAACGGCTTCGAGGTTGACTTTGACGAGGCAATGGCGCGTTCGAATATGTATGCTGAATTTGAAAGGAACGAGCGCGAAGCTTGCTGTAACCTCTTTAAAAAGGAGGTAAAATAAATGGCTATAAAACCCAATAAGCACGATATGCCCGTGCAGGAAGCTTCCTTACGTGCAAAAAACTTTTCGGAAGTTGCGCTCGGCTATACGAAAGAACTTGCCGTTGCAGAAGCGGACAGATGCTTAAACTGTAAAAACAGACCTTGTGTTGAAGGTTGCCCCGTAAACGTTTCTATACCCGAATTTATTTCTAAAATCAAGCAAAACGATTTCGAGGGCGCGTATAACGTAATTTCTCAAAGCTCGAGCCTTCCTGCGGTCTGCGGCAGAGTATGTCCGCAGGAAACGCAGTGCGAAAGCAAGTGCACGCTCGGAATTAAGTTCGAGCCCGTTGCAATCGGCAGGCTTGAACGCTTCGTGGCGGATTATCATAACGCAAATTTTAAAGGTAAACCCGTACCTCCTAAGCCCAACGGCTTTAAAGTTGCCGTAGTCGGGTCCGGTCCTTCGGGGCTTGCGTGTGCAGGCGACCTTGCAAAAAAAGGATACAAAGTGACCGTTTTCGAGGCCTTGCACGAAGCGGGCGGCGTACTCGTATACGGTATACCCGAATTCCGCTTGCCTAAGGACATAGTTAAAAAGGAAGTTGAAACCTTACAGCAATACGGCGTAGAGATTCAGACAAACGTCGTCGTAGGTAAAACCTTGACTGTTGACGAATTATTTGAAGACGGTTATTCAGCCGTGTTTATAGGCTCTGGCGCAGGCTTGCCGCGGTTTATGGGTATAAAGGGCGAAGGCTTAAAAGGCGTTTATTCCGCCAACGAATTTTTAACACGCGCAAACCTTATGAAGGCTTACGAAAAAGGTGCGCATACGCCCGTTATGCACGCGAAAAACGTAGCTGTAGTTGGCGGCGGCAACGTCGCAATGGACGCTGCGCGTACGGCTTTAAGACTCGGCGCGCAAAACGTTTACATAGTGTACCGCCGTTCCATGGCTGAGCTTCCTGCAAGAAAAGAGGAAGTCGAGCACGCTGAAGAAGAGGGCGTAAAGTTTGAAATTTTAAGAAATCCCGTTGAAATTTTAGGCTACAAAAATGAGAACGACAGGCGGGATATTAAAAACGGCTGTGTTACAGGAATTAAGCTTATCAAATGCGAGCTTGGCGAACCCGACGAAAAGGGGCGCCGCCGTCCTGTAGAAGTCGCGGGCAGTGAATACGTATTACCCGTTGACTGCGTTATAATGGCGATAGGAACAAGCCCTAATCCGCTGATTAAAAACACCACCGCAGGACTTGAAGTAAACAAACACGGCGGAATAATAGTTGAAGAAGCGACGGGTGCAACCTCCAAACAGGGTGTGTTTGCAGGTGGTGATGCGGTGACTGGTGCGGCAACCGTAATTCTCGCAATGGGCGCGGGCAAAACGGCGGCAAAAGCTATCGACGAATATTTGAGTAAAAAAGGAAAATAATAGAAATATGATTTGTATCAAACTTGAAAACGTTTTTGAAAAAGCAGAAAATATCAACGTTTATAACGACGGAAATGTTGTAACTTATTCTGCGCAGACCGACGAATATAAAAGCATTTTAAAAGCATGGAACGAAATGCTGGACGGCGCGCACTTAATGCCTGCGTTCGGTGTAAGTCTTAACAGGGAAACGGTTAAGGCAATGAAAGATGGGCTTTGGGTGGAATTCGACTTTAACAAAGTTTATGAGAGCGGCGGTATGCCTTATGAAAAGCTGCTTATTGCGGTGAAAAGCGGAGACAGCGGCTTTAATTTAATCCGCTATATGCAGGAATACGGTTATGACGGCAGATGCTTCTATTACGACCTTGCAAACAAGGATATGAGCAATTTATATGATTTATTGGGTAATTTATAAACTTTAAATAGTACTGTGTCAGACATAATTGCTTAAAACCCAGTAAAAAGCACAAAAAAAGCGGACCGTTTCGGTCCGCTTTTAATTTTTAAATTTATTTTGCCTTGGCGTCTTCAAGTGATTTTTTATACGCAACTATTGCCTTTGAAAGCTGATCGGGGCAGGAGGTGTTGTTTCTGCATTTAATGCCTGAAAGCAGAGCTTCAACCTCGTCAATTTTTCTGCCTTCAACCAACCGCCCGACGCCTTGCAGGTTTCCGCTGCAACCGCCGATAAATTTAACGCCGTGAATTTTATTGTCCTTGTCAACCTCGAATATAATCTGCCTCGAGCAGGTCCCTGACGTAAAGTAAGTAAACATTTTTCCTCCTAATCGCAAAGGTTTTCGTAAATAACCGAGTATACGTCTGCGGCTTTTTCTTCCCATTTTTTGTAAATAGCTTTTGCTGTCTTTTTATCGGGAACGACGAATTTAATTTCAAGTATAGCCTGCACAGGCGAAAGAATTTTAAGCACAACAGTGTATGTTCCGTCCATATTCTGGAAGTAGTCCGAACGGCATTCCTGACGGTTTCTGTATCGCGCGCTGTTCTTTTTTACGAAAATCGAAATTTCTTCCCTGACGCTTTTAGGAATATTTATGTAGAAGTTCGCAAGCGTTTCCCTTCCGTCGGGCGTAATGGTGTAAAGCGTATCTTCGTCCTCGTTGACTATGCAAATAAAATTGTCGTCAATAAGCTTGTGAATAATATTGACGCAATCCATATAACCCATCCAGTTATTCGAAGAGGAGCACATATCCACGATAGTTCTTTCGGACAGTGCGCTTTCCATCTTATCGAAGACGAACAGAATTATTAATTTGTTGATAGAAGTTTCGCCCGTGTTCAACATAAATAAATAAAAAGCATTAAAAAATGCAAAAGTTTTATCCATTATACATAATATTTCGATTAAAATCAAGATATTTGCCCGTAAAATCATTTAATTTTAAAATTATCTGTGGTATAATGTATTTGAAAATTATTAAAAGGTGAAGTATGAGCAGTACGAAAGAACAGGTTTTAACCTTTTTAGAAAAGTGTGAAGAACTTAAAAAATGCAAATTCATTATGGCAACCACGAAAATCAAGGACCTCTTGAAGTGCATAGTCAACAGCCCCGATTTATACAGGCTGTTCGATACCGTCACAAAAGATTTTGATTATTTGCAGGAAAAGCAAAGGTGCCTCGTTACGCTTAACGACGGAGTGTTTAACAAAAGTTACGTAATTCTGCCGCACACGATAGGGCAAAGGCTTGCGTTCATTTTCTGTCTTTTGGTTGAGTTCGATAGGGATACGCTCAACTTCAACGATTTTCTGCAAAAATATTTCCTTGAAGACGGTAGTTATTTTTCAAGCTATCAGGCATTCTGCAAGACGATTATAAACAGCCTCGAGGACATGCTCCGTCAGGTATATAAGGACACGCTCGAGGAAAACGGCGAAGATTATGAAATACGCGCCGTAGTGCCAAATTCATTGCGCTCTAAGCTTATTTCCGAAATATCGCTCTGTATTCTAAACGAAAGGCAGTACATAAAACGCTGTTCCGTTCAGAGAGAAGAAAAGGAAGGCGCGTATAAAATTTTAGACGAGCTTTTAAATGCGGTGAGAGCGGGTGACGAGCAGCTTATCGACGCGCTAATCTGCCGTTATAATTATTTTGTTCTGCACAATAAATGCGTTTCCGA
>CAMWPZ010000025.1 GCA_947176305.1 uncultured Clostridia bacterium
TTTTTAAGACCTCGGAAGGAAGTAATGCCGCCAAAAAGCCCGCGGCTATCGAAGTTAAAAGCGCGGGGATTACCAAGGTCAGCAGTCCCTGAGTTTTCAAAAGCCCGTTTTCCTTGTGGACCTTTAAGGTGAAAGCCGCCATGGGCAGAAAGGCGATTAAATTCGTTGCCTGCGCGACGTGCTGTTCCACTCCCAAAAGGACGGTTAAAGCGGGAATTAAAACCGTTCCGCCACCCATACCCATACCGCCGATAAAGCCAGAGCAAAAGCCCGCGATTAAGAACAAAATAAAGCTCACGGCAAAATCATCCTTATCCCTGCGACGAACATCAGGGCTATGAAAATATAGTTTATAAAGGTTTTGGGGCATTTGTTTAAAAAGTAAGCCCCTGCCAAACCGCCTGCAACCGAACCTATGGCTGCAGGTATTATTACGTCCAAAGCGGCGTAGCCGTTGATTATATACACAACCGCGCTTGCGGCGCAGACGGGCGCGATAATAAAAATAGCCGTGGCGTGCGCCTGCTTGTCGGGATAGCCGAGCATACCCTTTAAAAGCGGCACGGCGACCATACCGCCGCCTCCGCCGAAAAGTCCGTTTACAGCGCCCGTCAAAAGCCCTGCGGACGCGCGTTTAAAAAATTTCTTAGTCATAAAATTCACTCTTTTCAAAAAGTTTGCGCAATTAGGGTAAAAATAATAAAAATTTTCGGCTTACGGGGCATTAATCGCTTGATTAAAGACGGTAATTATATTAAAATATTAGAGTACGATTATTTATATTAAGGATAAGTAAACTATGTCAAAGAATTACCCGAAAAAGCGCAGATTTAAATACGTTATGCTTGCGCTTGCCTGCACGGCTTCCTTCTCTTTAACGGGAATGGCCGCAGCGTGTAAAAAAGCAGACGAAAATAACGAGGACGAGGACGAAAAGAAGACTTCCGTCGTGGACGACCAGCTTTTAAAGAACGGAAACTTTGAAATTTACGAAGTTCCCGACGACGCCTTTCACCTTATAAAGACGCCCACGAGTTGGTCGAAGGGCGGCTCGTCCTACACTATGTCCGGTATTATCGGCACTTCCCCCAAGGCTTGGGAGGCTTTGACCGACAGCGCGCTTGCGGACAAGCTTGACGCAAACAACGATCTGGACGCGAGCGACAGCGATTACAAAGATTTATACGTCGACTACAACGGAATGAAGTCGAGCGATATTTTATATCAGGATACCTACAAGGCGTTGAACGTTAAGACGAGTTCGGACAGCGAGGACGACAAGGACGAAGTTGACGAGCATGCAAAGGATCTGATTGCAAACCCCGGCACGCACTACGCAGTAAAGAGCGACAATAACGGACTTTATTATATCGACGAGAAAGGCGACAGACAGACCGTTTACGAAAACGAGAACGGCGATTACTTCCTTGACGAGAAGTTCGAAACGCCTATCTCCCACGTTTTAATGTTGCACAACTACGCAACGGCGCACAACGGCACATCGCAGAATTATTCTTCAGTCAGTGTCGATTTGCCCGCGAACACCTCTGCGGAAATTTCCGTATGGGTCAAGACGGCTTATCTCAAATATTCGCAGGGCAAGGAAGTCGAACAGGACCGCGGCGCGAACATTACCGTAACCCACACGGTTGGCAGCACCACTCTTGACGACTTTGCCATTACCTGCATCAATACCGAAAAGCTTATCGGCGAAAACAAAGCCGACAATAAATACGACGGTTGGGTTAAGTACACGCTTTATATCAACGCGTGCGACTTTGCTTCAAGCTCGGTTACCTTAAAGCTCGGTTTGGGCGAAAGCGATTACAACACCGAGGGCTACGCATTCTTTGACGACGTTACGGTTACGAGGTTTAAAAGCCTCGATAATGAAAACTGCTCGTATTCCGCAAACGAAAACAAAATCGGCGACGCGAAGTGCGGACTTTCGAGCGATAAGAGCGAAAAGATTTTCAAAGCCGACAGCTACACGAGAAACGAGGGACTTTCCAGCGAAACGACCGACGCGCGTTATTCGAATAACTTCCACTACCTTTTAGACCTTGCTTCCACTAACGAGTATGAAAAGGTTACGTTCGGTACGGGCGTTAAGGCCGGACTTACCGTCGACAGCGACAGTTACGTTTCGGCTTTGGAATACGGCGGAAAGACGATAGGCTTCGGCTCTGCCGAAAGCGTTGGCGACGCGAAGCTTCCCAAGGACTTCAACGCGCTTAACACCGCAAAGGACTTGCTTGCTTACGTTAAGGCGGGCTACACCTTTACGGCAGGTCAGACGCAGTACCACGAACTTCTGACCAACGCTTTGAAGGGCGCGGCTAATCTGCCCAAGCTTGACAGCACGACGGACAACAATATGCTCGTTATGCTTTCCGCATACGGCGCGGCGTACACCGCTTCCTTCGACCTTACGGTTAAGGGCAACGGCTATCAGATAATTTCGTTCTGGGTTAAGACCTCGGATATGAACGGCGCGACGGCGGCAACCGTTAAAATTAAAGATAAGGACGATAAAGATACCAACGCGGGAATTAACGTTGATTCCACAAACGTTAAAACCAAGCTTGACGACGACAACGAGGATATTTACGACGGTTGGGTACAGTGCTTCTTCTTCGTGAAGAACGAGAACACCGAGGACAAAACCCTGACCTTGGAATTCAGCTTCGGCAACACGACCATAAAGGGCACGAACGTCAGCGGATACAAGGCGGGCTGGGTTGCGCTTGCGAATATGCAGACGCTTGAAGTCGACGAGGACGTTTACGCGTACACTGGCAGCGGTCAGTACACCGCAAGCCTTACCCTTGAAGAAACCGAGGCGAAAAAGACGCACGTATTCGACGACGTTTACGGAAGCCAGTCGAACCTTATTAAAGAAAATATTTCCGACCCCTCCTCCTATCAGGGCGTGAACGGCGGAAGCTCTGCAATAGTCAACAACGGCGCGATTTCACTGCCGTTCGACGATATCAATAAAAACGGCAATGCCGGACTTATCAATAAAGAGTATTTTGAAAACTACAATACTCAGGACTGGTACGGAAAGCTGCTTACTTCTTTCAACGCAAGTAGTATGACCGCGATTGACGCGTGGAACGAAATTTTCGGCTCCACCTCCATTCAGCCGCTTATCATAGTGAACTCTTTGAGGGAAGGCTACGTGCGCGTAAAGGGCGCGACTGCCGACACCTTTAAGAATTACTGGTATAAAAACGACAAGGGCGAGTTCGTCAAGGTTGCGGATGACGACGAGTTTGACGAGAAAAAAGATTACTACTCCACGCAGGAAGTCATTAACTACGGCTTCGTGGGCGAAAGCAAGAACATTTCCGCAAACGGCTATTCGACCGTAAGCGTGAGAGTTAAGGTTTCGAGCGGCGCGGTTGCGTACGTTTACCTTGCGGACACCTCTGCGGGCAAGAACATTCTTAACTTCAACGCGCCACGCTACACCTTCCGTTACGACGAGGACGGAAACGTGCTTAAAGCCGAGCCGAAGAAGGACGCGAGCCTTTCCGAACGCCGCGAGAACGTTTTGTATACCCTGCGCGACGACGGACTTTACGAGGATAAAGACGGAAAGCTTTTCGCAAACGTCTGGAACCTTAAAAAGGTTTACAACGACGAAACCTTGGCTTACTTCGACGCGGACGGAAACAGCGTAAGCTTTGACGATTTAAAGGACGGCGAAATTTACTACGCTACCAACAGCGGCAAGAACGGCGCGGAAGCGAACTGCTACCTCACCACTACCGACGGAAAGAAGATTTACGAGTTCAAGGACAGCAAATACTATTATATGGTAGAAGGCAAGGCAACCAGCGAGGTTGCGCCCTTCGATACCAGCTTTGCAAAGTACGACTATACGGGAATTTCCGAAGAATACTTCGTGGAAATTAACGGAAACGACGCAAACGTTGCAGGCAAGTGGATTACCGTGAACTTTGTAATCAACGCGGGCAGCGAGGCGAAGAATTACCGCCTCGAGCTGTGGAGCGGCGTTCGCGACGAATACAAGAGCGAAGGCAACACAGAGAACGGCGTCGTAATATTCGATTACAGCTATAATTCGATAAGCGACAATTCGCTTATGGATTGGTACGAGGGCGAGATTATCGAAGCGTACAAAAACCTGCTCATTGAAAAGGACCTTTTGGGCGAAGGCTTCGAATCCTCTACCGAAAATATTAAGTACTATGCTGACCTTGTAAACAAATATATCGAAGAAGGTAAGCTTACCGAAACGGAAGTTAAGACTTATGCGGACGGTATTCTTGCAAGCTACAAGGCGCACTACTACACCTTCAGCCTGTACGATTCGGCGAACTTCAAGCCCTTCAATAAGGACGTTGCAGCCGAGAACGAAACGGGTTACGAATATAATATCAACGACTACGAGGAAACGCTTGCATACCTTTCGATAAAGGACGAAAATTCCTACACGGTATTTGCAAACTACTCCGCGATTGACCAGACGTTTACCACCAATATCGAGGACGACGGTGAACAGGACGAAGGCGAAAACGAGAAAGACAACACTACGGTTTGGCTGCTCGTTTCCTCCATCCTGCTCGTTGTAGCGTTGCTGTTCGCGATTGCTTCCATTATGATTAAGGATATGATTAAGAAGAAGCGCAAGAACAAGGTGACCGGCAAAAACAACTACGACCAGCAGAAGCGCAACCGCTATATCAGGAAGCTTCATATCCAGAAGGAAGAATTCGAGGAAGTTGACCGCGTAACAGAAAACGGCGACAATGCCGAGCCTGCGGAAGATGCGAGCGAGCCAGAAGCCGACACGGCGGACGAAGCACCTGAAGAAACCGCAGAAGCGGTTGAAGAAGCGCCTGCTGAGGCTACCGAGGAAGCACCTGCTGAAGCAGAGCCTCAATTGGACGAAGCAGTTGAAAGCGTTGAGGAAACACCTGCGGAAACTGCCGAAGCGGTTGAAGAAACTCCCGCCACGCCTGTTGACGAAGCACCCGCGGAAGACAAAGCCGAAGAAAACAAAGACGGCGAATAATATTGTAAAATTAATAAAAGCCGCCTGCGCAAGTTTGCGCAGGCGGCTTAAATTTTTTTATTAATTAAATTCTGAGTCCTTTGGGCAAATGGTTTTTGGCTACTCCCGCCACTGCTTTGCACCAGCCGAGAGGATAGCCCATAAAGGTAACTACGCGCCAGCCCTTTTCGCTTTCGGCGCAGTCGAACGTTAAGCCGCGCAGATATTTAAGCGCGGTGGCTTCGTCCACTTCGATATGCTTTACCTCGTCAGATTTCAAGCACATTGCAAGCGCATGAGCAGGTTCGACCTTGCCGTTGACGGCGTTCACCGTAGCAAGGCATACACCCGAACGAACGACGCCGTAACCGAGCGACGGCATTTCATCTGGAATCGAATAGATATGAACGTTGCCCCTATCGCCCGTCTGAAACAGGTTGCCGAATTCAACGTTCAGCACGTCCTTTGCCCAGTCACGGAAGCATCTGTCAGCCGCTTTATTAACAATTGCAGTACCCGTAAACGCATTCAATGCGCGGCGGTCGCCGTCGCATTTTTCAAGGACGGCACAGAAATGCCCTTCACCGCAAACCTCGTGGGGAAGCAGTTTGTCCATGGAAATAAGTCTGAAATTCTTATGCATTTTAAGGAAATTTTCAATCTGCCCCTCGTCCTCTTCGGGCGCAAACGTACAGGTGGAATAAACGAGCCGTCCACCCCCTGCAAGCATTACCGCCGCACTGTCGAGAATTTTTTCCTGACGTTCGGTGCAAAGCTTTACGTTCTGCAAGCTCCACTCGGGAATTGCGTTTACTTCCTTTTTGAACATTCCCTCGCCAGAACACGGCGCGTCGACGAGAATTTTATCAAAGTATTCCTCTGCGCTTTGGGCAAGATTTTTGGGCGATTTGCAGGTTATTATTGCGTTCTTTATGCCAAGCCGTTCAACGTTTGACGCTAAAATGCCGCAACGCTTATAGTCGATTTCGTTGAGAACGAGAACGCCATCCCCGTCCATTGCCTGCGCAAGCTGAGTACCCTTACCGCCGGGGGCTGAGCATAAATCGAGAACGCGCTCGCCGCGCTTTACGTCAAGCTTAGGTGCGGCGCACATGGCGGACGGTTCCTGCACGTAGTAAAGCCCCGCCGCGTGCAAAATTGTTTTGCCCAAACCCTCGCCGTTGACGTAAAAGCCGTTCTTCTCCCAAGGCACTTGCTCTAATTCAAATGGCGAAATTTTTTTAAAGTCTTCGACGGAAATTTTTAACGTGTTCACGCGTATTGCGCGAACGGGCGGTTTTTCATAACTCTTTAAAAATTCTTTAAAGCCCGCAATTTTGCTCATCCTTTGAATAAATTCTGCGGGAAGCTCAATCATCAAGCATTTCCCCCAACTGCGCAATATCTACTATTTTAACGCCGAGCTTTTCCGCGCTAAGCGTGCGCGGCGAATTGTCGCCCTCGGCTTTAATATAAAAATCGCTGTGGGTGACGTGCTGGGAATACCTGCCGCCCGCCGCATAAATTTTTTCTATTAGGTCCTTGGAAATCGATAAATTATCCTCGATACAGCGCGAAAAGGTGAAAACCTTGCCCTCGTACTTGGCGCCGCGTTTGGACCTTTTGCGGGATACGAAGTTAAAAAATTCAGTACGGATTTTCGAGCGTTCGCGCTTTTCCTCCCTGACCTTCGCGTTATGATTTTTAAGTCCGCCCGAAGTCGGCGCGGTTACCGCATAGTTCTTTATTTTTCCGTCGTACATTTTCAGAAGCTTCGCAAGCTCGAAATAGTTACAGCCTTTGGCTTTGCACATAGCTTCGACAATACGCATTGTCGCGTACGCGTCGTCTGCGGCGCGGTGGGGTGTGAAATCCACACCTAAGTCCTTTGCAATTTGCTCTAAGCCGAACTGATGGGAAAAGTCGTCCACTAAAGTCATATAGATGAGCTGACTGTCCGAAAAGGAAAACTTAAACGACGGCAAGCGGAAGCGCTTGGTTTCGAGGTTTAAGTACTTTACGTCGTTCATAGTCGAGTGACCTAAAATAACGTTGTTTTCGTCCTCCAAAAGGCTTTTTATGTACGGATAGACCTTGGGGAACGCGGGGTGTTTTTTGAACTCCGCGTACTCGTAGGGTAGAATTATTCCCTTGTCGCCCTTTCTGTCGGTCAAATGAAACTCACCGCGGGGGTTTATGAGGATATCTTCCTTTTTTATAATATTGAATTGTTCGTCGCACACGACGTAACCGAACGCGCAGATTTTCGCAACCGTCTTTCTGACTACCGCGCACTCGATATCGAAAAATACCAAATTCATTTTAATTGTTCCGCTTTACGGTTAAAGTATAACATATCGCTATGAAAATATCAATCGGAACGGGAACTGTCCTTGACAATTATAATTATTTGTTATATAATTTTTATATGAAAAAATTGCTGACTATTGTCGTCTGCGGGGGAAATTTGGGCGAGCTTGCCGAAAACCCGTACGACGAGGTTGAATTTTTATATACGGAAAATAACGAAAATGATATTCCCTCCCTCTTAAAACAGGCGAAGGGAAAGTATATTTATCTGTTACCGAGCGGATACTCTCTGTGCGATTTACATATGATGGTTAGCGTTCTCGGCGATAAAGATAGCGATTTGGTGAGCTTTTCCCACGGCACGGCGGCGAAAAATTCGCTGTTCAAGGGCTTGAATTTTAAGGATAATAACTGCGCCTTTTTGTTCGACGTGTTTTCCGCGCTCGAAGCTAAGTCCATAACGAAAACGCTGTACACCCCCGTCTGCAAAAGCGGCGAGGACGCGAAGTTCGACGAGGGCGTAAAGGAAAGCATTCTGATTGCCTGCGCCGAATTTAAAAAGGTCAAAGCGAAGCTTTCAAAGGAAGTTTACGCGCACGTTTCGGATATGCTTATCTCTATGCTTACCGAATTTTATATACTTGCTATGCTCGCTATCCGCGGCGGCGAATACTCGGCAGACAAGCTTACGGAGTTCGACGCGAAATTGAAGGGCGAAATAGTTTTATTCCTTGCGCTTGAAAAGCGGTTCCCCGTAACCAAGCTTGAAAAGCTGCGCGAAAAGAAATTCAAAATTTCAATCTTCACCGCAAAGAAGTTTAAAAAATATTTAACAAAAAAGGACGCTTGACAGCGTCCTTTAAATTTATTTTTTGGGGACTATTTTGTCCTTGCCGCCCATATAGGGGCGTAAAACCTCGGGTATGAATACGCTTCCGTCGGCTTGCAGGTGGTTTTCAAGAAAGGCTATAAGCATTCTCGGCGGCGCTACTACCGTGTTGTTCAGCGTGTGAACAAACTCGTTTTTGCCCGTTGCGGTGTTCTTGTATCTTATGCCCAAGCGCCTTGCCTGCGCGTCAGTTAGATTCGAGCAGCTTCCCACTTCGAAATATTTTTTCTGGCGGGGGCTCCACGCTTCCACGTCGCAGCTCTTATACTTCAGGTCCGCCAAGTCGCCCGAACAGCAGATAAGCTGGCGGACGGGAATTTGCATCGACACGAAAAGCTCTACCGTGTAGTTCCAAAGTTTTTCGTACCAGTAGTCGCTTTCTTCGGGCTTGCACAGTACTATCATTTCCTGCTTTTCAAACTGGTGTATGCGGTAAATTCCGCGCTCCTCCAAGCCGTGCGCGCCCTTTTCCTTTCTGAAACAGGGCGAATACGAGGTAAGGGTTTGGGGCAGTGAGCTTTCGGGTAAAACCTCGCCCATAAATCTGCCTATCATAGAGTGTTCGGACGTGCCGATTAAGTACAGGTCCTCGCCCTCTATTTTGTACATCATACCGTCCATTTCCTCAAAGCTCATAACGCCGGAAACGACGTTGCTTCTTATCATATACGGCGGTATGCAGTAGGTGAAGCCTTTATCAATCATAAAGTCGCGCGCATACGACAAAATTGCGGAGTGCAGTCTTGCGACGTCGCCCGTAAGGTAATAAAAGCCGTTACCGCTCGTTCTTCTTGCGGCGTCCAGATCTATGCCGTTTAAGCTTTCTAAAATGTCGAGGTGATAGGGAACTTCGAAGTCCTTTTCGTGCTTGCCCAAAAAGGTTTTTGCTTCGACGTTGAAGCTATCGTCCTTGCCCAGAGGAACGTCGTCAGCGATAATGTTGGGTATGGACATCATGCGCGTTTTAAGCTGTTTTTCCACTTCCTCGCTTTCGGCTTCTATCTGAGCGATACGCTCGTTATTTTCCTTGGATAAAAGCTTGGCTTTTTCGGCTTCGTCCTTTTTGCCTTCGCGCATAAGCGTTCCGATATCCTTTGCAAGCGAGTTGCGCTGAGCGCGGCGCATATCGCCTTCGGACTGAAGCTCGCGCTTCTTTTTGTCGAGCGCGATAACCTCGTCAACGAGGGGAAGCTTTTTATCCTGAAATTTTTTCTTTATATTATCTTTAACTAAGTCGGGGTTTTCCCTTATGAGATTTATATCCAACATTTTACAGTTTTTCCTCCGATTTACAAGACAATTATACTTCTTTTAGCGCGTAATTGCAATTAATTCCCGTTAATATCTTGAAAAAATAGTTTAACTGTGTTATAATGTAGTTTGTAAAAATATTTTAATTGGTAGCTTATGAGTAAAATATTTTATAAAGTAAACGAAAAGAAAGACAAGAAAGATAAGTCTTCTGAAAGCACGGAAGAAGTCAAGGACGAAGCCGCGGCGGAAGTTGAAGCCGCGCAGGCGGAAGCCGTTGAAGAAACCGAAAACGGCAAGGGCAAAAAGAAGGAAGAATTCAATAAGGAAAAGATAATCAAGTACTTCAAGCGCCACCCGAAAAAGACCGTAAACAGCAAGGTTGAACGCTTTTCCCCTCGGCTCAACAAGGGACTTTCCACCGCGCAGGTGCAGACGAGGTTTACGCAGTTTCTGTTCAACGATACGAACAAGAAGTACTCCCGTTCCTATGCAAGTATTTTTATCGGGAATATCTGCACGTTCTTCAACCTATTGTGTCTGCTTGCGGGCATTGCGCTGATTATTGCGAACACCAAGGGCTTTACCAACTACTTAGTACTGTTTATAACTACGGCGAACATAGTCATAGGTATTATACAGGAAATCCGTTCGAAGCTTTCTATAGATAAGCTGTCAATCCTCGCCGCGAACACCGTCAAGGTCATGCGCGACGGAGAGGTTATAGAAATTCCGGTAAACGAAATTGTTTTGGACGACGTACTTATTTTAGAGCTTGGAAATCAGGTGCCTGCGGACTGTATTCTTGCCGAGGGCTCGGTTGAAGCAAACGAAAGCCTTTTAACGGGTGAGTCGGTTGCGATTAAAAAATCTGTCGGCGATATACTTTATGCAGGAAGCTTCATTTCAAGCGGCAGCGGCAAGTTCAGGGTTGAAAAGGTCGGCAAGGAAAATTATATCGAGAAGCTGACTTCCAAGGCGAAGAAATATAAACGCCCCAACTCCGAGCTTATGAACTCGACCAAGCTGATAATAAAGGTCATTTCGATACTTATTATCCCCATTGCGATTGGTACGTTCTTCACGACCTATCACAAGATTGACCTTGCGGACCCCACCGCTTACAGCAAAGTTACGGCGTGGATATTCTCGAAAGATATAAACTACGCAATTCAGCGAACTTGTACCGTCGTTATAGGTATGATACCTTCTGGTATGCTTCTCTTAACAAGTATTGCGCTTGCGGTCGGTATTGTAAGGCTTGCAAAGAATCATACGCTTGTGCAGGATATGTACTCCTTGGAAATGCTAGCGAGAGTAAACGTTTTATGTCTTGACAAGACGGGAACGATTACCGACGGCAGAATGAGAGTTAACGACTGCGTGATTCTGAACACGGTCGGCGACCTGTCGTTAAACGACATTATGGGAAGTATGCTTGCCGCGCTTGACAGCAACAACCAGACTTCCATTGCGCTTTATAACCACTTCGGTTACAGCGATAAGCTGAGCGCGACTTCGACAATTCCGTTCTCGTCAAAGCGCAAGCTTTCGGCGGCGTATTTCGAGGACGTGGGAACGTTCTGTATGGGCGCGCCCGAGTTCGTGTTGAAGCCCTATCCACCCAAGGTTGAAAGGATAGTTAAACAGTACGCGCAGATGGGTTTGAGGGTTATAGTGCTTGCGCACTCCCCTTCCCCTATCGTCGGCGAAAAGCTGCCTGCGGTTTTAAAGCCGATTGCGGTAATTTCCATTGCCGACAATATCCGCGAGGACGCGGTTGACACCATTAAGTGGTTCGGCGATAACGACGTCAACGTAAAGGTTATTTCGGGCGACAACCCCATAACCGTTTGCGAGGTTGCTAAGCGCGCCGGCATTAAGGGCGCGGATAAGTTCATTTCCCTTGAGGGCTTGAACGAAAAGGAAGTTGCAAACGTTGCGAACAAGTACACCGTTTTCGGCAGAGTTACGCCCGAACAGAAGGCAATTTTGGTACGTTCGATAAAAGCCGAGGGCACCCCGGTTGCAATGACGGGCGACGGCTTAAACGATATTCTTGCGTTGAAGGAAGCCGACTGCGCTATTTCGGTTGCTTCGGGCAGTGAAGCGGCGAGAAACGTCAGCCATTTGGTTTTAATGGATAACAACTTCAATTCGATGCCGAAGGTCGTTGCCGAGGGCAGACGAGTTATCAATAACATTAAAAACTCGTCCGCGCTGTACTTAATGAAAACGCTGTTTACGGCAGTACTTGCGCTGTTGTGCATTGCTATGCAGGTACCTTACCTGTTTATGCCGCAAAACGTTCTGCTTCTGGAAATGGCGATTATCGCTATCCCGTCTTTCTTCCTCTCGTTGCAGCCGAACAAGGAACGAGTTCAAGGCAAGTTTATTACACACGTTATGAGCGGAGCCATATCAGGTGCGCTGCTAATGATAATCTGCGTAATGTCGATGTATATTACGAAAGAGATAAACGCCGAGCTGTTCGGCAGCCATTACATTGCAATGTGTATGATTGCCCTGACCTTCTCGGGCTTCGTAATGGTTTACAGACTGTGCAAGCCGTTCAACCTGTTCCGCGCGATACTGTGCGCCGCAGTGCTTGCAATTTGCGTGACTGCGTTTGCGTTGCCTGCCGAGTTCGTGGATAAAATGTTCTACGTAGGCTGGGCGGAAATTGAATGGGATTACGGAAAGATTTTGACTATCGTCGTGGTAATAGAAGCGGCGTTCCCCGTTTCGGGCTGGCTGATAGAAATTATGCACGCGATAATGCCTTCCGCAAAGAAGCACAAAAAGGACAAAGAAAAAGCTGTCGAAGAACAGCAGAAATAAACAATTTAAACAACAAAAAAGCTGAGGCTTTCAAGCCTCAGCTTTTTATTTATCGTTCAATTACTTCTTGGACTTTTTGGTCGTTTTTGTTTCAGCGGGTTTTTCCTCGGCTTTTGCAACGGGGGCTTTGGGTGCTTCAACGGGTTGCGTTGCCTGACCTTCTGCGGGCTGGGTTGCCGCCGCTTCTACGGGCGCCTGCGATTCCGCTTCGTCGTCGTATTCGGTTATTGCGACGGTTGCAACGTAATCGGTCTTGCCCTTTATGCGCATCAGCCTTACGCCCTTGGTGTTTCTGCCTATGCGCGAAATGTCGGCGCAGTGCATCCTTATCAGCGTACCGCTGTTGGAGATAATCATAAGGTCGTCTTCATCGGTTACCTGCTTTAAGTTGACCATATGGCCCGTAGCCGTATTGAATACGCCCGCCTTGATACCTAAGCCTGCCCTGCTCTGAATTCTGTATTCATCAACCGAGCAACGCTTGCCGTAGCCCTTGGAAGTTACGGTTAAGATATCTTTGTTCTTGTCCAAGACAAGCATATCGACAACGCAGTCGCCTGCGGGGAGCTTCATACCCTTTACGCCTGCCGTGCCGCGACCAGTCTTTCTTACGTTCTTTTCGGAGAAGCGTATGCACTTACCCGAGCGCGACGCCATCATAATTTCTTTTCTGCCTGTGGTGAACTGAACAGAAATCAAATCGTCGCCTTCGAGAAGCTTGATTGCAATTTTACCGTTGCGGTTAATGCGCTTGAACTCGCCCATCTTGGTCTTTTTGATAAGACCCTTCTTTGTTGCAAATACGATAAAGCCTTCGGGCTTTTCGGGCATAGGGATAAGCGCGTTTATCTTTTCGTCCTGAGCAATCTGTACAATGTTTACAATCGCTCTGCCGCGCGCCGTGCGCTGGGCTTCGGGAATTTCGTAAGCTTTAATCTTATATGCCTTACCGTAATTAGAGAACAGCAGTATATCGTCGTGCGACGAGCATACGAACATTTCTTCGACGAAGTCCTCTTCCTTCGGGCGGTGGCCCGTGATGCCCGTACCGCCGCGGTGCTGTGCACGGTATTCGGCAACGGGAAGGCGCTTGACGTAACCGCCGTGGGTCATCGATACAACGACCTGCTCTACGGGGATTAAGTCCGCGTCCTCTATGTCGCCGTCGTAATTTACTGCAATTTCGGTCTTTCTTTCGGAAGGATATTTGCGCTTGATTTCGAGGAGGTCGTTCTTGATAATCTCGTAAACTCTGCTCTCGTGTGCGAGGATATCCTTTAAGTCCTTAATCGTCGCTTCGAGCTGTGCAAGCTCTTCCTTGAGCTTGTTTACTTCCAGATGCGACAGTCTGTAGAGTCTTAACTCGGCAACGGCGTTAGCCTGTCTTTCGTCGAGTTCGAAGTTTGCGGTGAGTTTCTGCACGCAGTCGGTTTTATCAACCGCGTTGCGGCAAATTCTTACTACTTCGTTTATGTGCGCCTGCGCGATTACAAGTCCGCGCAAGATGTGTGCGCGTTCCTCGGTTTTGACGAGGTCGTATTTCGTGCGGCGGGTTATTATTTCCTTTTGGTGTTCGAGGTAATAGTAAATGCACTCTCTTAAATTGAGTATTTTCGGCGTGCCGTCAACGAGGGCAAGCATTATTATACCGTCGGAAACCTGCAAATTCGTGTGCTTGTATAAGGTGTTTAAAACTACCTGCGCGTTTGCTTCTTTCTTTATCTCGATAACGATACGCATACCGTCGCGGTCGGATTCTTCACGGATATCCGAAATACCTTCGATACGCTTGTCCTTGACGAGGTTTGCAATGCTTTCGATAAGCTTTGCTTTATTGACCTGATAGGGAATTTCGGTAACTATAATTCGCGTGCGCGTCTGGTTGCCGACCTGATAGTCCTCTATGTCACAGCGCGAGCGGATAATAATGCTGCCTCTGCCTGTTCTGTAAGCTTTCTTAATACCGCTTCTGCCCATAATGAGCGCGCCCGTAGGAAAGTCGGGAGCGGGAACGTACTGCATAAGCTCGTCCACTTCGATATCGGGCTTGTCAATCATGGCGATAACGCCGTCGATAACCTCGCCTAAGTTGTGGGGCGGAATATTCGTAGCCATACCGACTGCGATACCGTCCGAGCCGTTTACGAGCATATTGGGGAAGCGCGAAGGCAGAACCGTGGGCTGCATACCCGTATCGTCGAACGTCGGGTAGAAGTCAACCGTTTCCTTGTCCAAGTCGCGGAGCATTTCCGCGGAGAGCTTGGAAAGCCTTGCTTCCGTATACCTCATTGCGGCGGCGGGGTCGCCGTCGACCGAGCCGAAGTTACCGTGACCTTCTACGAGGGGGAAGTTTATAGAGAAGTCCTGCGCAAGTCTTACGAGTGCGTCGTAGACAGAGCTGTCGCCGTGGGGGTGGTATTTACCTAAGCAGTCACCGACGATACGCGCGCATTTTCTGAACGCTTTGTCGGAGTACAAGCCAAGCTCGTGCATGGAATAAAGGATACGCCTATGTACGGGTTTCAAACCGTCTCTGACGTCGGGTATAGCACGGGAAACGTTGACCGCCATTGCGTAGGCAATGAACGATTTTTTGAGTTCTTCGTCCACTTCCACGTCAAGAAGCTTGGTCATGGCGAGGGTCTTTTTAAATTCCTCGGTAAGCTCGGGACTGGTTTCTTTTTTAGCCATATTACCTTGTTACCTCCTTATACGTCCAACTCTTCCACGAGTTTGGCGTTATCCTCTATGAACTGTCTTCTCAGTTCGGGCTGTTCACCCATTAAAAGTGCGAAAGTTTTGTCGGCTTCGACTGCGTCCTCTACGTTGATACGGACGAGTGTACGCTTTGCGGGGTCCATAGTCGTTTCCCAAAGCTGTTCCTTATTCATTTCACCGAGGCCTTTATAGCGCTGCAGCTCGAACTTGCCGTTGTAGCTGTTTCTGAAATCTTCCAGAGCCTTGTCGTCGTAAAGGTAGGTATCGGGAATACCTTTTCCGGAAACCTTGTACAAAGGCGGCTGTGCCGCGTAGACGTGGCCGTTCTCGACGAGCGGGCGCATATAGCGGAAGAAGAAAGTTAAAAGTAATATACGAATGTGCGAGCCGTCAACGTCGGCATCGGTCATAATTATAATTCTGTCGTAGCGGAGCTTTTTCTCGTCGAAGTTTTCCTGTATGCCGCAACCGAAAGCCGTAATCATTGCTTTGATTTCCTCGTTTTCGAGTACGCGATTTATCCTTACTTTTTCAACGTTCAGAATTTTACCGCGCAGAGGCAGAATTGCCTGGAAGCGCCTGTCCCTGCCCTGCTTTGCCGTACCGCCTGCGGAATCGCCCTCGACGATATAGATTTCGCAAAGCTCGGAACGCTTGTCCGAACAGTCGGCAAGCTTGCCGGGGAGTTTGGTGGATTCGAGCACGCCCTTTCTGTGCGTTTCCTCACGGGCAAGGCGCGCCGCTTCCCTTGCGCGTTGTGCGGTAAGACAGCGAAGTATAAGCTCTTTGGTTTCATTGGGGTGTTCTTCGAGGAATGTGCCGAATTTTTCTACGACTGCCTTATAGACGAAGGTTCTGACGTAGGTCGAGCAAAGCTTGCTTTTGGTCTGGCTTTCGTACTGGGCGTCGGCGATTTTTACGGATACGACTGCGGTGATGCCTTCGCGGACGTCGTCGCCAGAAAGCTTGCCGTTTTCCTTTATGAGGTTCAAACGTTTTGCCGCGTCGTTGATTACCTTTGTAAGCGCATTTTTAAAGCCGTCGAGGTGGGTGCCGCCGTCGGGCTGGCGGATATTGTTCGAGAACGGGAAAATCTGTTCGGAATATCCGTCGTTGTACTGGATAGCGACTTCGAGGAATTTGTCGTCGCCCTCGTTTTCTTCAAAGTAAACGGGTTTATCGAAAAGGACGTTTTTGCCCCTGTTGATATCCTCGATAAAGTGAACTACGCCGCCTTCGTAGCAGAAAACGTCCTGTCTTAACTTGCCGTTGCGCTTGTCGGTCAAGGTGAGTTTAAGGCCCTTGTTGAGATAGGAAAGCTCTCTTAAAAGAGTTTTCAGGGTGTCGTAGTTGAAATCTATCGTTTCGAACACGGTCGCGTCGGGGTGGAAGCAGATAGTCGTACCCGTTTCCTGAGTTTTGCCGACCGTTTTAAGCTTGGTTTCGGGGATTCCGCAATGGTATACCTGACGGAAGATATGGCCGTTCTGGCAGACTTCGGCAATTAAAGTATCCGAAAGCGCGTTAACGCAGGATACGCCGACGCCGTGCAGACCTGAGGAAATTTTGTAGCCGCCTTCCTTTTTGCCGCCGCCGAATTTACCGCCCGCGTTGAGGTTGGTCAAAGCAAGCTCGACACCGCTTATGCCTTCCTCCTTATTGATGCCCGTGGGAATACCCCTGCCGTTATCCTTGACAACGCAGGAGCCGTCCTCGGTTATCGTAACGTCGATACGGTCGCAATAGCCTGCCAAAGCTTCGTCAATGGAGTTATCGATAACTTCCCTGACTAAACAGTGCAGTCCTTTCTCGTCGGTAGGCCCGATATACATACCGGGATGTTCGCGTACGGGCTCAAGTCCCTTTAAGGCTTTAAGACTGTCCGCGTCGTAATTGGATTTGACTTTATTACGCATTTTTTAACCCCTCGAAATTATTTTTCAACTTTAAAATATTATACCATATTATATAATTAAAAGCAAGAATTTAAGGGCGAAATCAGCTTTTTAAGCATTAAAAATTGCGTTTTACACACACTTTTTTTATGGAAAAATTTGTATGTGACAAGTCGGGAAATTTTGAACTTTTAAACGGGTTTTTCGAGTGCGGAAGCTGCGGAAACCACGTGTGCAAGACGCAGGCGGAGCTTTGGGGCAGGGTTTGTCCGCACTGCTTCGGGAAGCTTTACAGAATTAGTTGATTATACGGCAAAATTAAAGCAGTGGCGGGGGAATTTAAGCCGCCCCAGCCGATTTTTTTAAATATTTTTTTTTAATTTGTTAGAAGCGGTGGTTTTATTTTTTGGCGTCTTCCCCCCGCCC